>JBDSMU010000056.1:0-38543 GCA_039915685.1 Gemmatimonadales bacterium | reverse complement strand
CGCAGGTTATGCCGCCGCTATCGTGGCCGTGTCTGCGGCTGCAATGGATTGCTGCACGCCGCGCCGGCGACCGGCATCCGCTCGACCTTTGTCGTATCCAGCCTGGCGATTGGCATGCGGTCCTGCTTTGTCGAATCCGGCGTGAACACCCGCATCGGACACTGCGTTTCGCTGGTTGCGTATGCGTGGGGTGTCGGGTTCCGGCTACTGCCCGCAGGTGGATGACCGAAGCCCGATGGAGCGTGAGGCGGCGGCGAGCCTAGCCTGTATAGCGGAGCGAAGATGGGGGAATCGCGAAGACGCACCGAGGGGACCGGCAACGTTGTCTGGGCGACAAGAGGGCTGGCAGCGCAGCACGCTGATGCGAGTACACAGGTGGCAATGCAAACACACAACGTCATGGTCTCGTCTCCAAGGGAATCAACCGCGCCAATCTATTCGATACCACCCGCGTTTCAGTCGGCATAACGACTTGCCAATCAGCTGCGAGCGCGCTCGCGGCGAAGCCGCATTATGGGCGCGCGCTCGTCCGCTGCATTGGCTTGTTATGCCGCAGCCTGAAACCGCACCTGCGGGCCGCCGCCATGCCATCCACGAAGTAGACCCACAAGGCGCCGAATCACCCCGCGTCGCCTCGCGGTCCCCCCGGCCGGGCCGGTTGCTCCCGGGTACCACCAGTCGCGAATCTCGGCGTCCCACGACTTGCCGCGGTCGTCCGTGATCGAAACTCGGCAGGCGAAGGGCGATTCCACAAGGCTGGTTCCACGCACCGCGCGGTGCACAGCAAGGTCGAAAACGATCTCCATCGCAGCAGCGTGAATGAACCGCATATCCGTACCGTGGGCTGCGACGAGGTCCGGGAACCAGTCGCAATACGCTCGCACCGAAGCGGCAACCGGCGTCGTCATCAAGACATGCGGAGCGGCGTGGCCTGAAAGAATGTCCACCATGAGGCGGCTTTGACCACTCCGACGCGCCTCCGTCAGTAGGTACCCCATGACATAGTCGTCCTCGTGATAGTTCATCAGGCTGACGAATGAATGCGCGAAGCTATGCGCCACACTTTTGAGGACTTTGTAACGAGCCATGTGAACCCCCAAAGTTGCAGATTGCCCCACGTGCCCGTCTGCGGCATAACGGCTTGCGCTTCTGCTGCGAGGCCGAACCGCTCGGCCTCGACAGCAGCAAGCGCAGGTTAGAGCGCCCCTTTGGCGGTTCGCGCTCCTCACTTGCGAAGTGAGCCAATCCCGGGGATGCGGTACTTCACAAGTTGGGGTTCGTCATCACCGGATAGAACGACTCCCCACGCGATGTCCCTTCCGAACGCCTTGATCCGTGTGCCGAGCGGAAAGTGCACCTCGCCCAGATACGTGCCGCCGATCGTGAATGCCACCCACACTTGGGGTTCGGCGAAATTGCGGGGCGGCGGTGGTGGAGCTTTCGGTCGTTGAAAAGCCCCGGGCCGTGGCGCGACCCGGATGGATGGGGCCGATCGCCGGAGCCACACCCTGCCGTTCTGATCAACGACCATGTCCCTGACGGCAGGCTTCCGCTCTGGAATCACCCCATGCTTCCGATCTACGCCGCCTTCTTTCGGTGTCGTGCGTTCGACGTAGTCCTGAATGCCCTGCAGCTCTCGGCGTTCAACCGAGCTGAAGGTAGGCGGCCCACCAGCCAATTCGACGAGCGTCGGGCGGCCGCGTCCCGTGATCAAGAATCCGAGCAGATCGGTTCGCATCGCCACGATGCGCCCGTCTGAGTGGACCGTCCACGTGTTCGTCGGGTCATAGTCGGTGATCGTCTCGCCTGAATACCAAAGATGTTGCGGGGGTACCGTATCTTGAGCACTCCCATCGCGCGCATAACGGATGTACCCAAAGACATCCAATTGACTCAGTACCCGATGATTGGTGGGCCGAAACATCGACAGCGCATAGAAGGACCCATTCGGGCCGGCAACGATATGCGGTTGCCCCATACCTCCTGCAGCGGAAAGCAAACGGTTCGTCCCCGCAAGCTTTCCGGTAACCCGGTACCGATTGACGCGCATGAGCTGTCCATCGTACAGGAGCAAGTTCCCGTCGGTGTCGACAGCGAGACCAGCACTCACTGTGCGGAATTCCCCAGGGCCATCACCGACTCGCCCGACGGTTCTGACGAAGCGTCCGGTGCTGTCAAAGACTTGGAGTGCGGGGCCGTTTGTACCACGCTGATCGTACACGACGACGCGCCCACCCGGGAGCAGGGCGACTTCACCGAGAATCCCAAAGGGATTGTTGGGTGATTGGCCGCTAATGCGCAGGACTTCGGTGGCCACCTTGGGTGTTCCCCACTGGCCGGGCCCGATGGATCGGAGAACGAGGGTGTCTCCTCGCTGGGCTCGCTCGACCCGGCTGGTGGCCTGACCGGCGGCCAACCCGAGGGGGCCGAATGCCATCAGAAGTGCCAAGGCCAGAAGTCGCAAGAGATTCCCGAAGGTGAGGAGGTTCGTGGCGCGCTAACGGCTTGCGGTTCTGCTGCGAGGCCGGGTGAGGCCGCCGCATTCCACCGATAAAGAGTGCATCGCGGCGGCCGAACCGCTTGGCCTCGACAGCAGCAAGCGCTTGTTAGAACGCATCGAATCAGAGATCGTCGGGAGTCAGTCCAGTCTGTCGCGCGATACGGACGAGCATCCGCGGCCCGATCTCTTCGCTGTCGTGGAATGCAAACACGAAATCCGGCCAGCCCGCGCGGCGCAGCACACGGTGGCTACCGGACTCCCGTTTGATCTGCCAACCAAGCCGGAGCAGGGCGGCCAGGACGCGCTTGGACTTTGCCGCGCCCCAGGAGCTCACGCCGCCTCGAAAGCGACCTGAAGGAACTCGGGGATGGCTTCGCCGTGCTCCAGTCGTTCAGCGAGCGAGCGAAGGGCGAGTGCCTGTACACGCGCAACGGCGTCCGGCCGGCTGACCCCATAGGCCATTACGCCGGGGAGATCCGTCACCTCGGCAAGCCACCGTCCGTCAACTTCCTGTTCGATTTCGACATGCAGAACCATGGCCAGCCTCGCCAGCAAAGGGACCTCGGAAGCTACAACAGCGCCGCCAAAACGGGGTAAACGATGCCTGCGTTACCTGGGGACCATACGGTTCCCGGCGATGCGTGCTAACGGCTTGCGGTTCTGCTGCGAGGCCTGGTGAGGCCGCCGCATTCCTTGACAAAGAATACAGCGCGGCGGCCGAACCGCTTGGCCTCGACAGCAGCAAGCGCAGGTTAGAGAGTTGCGCTGCTTCGGAGCGCTGCTGGCGGCACCTCAATACCCATCCGGTAGTTCCGCACTGACACGGCGTGCCCATCCCGCTCGCCGGGCGTGAACTTCGCGCCGAGATGTCCAGCGGCAACTGCCTGTGCCAGCTCGGGGCTCGCTGCATCGAGCGGCGGCTGGATCGCCATCTTGCCGTCTGGCCCGACGCACGCGGCAACGACATGCCGTGACGACATGGAGGCGGGGACATCGCCAACGCTGGCGCGCACGACAGTACCCGTCACATCGATGTCAAAGTCCACGAGCACATGCACCGTACCTTGGGGCAGTGTGATCCCCGGTGGCAACGCTGCGCGCACGGCCGCCCAAGGTGGCACCCTGAAAATCGGAATCGGAATCCGTGAAAGAGATTGCAGTTCACGGATGGCCGCCATCAGGGTGTCTTCTGGCATTGAGGCATCACCTTGCATCGATGGCTCCACGCGGATGTGGTACGCTGCTCTCTAACGGCTTGCGCTTCTGCTGCGAGGCCAGGTGAGGCCGCCGCATTCCTCACATAAGACTACAGCGCGGCGGCCGAACCGCTTGGCCTCGACAGCAGCAAGCGCAGGTTATGTGGCCACTACGCCAGGGCCTAGTTCAGTCGGACAATCCGAGCTATTCTCGATCTGGAGGTGATCAGGAGGTGTGGCTCCTCAGAATCGGTGATTGTGATCTTGCCGTGCTGGGCAATCGTGGTGCTGACTACTGGCCCCCGGACCGTTGTACGCATTTCACTCGTGGTGGAAGACGAAGAAACGACACGGCCTGTCTCCACTGCGGCGTCTGCTGTGCTGGTTTCGAGGCGCCGAACTTGGTAGACCCCCGCGTCCTCGTTCAAAACATCCCACGCGCTCACCGTGGAGCCACCGTTCATCCGTGTGGTGTCGGCCCAGTGATCGCCAGGCTGGAGCGACGGGCGGAGTTGCGGGAAGAGATACATGAAGGAGGAACTGATGTAGCCGCTCGCTCGTCCCGGAGGGTTTCCATTCGGCGTGAGCGGCATGGCCGCCACGTCGGCGCCCAGTCGGACGGACACCACTGCGGCGGGACGCCCGGGTACCAAGTGGAATCGTGCCGTCAGTCCGACGGAGGCTGGATCTTCCTCCATCGCAGGACTTCCGCCTTGACCATTCGTGTGGCGAAAGGATGCGGACTCCACGACGAAGGCGGCCACTCTGCCTGTCGTTGAATCACTCTCGGTAAGTCGGATGATGGCAGAGACGAACAACGTGTCGGTGAGGATATCCTCCCCATCATCCATCGTCAGGGTTTCCTGAACATCCATCTGGTACCGCGTGACGGGTGCCCGCGGGGGGACCGCGGAAAGAAGCCCTAGGGTCAAGACGTGCCAGGTGCGCATGCGGCGGGAACTCCGGCGATGAATCGTCGCTAGCAAGTGTGGGAGACAGCCTTTGGCCGGTCGAGGCCACATAACGTATTGCAAATCAGCGGCGAGCGCGTGGGCGGCGCAGCCGCATCCACGGCGCGCTCGTCCGCTGCATTTGCCGGTTAGGCCTTTGCCTTGCGGCGGGGACGGCCACGTTCTTCCGCGACCCGTTCGGCGAGATAGACCTTCATCAAACTCTGGTAGGGTACATCTCGTTCATTGGCCAACCGCTTCAGGTCGGTGAGCAGGGTCTCGGGCAGCCGCATGGAGATCGGGGTCGTGGTCGGCTTCAAGCTGGGGAACACGACACGCCGAGCCTGCGACCAATCGAAATACTCGGTCGTGTCCGCTGTGGCCCAGAACGCCTGCTCGGCCGCTTCGGACGCGAACTTCGGGATCGGCTTGAGTTTAGACTTGGCTTGCGGCATATCGGTGGCGCTCCTTGCGATTCATGTTTCGGGCCGAGAGTGGGCGAATGCGGTCACCGCGAAGGGTGAAGATGACCGCCAGCAGGCGACCCTCGGCGGTCCCGCCCCAGGCCGCCCACCGTTCTTCGACTCGGGAGTGGCGCGGGTCTGGGGCAATGAGCAACGGCTCCTGAAAGAAGACCTGTTCGCATTCTCCACGGGTCACGTGGTGGCGCGCCTGAAGTTTGGGAACATTGCCCGCGTCCCATTCGAAGCCCGTGCACTGGGCGAGGCGGTCGAAGATGTCAGCGGCCACACTTGATGTATATACCGGGTCTATACGCTTCGCAAGGAGTGGGGGGGCAAGAGGCCTAACAAGTATTGGACCTGCACGGGCCGCTGCTCCTGCAGCATAACTCGGCTACACTGCAAACGCCTGCCTCACGGGCAACGTCATCCACCCAGCCCCACACCCCCATACCACCCGTCCTCCTCCGCAATCTCTCCCAGCATCGCCAGCGTCTCCAAGTGCCGGGCGACCAACTTCGGATCCGCCCGCTCGAACGCGGCGCACGCATCGTCAACGGTAACTCGTTTTCGGGCCACGAGCGCCGCGAGCGCCTCGAGCTGTTCCACCGCCGTTGCGGGCCACGAAAGCAGCGGCGCAACCGATTCGTCGTCGGCTTCAGGGTCGCCTTCCCCGAGGTCCAGCTCAGCCGCCGCACCTTTAAGCGCGAAGCGCGGAATCTGGTACTCGGGCCGGAGCCAGCGAATGATCCCGCGCTTCTCCTCCTCCACACGCTCGTCGTGGAGCGCCACCAACCGCTCCAGAATCTCCTCGCGCTCCATGGGCCACGGCCAGCCGTATGCCTCGGCAACAAGCGCATCGAGGTCGTCGTGCAAATCCTTGAGGACGCCGCACGCAGCGATCTCGTGGATCTTCCGCTCCTTGGCGGTCAGCGCCTCGCCGCTCCGGAGCTTCTCAACAACGTTGTACATCTTTGTCACCGTCACCGTCTCATCCCGCGCGATCGCATCCTTCCGGTGAGTGTCGAGGCGCTCAGCAATGGCGCCGATTTGGTCTCGAAGGTCGGGGCCGGGATCCGCAAAGGGGAATGGATGGTAGCAGAGCGACTTCGTATATCTCGGGCGGTCTTCCAGGCGTGCTCCGGTGGCGAGCGCCCATGTGCAGTGAGGCGAACTAGAAAGAATACCGAGCACAAACGGATCAGAACTCGCGACGATGGTGAGCATGTTGTCGGGAGCGATGGCAATGTCGACAAAGAGAAAAAATCGATGCTTAGCTGTCTCCGGTGTAACAATGAATCGTGACGTCCCCGCAATCGCCTCTCTGAGCTCAACTCGAGGATAGCCGAACCGCCACCAGCCCGTGCGAAGGCTATCCCGGCGGTTGCTGTCACGCACCGGCTTCACCCTATCGGCCACCAAGTTGAAGGGCACTGGATAGCGGCGTGCCTCGGCCTCCGAGCGCAAGGCGAAATCGACGACGTAAACGCCCCGAGGCCGGGAGGTAAAATCCCGACCGTTACGGTACGGCTTGATCACCTCGCCATTAATTGGATCCGCCGCCAGTATCGACATCGCCTCATCAGCGTCCAACACGAATCCATTGCCATAAAGCTGGAAGCCAGCGAAGGCGAGACCATCATTGGCCAGCATCCGCTGGCTGCCAGTCGACGTGACATCAATGCCGGCGGTCAGATCGGGATTGAATCCCGCCACACGCCGGGTAGTGTGGCTGGTTCCATCCTCACTCACGGTGGCCAACGCCACCCCAGGCCTGCCCGAGGCGGTAACGGTCATCGCCACTCGGACCGCAGCACCGTCCGCGTCGTCGACCCAAGGGTGGTCAGGGGCGGCCCAGACTATTTCCGCAGACGCGTCCTGAGCCTTCGATACCACAGCACGGTTTCTTTGCTGCACGATTGAGTTGGTTGTGATCAAGCCACATCGCAACGTCGCACCACTGACAACCCTCATCGCTCCTCGCCACCACCAATACATGACGAGGTCGATTCCAGGGGGCAGTTCCGGATGCACCAAACGAATTGCGTCGACATATCCACTTCCGAGCGCTTCACGCATCGCGGTATCACCGATATACGGCGGATTCCCAACGATAAAGTCAGCTTTAGGCCATTCCGCCTGCTTGGCACCGACATACTCCATATACGGCAACTTGGCCGCCGGGTCAGGCACCAGCTTCCCGGTCACCGGATTGACGAGCCGGTCCGTCGGATCCTGCCAATCCTTCTCCGGCCGATGCACGATCTCATCCCACGCCAGAATCGCATCGCGACACTCGATCGTGCCGGTGTCTTCCAGATGTCAGCGATCGTGCGAAACTTACCCACCAGTGATCGTTTGAAATGTCACCACCCCCACGTGGGAGGGGTGTATGGAGCGGGCGCAGACGGGTAGGGTAGGCTTGACGGTGACCGATCCGACAGGAGCGTCACCGATGTTGAAGCACGAAATTGTCGACGAGGTGCTCGCCCGATTGGGGCGTGGCGAGGGGATCCGGGCCTTGGCCCGGAGTTACGGGGTGGCGCCCCAGACGATTCGGGCGTGGCGCGCCCGGGGCGGGTACCGACCGCGCGACGGGCGGGCGGGCCGTGGGAGCTTGGCCCCGTTTGCGGAGTGGCTCGGGGCGCGGGCCCCGGAGGTGGACTTCAATAGTGCGGTGCTGCACCGCGAGCTGCAGGCGCAGGGCTTCGGAGGCTCCGCCGTGGTGGTGCGCCGCTTTGTGCGGCCCCTGCGGGTGGCCGCGCACCCGGGTGCGTCGGCGACGGTCCGCTTCGAGACCGCGCCGGGGCAGCAAGCCCAAGTGGATTTCGGGCAGTGTCGCCTGTGGATCGGTGCCGATTATGTGCCCGCGCAGATCTTTGCCTACGTGCTCGGGTACTCGCGTCGCAGCATTGCCTACGCGACGCCGCATGCGCGCCAGGGGGCGTTTCTCGCGGGCCACGAGCAGGCCTTCCAGCATTTCGGCGGGGTGCCCGACAGCATCGTGCATGACAATCTGAAGGCGGCCGTGCTGCAGCACACCGCCGAGCAGTTGGTGTGGCATCCCGTCTACGCCGACTTCGCCGCGTACTACGGCTTCACCCCGTGGGCGCATTGGCCCTACCGCCCGCAGACCAAGGGCAAAGTGGAATCCGGCGTCAAGTATGTGAAGCGCAATGCGCTCGCCGGCAAGCGCTTCGGCTCGTGGACCCACTTGAATGCGTGGCTCCTGGAGTGGGCAACGACGATCGCCGATACGCGGGTGCACGGCACCACGCACGAAGTGCCCCTGACGCGCTTCGCCGCGGAGCAGTTGCGGCCGCTCGATGCCCGCCCCCCTACGTGCGGGAGCTGGTGCGGCATCGGATCGTGCCGCGCGACGCGCTCGTCGCGATTCAAGGCAGTCGCTACTCGGTGCCCGTGCGGTACGTCGGGGCGACGGTCACCGTGCATCAGCACACCGACGTCTATGAGATTCGCCTCGGGGACACGCTGATCGCGCGCCATCCGCGCCTGGGTCGGCATCAGGTGCGCATGGAGCCCGCCCACTATATCGGAGTGCCTGGGGCGCCGCGTCGGACGGTGCCGCCCGCGCCCCCGCGGTGGGACCCCGCCTACCCGCTGACCCCCGACGTCGAGGTGCGGGATCTGGCCGTGTACGCGGCACTGGTCGAGGAGTGTGTCGGATGAGCACGCCGCAACTGGAGCGCCTCACGGCGCACTGTCAGCGCCTCAAACTCTTTCGCGTCGAGGCCGAGCTGCACACGCTGCTGGAGCAGGCCGCGAAACGCGAGCTTGCCTACAGTGACTTCCTCGACGAGGTGCTGGCGCTGGAGCTCCACTCGAAGCAGGAAAAGCATCTCGCGATGCGGATCAGCATGGCGCGCTTTCCCTTTCAGAAGACGCTCGAGACCTTTGATTGGAAGTTTCAGCCCTCCATTGACCCCAAGATCATCAAGGAGGTGGCCACGGGTCGCTTTCTGGAGGACGGGGACAATGTGCTGCTGCTCGGGCCACCGGGGGTGGGCAAAACGCATCTCGCCGTTGCGATCGGGATGGCCGCGTGTGCCCGGGGGCATCGCACCATGTTTACCACGGCGGCGGCGGTGATCACGCTGCTGAGCAAGGCGCTGTATGAGAATCGTCTGGACGAGCGGCTCAAGCTGCTCACCCAGCCCAAGCTGCTGATCATCGACGAGATCGGCTACATCCCGATCGATCGCCAGGGCGCCAATCTCTTCTTCCAGCTGATCAGCCGGCGCTACGAGCGGGGCTCGATCTTGCTGACCAGCAATCAGCATGTCGGTGCCTGGGGCGAGGTGTTTGGCGACACCGTCATTGCGGGAGCCATCCTCGATCGCCTGCTGCACCACGCGACGACGGTGAGCATTAAAGGCGAGAGCTATCGGCTCAAAGAGAAACGGCGCGCAGGGCTCCTCCGCCCCCAGCCGCCAACCGAACCGAAGGCGGAGTAACCCGGGTGGTGACATTTCAAACGATCAGTGTGGTAACATTTCGCAAGAGCGTTGACATCCAGAATCGGCACCGGCGGCGTGCGCCCACCATGATGCTCACGCCAGAACTGGTGATAGCCGATCCACAGCGTGAGTTCCGCAATCTCCCGCGCCCACCAGTTGACTTCTATCCCGTAAAATTGCCGCGGGTGGACCTCGTCGAGGACCAGCCCCTCCTGGCCTCCGCTCAGCCGCGCGATCTCGCGCAGCACCTCGAGCTCGATCCGCTTGACCGCCGCCATCGTGACATACAAAAAATTGCCGCTGCCGCACGCCGGATCGAGAAACCGAAGCCCACGCAACCACTCATGGAAGTCCATCACTTCCTGGAGCGCGGCCTTCTGCTCCTTTTTCTTCCCCGATTCCTCCAGCTGCGTGACCCGCGCCTGCACCGCCGTCCACCGCTCGCGCAGCGGCTCGACCACCGTCGGCTCGACCAGCCGCTCGATATACTCCCGCGGCGTGTATTCCGCCCCCAGCTTGTGACGCTCGGCTGGCTCGAGTGCCCGCACCAGCAGGGTGCCGAAGATCGATGGTTCCACGGCACTCCAGTCGAACCCCGCCGCGTCGATAAGCAGCGTGATGTCGGCCGGCTCAAGTGGCAACGCCTCGACACTCTGGAAGAAATGGCCGTTGAAGCGGTCGATCAGGTCGGCGCCGAACATTCCGCCGGTGTCCATCTTCCGCCAGAGCTCGGTGAGCACCATCGCGACATGCTCGCCGTCGCCCGACCCCCGCGCGGTCTGCAGGGTGCGCTTGAACAGCTCCTTCGGCAGCAGGCCGACGTCTTCGGCAAAGAAGCAGAAGACGCAACGCATCAGGAAGCGCGCGACGCGTTCCGGTGCGAAGCCGCGACCTTCGAAAGTCGCGGAGAGCTGGGCCAGCTTGCCGGCAATATCCCGTGTCACCTGTTGCGCCTTCCCGCGGGTGTCGCGCACCGCCGGTCGGCTCAGGATGTCCTGCAGCAGGGCGATGTCGTCGGGGCGGGACGCCAGCGTGTCGAGCGCGATCCGTCGGCCAGCCGCAAAGCCGCCAAACGGCTTCCCCCACCCTTCCCACACGATCAGCTCGCGCGGGACATCGACCACCATCAGGTATGGCGGGATGGTCCCCGGTTCTGCGGACACATAGTCGCTGAGCTGCTTGAACGCCTTGCGGAGTGGAACGTCGTTGGTGCCCGCCGAGCCGGTGGCCTTGGCTTCAACGGCAACGTGACCGGCCTTCCAGCAGTCGATGAACCCCTGGCCGTCACTGCCGTCGGGGCGCAACACCCGGATTGGCTTCTCGAAGCAATAGGCGTCACCGTGGTCGGGGCCCGGGCGCTCCACGCCGAGTGCGGCGCAGAGCTCGGTGAACCACGACTGAAACGACTGCTTCTCGCTGAGTTTCGAGTTGCGCCACCGATCCGCCAGCGCGGCGAGCTCGGCGGCAGCCTCCGGAATCGATCGTGACGGGCCGGATTGGCCTGCAGGTGGTGGGGGAACCATGACTGAGAATGCCGGAACTGGGTCCCAAGGGAAAGGGGCGTGGTCACACTCGCGACCAACCGCTCAGTTCGCTTGTGATGGATCCGCCCTTAGCCAGCGAGGCGTGGGAGGAGGAGTGCGCCGATCAAGAACAAGCCCCCGGCAATCGACGCAGCTCCGATGAGCGGCATGTGCTGGGTCGCCTGCGGCACCGACCATGCCGCGAATCGGTGATGCAACCGCCACGGTAGGAGGGCCAAAGCGAGGGACGAGCCAATCAGGATCCAGCCGAAAATCGCGAGCGCTGGGCCGAACGCGAGGCGCGGTGCGGTGAGTACGAGGGCGCAGCCACTTACCACCCGCAATGCCAGTTCCGTGAAGTGGATGCGCGCCGATCCCGCGAGTCCTCCCAGGAAGCGCTTTGTACGGTCTGGCCGCACAAGGGCCCCGCCGCCAAGCGCCAGGAGATAGCACCCCGCAGCTAGCACGACACCGCTTCCGACCATCGTCGCTATCACGTTCATCGTCGGTCGAGTCCCCGCTCTTGTCTCGTCAACGGGCCAAATTCAGCCGCGGGCGTATGAAGTAGAGCGTTCGAGCCCCGCGCACCACAATCCGCGCAGGCTATGCGGCACTCTCGCGCGCGTGCGTCACCACTCCGTGCGAACGTGGTACTTCGACAAGATTTCGATCCCCTTGGCGGCAATGCGACGGGCGGACGTCGCACCGGGAAATACTAGAAGCGGCCGAAGGTTGGCGTGGCCAAGGTAAATCCGACTCCGTTGCGCATCCTTGGGATCGAGCGTTCGGAGCCGCGTGGTGTCTTGGACATACGGCTCCCACGTCGGCCCGTACCAATACATGGCAACCTCAATGTGCTGGGTGCTGTCCGAGGGTAGAGCCGCGGCCCCTGATACGGGCTCCGATACAGCCAACATGAAATCGAGGTTCTCCCGCCAGTCGGTGAGGTAGATGGGCTCCTTCAGGACACCCCCGTAAAGCATGATGATTCGCGGCGCGGCAGACTCGGGGGACGAGGTGTGTGGTCTCGCTGGACCCCCGGCGCTAATCCCGACGATCGCGAGGATAAGAAAGACGCCCTTCATCGATGGACCTCCATGTTGTCCGCAGAACCGCAGGTTAGCGTGCTGACGCGGGCGCGAACATGTCCTGTAACACGTCCAACGTACGCGACAGCGTCGCCGGACTCACGCGGCCCGCCTTTCCCGCCAGTCGCGCGCGATCCACGGTTCGCAACTGATCGAGCACGACGAAGCCGGACTTGCCGGCGAACCGACAGGGGATGCGAAACGGATACGGGTGGGTTCCGGTCGTCAAAGGCGCGATAATGAACGTGCTGAGGTGCCGATTCAGTTCGTTCGGTGAGACAATGACACACGGTCGCGTCTTTCGGATCTCTCGTCCAACCGTTGGATCGAGCGAGACCAGAAACACGTCTCCCTGACGAACGGACTGAGCCGCTACCACGTCCATTCGTCGCGATCGAAGTCCGTCGCCACCTCGGGATCGAGTAGGCCGGTTTGTGTAGCGGCCAGCGCCGCGGCCGCCGCGGCCCACCCGGCCCTCGTTGAGCTGATCGGGCGAATGACGACGGTGTTGCCGTGCACCTCAAGCTCCACGTCCTCATCGAGCCCTGCCTCCTCAATAAAGGGCTTTGGCAATCGGATACCGCGAGAGTTGCCGATGGGAACAAGCTTGGTTTTCATCGCAGGCCCCTGAGCAGTGTGCTTACAATGTAGTCACAGGCACGATGCCGCGCAATATCTTCCGGGCTGCCACGCCAACAAGTATTGGACCTACAGAGACCCGCTGATTCTGCAGCATAAATCGGCCTTACCCTGAAATCCCTGCGCCAGCCGGCGCTTCTCTGCCGGGACTCACTCCGCCATCCGCCAATTCAGGCGGCTTGCGGAGATTCACCACCACGGTAACGCCATGGGCCTTCATCTCGCGGAGTGCCTTTTCCGTCGGCTGTCCGACGATGAAGAGGCGGCCGTGTGGCGCAACCCGAAGCGATCCCCCGCCCACGAGTTTGTGGGCTGCGAGCGGTGTGGCGGATGATGCTATACCGAGGCGGAGCAGCTATATCCCCAGTTTTTCCTTCAGGCGGTCGGTGGTCAGGTGCTTGGCCACGTCGAACGGATCACACTCACCGCTGGCCGACGTGAACTCGATCGGTCCCACCGCCTCCGCGACCTTCAGCGCCGCCTTGTTGAGCGTGGCGGTCCGCTTGCCGATCCCCATCAGCGCTGCGCCCATTGCCAGGCGGACCTTTTCGGTCTCGCCCGCGATATTGTCGGCGATGCGTTCGACATGCCCAAGGAAGAACGCGTCGGTCGGCGCCTTTTTGCCGGTGAACTTCGACGCCTCGTAGAGCAGGCCGTACCCGCAGTCGCGCCGTACCGGGTCGTCGCTCCGGACCCACTGGTCGGCAAGCTCGACCACGAACGGCGTCTTTGCGAGGGTGGCGTCGCAGGAGGCATACACGTGCGCCAGCATGCCGCCCGCCAATTCATCGACCTGTCGTTCGGCCTGCTCCCGGGTGATTTGCGCCGGGTCGTCGATGAGCAGTGCGATCACTTTGGCGTCGTACACGTCGGTCGCCCAAAGGGCGTGCGCCAGCTCGCGGCTGCGGCCGATCTTCTTCGCCAGCTTGCGCAGCCGCGTGAGCCCGATGCCGTACGTTCGCATCCCGCCGGTGCTCGAGCCCAGCCTTTTCCAGTTGCGAATGCCACGCTCGTCACGTTCCGTGTCGAGCAGCGCGAGGACATCGGAGACAGTCATCGGACGCTCCTGATCGGGTTCAGTTCGCTGGTACCGGCAGCCTGGAGTGCCACCGATCCGCCAAGGCGGCGAGCTCAGTGGCAGCCTCGGGAACGGATCGTGATGGGCCGGACTGGCCTGCGGATGGTTGGGGAACCATGACTGAGAATGTCGGGACCGGGCGAGAAGGGAAAGGGGGCGGCTGGCCGCCAGAGGGCCTCGCCGCCAAGCGCTAGCAAATAGAACGCCGCAGCTAGGGTGCGCCCCCGGACCGGCCGGGAGCCGCAGCAGCGCGCCCGGGCAGCCGATAGATGAACAGCGCCACCAGTACGAAGCCGAGCGTCACCGGCGTTGTCGCATCGAGCTTGACGAGCCACAGAAAGTGCAGGATGCCGAGCGTTGCGGCGACGTACACCATGCGATGCAACGGCGCCCATCGCTTGCCGAGGCGCCGGATCGCCCAGGCGCTCGATGTTGCAGCGAGCGCCGAGAGGATGAGCCACGCGCTGAACCCGACGGTGATGTAGGGGCGCTCGAGGATATCGTAGATGATCTCGCCCCAGAGCAGCGACTGATCAAAGACGAGGTAGCAACCGAGATGGAGCGTTGCGTACCCGAACGCCCAGAGCCCGATCGGCTTGCGTAGTTTCACCAGCGCATTGATGCGCGTGAGGCGGCGCAGCGGTGTCACAGCGAGCGACGCAAGCAGCATCAGCAGCGCGGTCATTCCGGTAAAGTGCTCGATCTCCTCGGCGGGATTGGCGCCGAAGTCGTCAGCAACAAACCGGCGCACCAGCACCAGCAACGGCACCACGCCAAGCACGATGACCAACGGGCGCACCACGCGCCCGACCCACTGCGCAGCGGTCATCCGGTCAGTAATTCTTCCTGAGGTCCATGCCGGCGTAGAGCGACGCGACCTGCGCGCCGTAGCCATTGAACGGCAGCGTAGGAATTTTGAGGAAGTCACCGATTCGCCGTTCCCGGGCCTGGCTCCAACGCGGGTGATCCACCGCCGGGTTGACGTTTGCGTAGAAGCCGTACTCACCGGGAATCAGCTGCTGCCAGGTGTTAAGCGGCTGCTCCTCGACAAATCGAATGCGCACGATCGACTTCCCGCCCTTGAAACCGTACTTCCACGGCACGACGAGTCGAACCGGCGCACCGTTCTGATTGGGCATCGTCTTGCCATACATCCCGGTCGCAAGCAATACGAGTGGGTTCATCGCCTCGTCCATCCGGAGCCCCTCGACGTAGGGCCAGTCGATCGTCCGCGAACGCTGCTGGGGCATCTGCTTGGTGTCATACAGCGTGGTGAACTCGACATACTTCGCCTTGGTGCCGGGTTCCACCTTGCGGATCAAGTCGGCGAGCGGGATTCCGTTCCACGGAATGACCATCGACCACCCCTCGACGCAGCGGTGCCGGTACGTGCGGTCGACGGTGCCGATGCCCGCAAGTAGCGCGGTGAGGTCATGCCGACCAGGCTTGCGGACGTCGCCATCGACCATGACCGTCCACGGCCGCGGCTGGAGCGTGTGCGCGTTGCGGGACGGATCTCCCTTGCCGGTGCCGAACTCGTAGAAATTGTTGTATGTCGTCGCCTTGTCGTACGGCGTGATCTCGTCGCCGCCTCCGCCGGTTGCTGTACCGGCTGCTGCACCCGGAGTGGCAGACGCTCGTTCACCGCCGCACGCGGCGAGTGACGCGGGAAGGAGGCCGACAGCCGCCACTCCTGCCATCGTGAGCCACGATCGGCGGGTGACGTAGAGCGATTCGTCGGTGATTTCGCGGGTGGGGATGTCGTCGGGGCGGCGAATGAGCATGAAAGGGGCTCCATCGGTACTGCGGAAGCGGACAGGGAGGGATTCGAACCCTCGAGACGGCGTAAACCGCCTAAACGCGTTCCAGGCGTTCCTCTTCAACCACTCGAGCACCTGTCCGGGTGCGATGCCACGCATCGCGGCCGGAAAATAGCGGCGCTTGAGTGTCGGGACCACCCGTCGATCACGCTCAGGGCGGACCGTCCCCGCTTAACTTCCCGTCATGGCGACGATTGCTCCAAATGACGGGTCGGCGACGAACGATCCTGAGGGAATACGTCCAAGCAGCGGCATCGGATCCCCCGGCACTCCCAGTCGGCCATTCGGTCCCGCCGAAGAAGCAGCGCGCCTCGCCGCGCTGCGGCGCATGAAGTTCGCAGCGACCGGACTCCTGGTGCTGGCCGCCGTGATTTACGTCATCGCTCACGCCCTGGAGCCGGCCCACCCCTGGCTCGGCTTCGTACGCGCGACTGCCGAGGCATCGCTGGTGGGCGGCATCGCCGACTGGTTTGCCGTGACCGCCTTGTTCCGCCACCCACTCGGCATTCCGATTCCGCACACAGCGATCATGCAGACCCAGAAGGATCGGATCGGCCGGATCCTCGGTAACTTTGTGCAGAACCACTTCCTGTCCCGTGAGGTACTTTCCACGCGGCTGCGGGCCATCCGCCCCGCGGCACGAATGGGTGAATGGCTCTCGAGTCCCGATCAGGCCGCCCGCCTCTCGCACCAGCTCGCGGGAGCGCTGAGCCGCACGGTCGAAGTGCTGCCCGACGCGGAGGTGCGCGCCCTCATCCATCGCGGTGCCACAGATCGGCTCGAAAAGATCAAGCTCGCCCCGCTGCTGGGAGATGTGTTAGCGATCGCGACCGCCGGCTCGTGGCCCCAGGACCTGCTCGACCAGGTACTTCGCATTGTCGGCGACGCGGCGCAGTCGGGACGGGAATCAATCCGAGAGCGGGTCCGCGAGGAGAGCCCCCGCTGGGTTCCCGGTCCGGTCAAGGACGCCGTCGCGGCGAAGATGGTGTCCGGCTTCGAGCGGTTCGTTGCGCAAGTTGCCGACGACCCTGACCACCCGCTGCGCGCCCGATTTGACGATCTCCTGCTCCAGTTCATCGAACGCCTCCGCTACTCGCCAGAGCTCAATGCACAGGCCGAGGCGATGAAGGCCGACCTGATTGCGCACCCCATGATCGGCGATATGGCCGACTCGATCTGGGACCGGGTGCGCAAGGCAGCCGCACGCTACCGTGCAGATCCGGGTGCGGCGTCGCTGGCACCTGTGGAGGCGGCATTGGTGAGTGTTGGGGAATCACTCGCCGAGAGCGAGCAGCTGCGCAATGATGTGGATGCATTCCTGAGCAACGTGGCGTCGGCGTTTCTCGAGCAGCATCGCCACGAGGTTGCCGACCTGATCGCGGCCACCGTCCGCGACTGGGATCCGGAGCTGGCCGCGAGCCGCATCGAGCTCGCCGTGGGACGCGACCTGCAGTTCATTCGACTCAATGGAACGTTGGTTGGCGGCTTCGCCGGCCTCGTCATCTACGTCCTGTCGCGGTTCTTCTGAGGAGACATCCCGTGCGTCCCATTCCGCTGATCGGCACCCTCCTGCTCGTTGTTGCTTGCACGCCCGCTGGCTCCGGCCAGGTCGTCCCCGTCGCGCCCCCGGCGGGAAGCTGTGCGCCGCTGGCGGTCGTCGATTCCGTGGGCCTGATGCGCGACGTATCGCGCCTGGCCGATGATTCCATGCGGGGTCGACTGTTCGGTTCCAGGGAGGCGATCCGTGCGCGAGACTATCTCGCGGCACGGTTCGACGCGGTGGGACTCGCGACGGTGGGAGCGGGACGAACGCACGAGTTCCCGGTGATACCAACTCGTGACGGCATCACGCGAGCCTGGAATGTCGTCGGCATGGTGCGCGGCACCGAGCGCCCCGACGAATACATTGTCGTGACGGCGCACTACGACCACATCGGTGTGGGTCGAGCGGTCGGCGGCGATTCGATCTACAATGGCGCCGACGACAACGCATCAGGAGCAGCGGCGCTGGTTGCACTCGCCAAGATGTTCATTGCCGCTCCACCGCGACACACCGTCGTGTTCGCGGCAGTGGACGGCGAGGAGCGCGGTATGTGGGGCAGCAAGCATTTCGTCGAGGCGCCGACAGTGCCGCTCGACCGGATCCTTGTCAACGCGAACATGGACATGATCGGCCGCAACGACAGCAACGAGCTGTACGCCGCCGGGCCGGGGCGCTACCCCGCGCTCGCACCGTTGGTTGAGGCGACTGCTGTCTGCGCACCGGTCACGCTGCGCATGGGTCACGACACGCCGGCTGCGGGTCCGGGCGACGACTGGACATCGCAATCCGACCACGCCTCATTCCACCGGCATGGCATCCCCTTTGTGTACTTCGGCGAAGAAGATCATCCCGATTACCATCGGCCCGGCGACTCTGTCGACCACCTGATGCCGGCATTTTATGTTGGGTCGGTCCGTACGGTCGCCGAGTTCCTCCGCCGGTTCGACAACGCGCCGATAGCGCGCACTGCGCCGTGAGCGACGTGCCCGAATCGTTGTTGCAAGGTGTTTCTCACCTGCCCCTGTTGCGACGCGAGCCCACCGCGAGATAGCGGTCGGCAACCTGTTCAAGGCGATCATCGCCCGCAGCAATCGCGTCATCGCGAATCCGCTCCACATGCGGCCTGAGCCTGGGTTCCCCCCACGGATACCCGGTCGCCAGTTCGGCATACTCCGTCTCGCCGATCCGGGCCGACTCCAGCAGGGCCTCCGCGGCCAGGAGGTCAAACGATGGATCGTCCCGAGGTGGCAGCGTAATCGACCGCGGCGGCGGTTCGAAATCATCTTCCTTCACGAATGCGCGCGACATCCTACCGCCTCACCGCTGCGATCCGCAGCGCCCGCCCCTTCCCCGACCCGCGGCGTTCACCGGCCGCCAATGCAACTTTGCCGGCCACTGTCACCACGTCCACGCCTTCGGCGTACTGGAACGGATCCTCGAAGGTGGCAAGGTCGCGCACCGTGTCGGGATTGAACATCACCACATCGGCAGGTGCGGCGACGACGAGCCGTCCGCGGTCGCGGAGCGCGGCGCGGGACGCCGGGAACCCGCTCATGCGGTGCACTGCGGCTTCGAGACTGAGCACCCGCCGTTCGCGGACATACTGGCCGAGTACCCGCGCAAACGCTCCGATCCCGCGGGGGTGCGGATGCCCGCGTCGGGCGGGACCGGCAATCGCAATCGCTCCGCCATCGCTGCACACCATGCCCCGGGGATGCGCGAGGATCCGCTCAAGATTGTGCTCGCTCATCGCGAAGCCGACCATGCCGACAGCGGCCCGATTGCGGCGCAGCAAGGCAACCGTGAAGGCATACGGTTCGATATCGGCGCGCGCTGCAGCCGCGCCGAGTCGCTGACCCTCAAGGGCCCGATCATCGGGGTTGCGGACGCCCGTCACCATCGCATGATCCCATCCGCCGATCGACTCGACCTTGGCGAGCGTGGCTTCCTTGATCCGTGCCGCCGACTCGACGCCATCCAGCCGGGCGAAGAAGGCATCGGTACCGCCGTCACGACTCCATACCGGGAAGAGGTTGGTGAGGCCGGTGGAGTATGCCACGTACGGATATCGATCGAAGGCGATGTCGATCCCGGCAGCAGCGGCCGCGTCGATCCGGGCAAACGCTGTATCGAGCTTGTCCCAGTTTCGCGGCCCCTGGGTCTTGAGGTGTGACACCTGCAGCCGGCACCCCGCACCGGTGGCCACGGCGATCGCTTCGTCGAGCGCCTCGACGACGCGGTCGTCCTCATTGCGCATATGACTCGCGTAGCACAGGCCACGTGACGCCAACGGACGTGTTAGCTCGATCAACTCGTCAACCGACGCGAACGCACCGGGGGTGTACTCCAGGCCGGATGACGCACCGCAAGCGCCGGCGTCGAGCGCAGCCGTCACCGCCTCCGTCATGCGGGATAGCTCAGTAGGCGTCGCCGGCCGGTCGATGTTTCCGACGACTATACCCCGCACCGAACCCAGACCGATCATCGCGGCGACGTTAACAGCCGGGTGCCAGCTGTCGACCTGATCGAGGTATCGGGCGAAGGCGTCGCCGCCTGGGCCTGCCCCTTGGGAGCTGCCGTCTTGCCCCACCACAATGGTGGTCACCCCTTGGCGGATCAACGACTCGGCGCGGGGATCGGCGTGGAGCGACTCATCGCCATGCGAATGGATGTCAACGAAGCCCGGCGACACAACGCGACCCCACGCATTGAACTCCTCGCGACCTCGCCCTGCAATCGCAGGGCCAATTTTCGTGATCCGCGATCCGCTGATGGCAACGTCGGCAACAAAGCCCGGCGCGCCGCTGCCGTCGACGACAGTGCCGCCACGGAAGACGATGTCGTGTGCCGCCCGTGCCTGGATTCCGGGTAGCCGTCGACCGGCGGTCACGAGTGTGCCGCCGGCGACGAGGAACGCACGTCTTGTGGTCATGCACGACCTCCGCGCCGGATCAGCGGGCGCATCACCAGGTGCAAGACCGTTAGAACTTCACGTTGAACTTGCCGTTGGTGATCACCCGGTTCCCGACCGAGCCGCCCGTCGCAACGGTCGTGACCGCGAACGTCCCCGCGACACGGGTCGATGAATAACTCGTCACGGTCACAGTGCCTGATCCCCCGCTCACTGAGGTTTTGTAGGGGGTCAGACCGATGTTGTAGGTCACGATCGCCCCGAAACCCGGGCCAGTGTCGTAGGTCCCGGCTTGCGTGACCTGAGGTAGCTCGATCTTGATTCCGCGATTGTTGGATGCCAGGCCCGTGATCGTGAGCGTACCGTCGAGTTGCGTCGCCGTCACCGACGAGTTGGCCGTAAACGCCGCGCCGTCGATCGTGGCAGTGAGCGTATTCGAGTCGTCGCCACCGCCGTTGTTGGTCCCGTTGTCGTCGCCGCACGCGCCGACCACTGCGCAGAGGAGGGCAACGCGCACCAGTCGGCCGAAATGAATCATGAGAACTCCAGGAAGAAGGAAACCCGCCATGCAGGAGACGATCCAACACCAACCGTATTCACCCCGGACCCTGCGAGCGACCCAAAACGTCACAGCCCGGATCCAAATCGCGCCGGTCGGGATGCTGGTCGCGGAGGCTACCGACCCCGATGGCTGTCGCGGCCGCCCTTCTCGGAATCGACGGTGACCGTGTACGGGCCATTTCCCCGCACCACCCACTTAACCATGAGCACGCTGTTGCCCGGGATGTTCGAGATCTCGAGGCGTTCAGGTTTGCGTTCCTGCTCAATGCTCTGTCCGTTGCGGTCGTTCACCACGCGATAGCCGGCGAGAACCGCAGCGCCTTCCAACGTCACGTAGTCGGGGCGCGAAATCTTGTTCTCGACGTCCTGCTGGGTGTGAGTCGGGACGATGCGACGGTTCGCGATGATCGCGGTGACCTCGGTCAGGCCGTTGCCGAGCGATCGCGACGCCACTGAATCGACCTCGACCTTCGGCAACTGCCAGGTCTGGAAAAGGCTGAACGCCATGTTGCGGTGGGCCTCGGCCTGGAGGAGAAAGCCCGGCTCCGCGCGCCCGAACGATTTCTTGGCGCCGCCAATCTCGATATCGCCGTACTGCGGATGCCGGTACGCCTTCCAGGGCACAAACGCATCGCCGAAGAGCAGCAGGCGATCAAACTCATAGTCGGTGCGGTCATAGCGGTTGGTGTTGGTCTCGGCCTTCTCGAAGAACTTGAACGATGTCCAGAGCTCGTTCGAGAACGTCACGATCCCGCGCCCGCCGTAGAACCAGTCGAGTTCGCCGCCCCAGACGATGTAGAGGTCCTTCCACACGATCATGTAGCGATAGCCGGGCAGGATCCGCTCGCCGACGCGGCCAAGCTGGTCGAACACCTGCACGTCCTGAGGTCGATACTCGTCCTGCGGCGAACCCGGACCGCGCAGGATCATGCCGCCGTTGTTGTGATAGCTCTGCGCGCCGGCAATATTCGGATGCGCGACGACGAAATCGATGACCGCGCGCGTCTCGGGAAGCGACGTGGGATAGTAGTCGGCACCGCCCTGCACATAGTTGGGCATCCATCGCCACGGCCAGTTGCGATTCGGGTCGTAACCGCCGACACCGTCCTCATTCACTTCGCCGTCGCCGTCGTTATCGATGCCCTCGCTGCCCAGAAGCTCCCATTGCCCGCGGGTTCCCGGCGGCGCCGGCACCAGCAGGCGCGGCTCCTCGGGGCTCTCGATGAAACGACCGTTGGGATTGCGCCGGCGCATCTGGGTGACATTGCCATCGCCATCGAGATCGTCGTACGTGTCCTCGTCGACCCGGCCGTCACCGTCGTTGTCGCGAGGCACGAGACCCGTCCGCGGTGACGACGCCGTGTTCGCGCTCTTCAAGTAGTTCTCCCGGCCATCGGGGTTGATCGTCGGCACGATGTAGAGCGTGCGATCGGTGAGGAGCGAATCGATCCATGCCACCTCGCCCCGGCGCTCGCACAGGTACCACGCGGTGTAGAGCGCCATCTCGGTGCCCTGAATCTCGTTCGAATGGATGTTTCCGTCGATGTACATCGCCGGCTTTCGATCGGCCTGCCCCTTGGTGAAGTCGGTGACCGTGATCATCCATAGGTCGCGACCCTCGTAGCTCTTTCCAATCGACGACAGCCGACAGGTGTTGGGATGGGCGGCCTGCAACCTCCGACCGATTTCGCCAATCGCGCCGTGGTCGTAGTAACGATCCCACGCCACCACCACTTTCGGATTCAGGGGCGAGCCGGTCGCGGCCAGATTACCCAGCGGGGAAGTTGACTGCGCAGTGAGGAGATTCGAGGCGCCGAGCGTCAGCAATCCAACGTGGAAAAATGCTCGCATGTTTGGCCTCACCGCAGGGTAATGGTCTGAGAGGCCGACCCGGTCACGGGCGAGTCCACGGTGAGCGTCATGGTCGTGCCGCGCGACCCCGCTACGGTCCAGCTCCGGCGCATCGAGCGCCCGCCGCCCGGAACCTGACCCACGACCTGGATCCGCTCGCCGCTCACGATGGTGGCACCCTTGGGGTCGAGCTCGAGGCGGAGTCCACGCGGCGTGCGGAGCCTTGCCGACAACGCGGTGGTGGTCGCAAGCAGGCCATCGTTCGCGACTTCGACGCTCACCCGCCACGCCCCGTCGCCGAGCGATTCCACCTTGGCGTCGCGCAGCGCAACGTGCGGCAACATGCCGGCGAGTTCGACGATGAAGCGATCCTGCTGCGCAAGCGTCGAGTCGAGCGGTACTCCAGCGGGAGGATTCAACAGCGCACCCGGGTAGAACCCGCCGACCTCGGCCGAGTCGCCGCCGATGTCGACCTTCGTCCACGGTGCAAATGCCGGGACGCCGGTCTCTCCGAGCGAGCGATACCAACGCAACGCCGCGCGTTCCTCAGCGGCTGCATCGCCGGAGGACGCGGTACCAGCTGCGCGTGCACCGGCCGGCGCGGCGGCACGCGCCGTGGTGTCACGCGGCGGATCGGGAACCCACCATCCTCGCGACCCGAAGCTCCACCGACCAAAGACATAGTAGAAATGCGAAAGGATATCGCCTGCGCCACTTGCAGCAGTCGGCCCCTTGCTGAGGCCGGTGACTTCCTGGAACCGGCGAGACACATCGGCGAACGTCGGTTCGTCGGCTCGAAGGATCGAGGTGAGCGGCCCTCCTGCACTGGTTCCCGTCGGCGCGCCCGCGATACCAGTGGCGGCCCGGAATTCCCATGGCTTGAGCGTGTTGTCCTGTGGCCCCAACACGTACACCGCAGCGATCTCGGGATGCGCCACCGTGAACTCGGCCAGCCCCCGGGCTTCGGGCGCGCTGAACGGATAGAGGCCCGACTCGGCGCCGTGGTGCGCATAATTGTGCGCGAAGTTGCGATTGATGTCGATCCCGCCCGCACCGTCCTCGTTGTACCGACCGTCGCCGTCGTCGTCCCGGCCCTCGATCAGCACGCGCCACCGGCCCACCTCTCCCTTCGCGCCGTCGGCGCGGCGCATTACCCTGGCATCGGCCGAGTCGACGATCCAATCGCCGTTCGAATCGGCGATGCGCATCGTCGTGATCAGGCCGTCGCCATTGAGGTCGTCGGGTGCGTCCTCGTCGGTTGCCTGATCGTGATCGTCGTCCGCCGCAAGGCCGTTGCCGGTTCGCTCCCACGCGAGGTTTCCGAACATCGATTCGGCGGCATCGGGATTCATGCGCGGGATGAACCAGATGGTGGTGCGTCCAATGAGTCGCGACACCGCGGTATCGCCTGCCGCGCGCTCAAGCAATCGACGCGCCGACGCGAACGCAATTTCGGAACCGACCAGGTGGGGGCCATGAGCGTTGGCGATGACGAGCAACGCCGGCCGGCTGTCCACGTCTCGGCCGCTCCCCACCCGCAGTGCTTGAACGGCCCGGCCACCGGGCGACGTAGCGATGGTGACGAGCGTGGCGCCGCTGGAGTGCGCAGTCGCGAGCGCGCGCAGGTCGGCGCTGAGTGCGGCATGGGTGCGATAAGGGGTCGACCGCTGTGCCACCACGCCGTGGAGTGGGAGCAGCGCGAACAGGGCGAGCACCGCCCACCATGGGGCCGTGCGCCGGGGCGCGTGTAACGCGCGCATCGAAACCTCGATGGATGCAGAGGAAGGGCGGAACCAGATGAGGAGAATACACCGCCCCGACCGGGCGGGCCAGTCGCGCGACAGCGCCCAGCTAGCCGGGAATGACCTGGATCGTGGTGCTCGTCCGGCCCGCCCGCACGTACAGCACGACGTGCAACATCCCCGACGCCGTGTCGTACCAGTAGCGATCACCCGATGACGCGTTGGCATCGGCGAGTGACGTCGCGAGTGGCAGCGGCTGTGACGCGGAGAAGTCGCGCACCACCCGGAACGTCCCAGACGGATACGGCAAGGCAAGCTGGATCGCGTCGCCGAGCACGCCGCGCTGCAGGGTGATGCGCGGCCGTGAAGGCGCAGGTCCGCTCCATCCGATCGAGTACTGCCGGCCGGGTTGCACCGAGATCGAAGCCGACTTCGGATTGTTCGGCACACCCACCAGCGCAATTGCCGCCGCATCGTCCCGCCGCATCGTCAGGGGTGCGACCAATTCGGTGGTCTCGCTCAACACCTGCAAGCCGTTGAAGCGAAACGGACAGTGCCAGGCGTTCCACGATACCTGGAAGGTGCAGGCAGGCGTGACGAGGAAGGGGAGGTTGGTCACAACCGTCGTGCCCGCCACGCCGGTGACGCTTCCGTCGAGATCTCTGAAGAGCGACGCCTTGTCGCCGTCCTTGTCGGCGCGGGGTGCCTCGAACCACGCTGCGTTGGCGTTCACCAGCCGGATTGCAGTGCCGAAGTTGTCCTGCGAGATCGGGAAGCCGTTGCTGCGGTTGTACCCGAGCGCACTGGCGGGGCGTGTGCCATTGGGGGTGAAGTTGGCAAAGGTCACGTCCATCGCGCCTACAGTGCCGTCATAGAACTCGTAGCCGCGGATCGGAAAGCTGGCGTTCGGCGCGGTGGTTCGGTTATCGCTCTCGCCCACGATCAGCGACGACTCCACCCGCGTATCGGACGATGCGAACGTCGCACCGATCATGTTGTCGGCAAGCACGGCCCCGCTCAATCGGTGTTCACGCCCACGCAGCCACACCGCGCGCCCGGTGTGCTTGTAGCCGACAAACCCCTGGAACACCGCGGCCACGAATGCGCCGTTTGCCGCGGTACCCAGCCTCGGCTGGTAGCTGGTCGTCTCGGTGGTCCCGTCGGCTTTCGGCCCGTCGTCGACGTTGAGTCCCGGCCGGCGGTTCGAGTGAGCCACATTGTCACGGAACGCGCCGAGCGGCGTGATGCGAGGCAGATCCGGCTGGCCGGTCGACAGCCCGGTGGGGGCTGCGGGCAGCGCATACCAGAAACCGAAGCCAACCGAACCCGCAGCGGCGTTTCGGATCACAGTGTTGTCTGGATTGGTGATCCAGAACGTCGAGGGTGTGGCGTCCGAAGCGAGCAGCCGAACCGCAGCCGGAGGCACTCGCGACACGAGACCGAGATTGCGGTCGAGCGTGTTGCGGCTCTCTGCGCCGTCCTCCAGGAAGTAGCCGTGGCCGAGATGGTCGTAGCAGACGTTACCGCGCGCGACCGCGCCATCGGTTCCATGGATGGTGATACATCGATTGTTGGTGCGCCAAATGGCAGCGTCGCGGACATACTGCCCGGTCACATCGCCGGCCATGTGCCAATGGATCGGATACCGCGCCACCTTGCCGGCCTGCCCCATCCGGTAGAACGAAGCGCCCTCGATCCGTGCGGTTGCGCCAGGGAGAATGATCACGTGCCCGCCATAGCCGCCGACAGACTGCGAATCTCCCTCGATCCGGATGTTGCGGGTGAGGAGCCCCACCTCGGCGCGCTCGTCGACGATGCGGCCGGCGATGGTCTGCTGCACGCCAAAATGCTCGTGGCGAAGAGGGGTTCGCAGCATGATCGTCGACGCAACGACGCGATCGACCTCAACCTCCTCCGCTTCGGCGGGGTCGAAGTCGGTTGAAGCGACCACCAGCCGGTCTCCCGCTCGCCAGCCGGCGGCGTCCTGCACCCTGAGTTGGGTTGCGCCGGACGCCGCCGTCTCGGTGACGTGGGTCCATCCGGTCCGGAGCTCGCCGTGGATGTCGAGGGTGCCGCCGGCGTAGACCGCAATCGCCTTGTCGGTGATCGTGACGGTTCCCGGATCGGCACCAGTGAGCGTGACGACGAAAGCCTTCCGATGCGGGATGGACTCGGTGCCGACCTGAAAGGTTCCGCTGACGATCACCGCGTTGGCGCTCATCGCGAGATCGAGATCGGGCGATACCACCAAGGTCCCCTCCACCATCACCTTGCCCAGCGGCGGCGGGCTGACATCGAGGATCACCGTCCTGCCGGCCGGCACCACGACGTCCGTGCCCAGCACGGGCACGGGCAACGGCGCCCACGTGGCGGGATCGGACCAGAGTGGTGCGGCGTTGGGCGGCGGCGGCGGCGGGGCGACAATCGAATCCTCAACGTCCGGGGCGCAGCCGGCAAACAGCGCCATCGCAGCGAGGCAATTGAGCGGGCGGCGCATCGGAGGGATCCTGGAGAGGGGCGCCATAAGTATCGGCCACCCGCGAACCGGTGTACAGGGAGACGGCCTAGCGCTCCTGGCGACGCTTCCGCAGTCCCCACACCCCGAAGGCCACCAAACCCACTGCGACGAAGAGCACTCCCGGCGCAACCGGAGGGTCAGGCTGAAGGAGTCCGCACAGGCCGAGCACGCCGCACTGGCCGGGCCCGGCGACGGCCTGCGCGGCCTCCAGAAAGGCTGTGACGCCGAGCACGGCGGCGGTCGACAACAACATCATCACTTGATCCCACCCGCCGATGTATCCATTTTGACCCTCCCAACGGGGACAGGTGTCCGAGTGGTTGAAGGAACCGGTCTCGAAAACCGGCATACCGGCAACGGTATCGAGGGTTCGAATCCCTCCCTGTCCGTGAACCTCATCGCGCCAACACCCGCACGGGGAAGTCGCCCAGTTGTGGAAAACGCTTCGCGCCGCATCCAAGATCCCGGGTGCGGCTTTTCCATACATTCTCGGGAGGTTTTTTGTAATTGAACAGCCATTTACATGTTTTGACCCCGAATACCGAAGGTCTAGTAATGCTTGTATCGGTCATCTTAAGTTATTACCAAGAATCATGTTGACGGTTCAAGGTCGTGTAATACTTTAACTCTGCGCGCAGCAAAGAAGGATTTGAGCAGTTCCCCGCATTCCAGCTCCATTACACCACCCAAAACCTCGGCACGATGGTTCAAACCGGGATGGCGGACGAAGTCACCCACCGATCCAGCCATCCCTGCCTTCGGATCCCAGGCCCCGAAAACCACCCGCCCGAGCTTGGCGAGTACGATCGCCCCGGCGCATTGCGCGCACGGCTCGAGCGTGACGTAGAGCGTGGCTTCCACCAGCCGGTTGGTCTCGCCCGTCCGGAGGGCCGATCGGATCGCCAGAAGCTCGGCGTGGGCGGTCGGGTCGTGCAGGGCAACGGTCCGGTTGTGATCCGCGGCCATAAGCTTGCCGGCGCGAACGACAACCGCACCGACGGGAACCTCACCCGCTTCCGCGGCCCGACGAGCCTCCGCGAGGGCGAGTTCCATGCCCCTCCGGTCGGCGGTCGCAAGTGACGGTTCACGCACCCTTGTCGTCCGATGCGGAGAAAACCAGGCCATCTGGGCCCACATCGACGGTGACCGTGTCGCCCTCCGAGTACGCCCCCTGGAGGACCTCCATCGCAATCGGGTTCTGCAACTCACGCTGGATCACCCGTTTGAGCGGGCGAGCTCCATACAAAGGGTCGTAGCCTGCCTCACCCAGCCACTGCATGGCGCGAGGGGTGACCGCGAGGGCGAGGCCCCGCGCCGCGACCAAGGTCCGCAGTCGGCCAATCTGGAGCGACACGATGGCATCGAGGTCATCGCGACTCAACGGTCGAAAAACGATGATGTCATCCACCCGGTTCAGAAACTCGGGCCGGAAATGGGTCCGAAGCTCGCCGACCACTTGGGTAGCGACATCGGGCCAGCGGTCCGGGTCAAACTCTCCAGTCTCGAGGATGTGCCTGCTGCCAATGTTGCTGGTCATGATGATCACGGTATTCCGGAAGTCGACCACCCTTCCCTGCGAATCGGTGAGCCGGCCGTCATCGAGCACCTGCAGCAGGAGATTGAACACGTCGGCGTGCGCCTTCTCGATCTCGTCGAAGAGGAGCACGGAGTAGGGCCGCCGGCGAACCGCCTCAGTCAGCTGCCCCCCCTCGTCGTACCCAACGTAGCCCGGCGGCGCGCCGATCATGCGCGCTACCGCGTGCTTCTCCATGTACTCCGACATGTCGAGACGGATCATGGCGCGCTCGTCATCAAACAGGAACTCGGCGAGCGCCCGGGCCGTCTCCGTCTTCCCGACGCCAGTCGGTCCAAGGAATATGAACGACCCGGTCGGACGTGATGTGTCCTGCAACCCGGCTCTCGCGCGTCGCACCGCGTTCGAGACGGCAGCGATTGCCTCGGGTTGTCCGACGACCCGGCGCGCCAGTTCGCTTTCCAGTCGAGTGAGGCGCTCACGATCGGACTCGAGCATTTTCTGCACCGGCACCCCGGTCCACTTCGCGACCACCTGCGCGATGTCCTCGGCATCAACCTCTTCGCGGAGGTAGCGCGCGGCCCCATCGGTGGCCTGCATCTTCTGCTCGTCGACGGCAAGCTGGCGCTCGACCTCGGGGATCCGACCGTAGCGTAGCTCGCCGGCCCGTTGCAGGTCGCCGCTTCGGGTGGCCTGTTCCACCTCCGCGCGGAGGGATTCCACCTCAGCCTTCCGTTTCTGCATTTCCTCAATGGCAGCCTTCTCGCCTTGCCACTGCGCCTTCATCCCGGCGCTGCGTTCCTTCCGGTCGGCGATCTCGGCCTCAAGCGCCTCGCGACGCTCGTTGGACGTCTTGTCCTTCTCGCGGAGCAGCGATTGCCGTTCGATCTCGAGCTGAATGATCTTCCGCTCCACCTCATCGATCTCCTGCGGCAGCGAGTCGATCTCCATGCGTAGCCGCGAGGCGGCCTCGTCCATGAGGTCGATCGCCTTGTCGGGGAGGAAGCGGTCGCCAATGTAGCGGTCGGACAGCGTTGCAGCCGCGACCAGCGCATTGTCCGTGATTCGCACCCCGTGATGCACCTCGTATTTCTCCTTCAGGCCGCGCAGGATGGCGATCGTGTCGGCGACGGTGGGTTCGCCGACGGTGACCGGCTGGAACCGACGCTCCAGGGCGGCGTCTTTCTCGACGTTCTTGCGATACTCATCGAGCGTGGTGGCGCCGACCACGTGCAACTCGCCGCGCGCGAGGGCGGGCTTGAGGAGGTTGGCGGCGTCAACCGCACCCTCCGCCTTGCCCGCACCGACCAGCGTGTGGAGTTCGTCGATGAAAACGATGTAGCGGCCTTCGGCATCGGTCAGCTCCTTGACCACGGCCTTGAGCCGCTCCTCGAACTCGCCACGATACTTCGCGCCGGCAAGAAGGAGTCCGATATCGAGCGCGACCACCTCGCGGTGGCGGAGCGAATCCGGCACGTCGCCGTTGACGATCCGCTGGGCGAGACCCTCGACGATCGCCGTCTTGCCGACCCCAGGTTCGCCGATGAGGACCGGGTTGTTCTTGGTGCGACGTGAGAGGACCTGCATCACGCGCCTGACTTCCTCATCGCGCCCGATTACCGGATCGAGCTTCCCCTGACGCGCCGAGTCGGTGAGGTTGCGGGTGAAGCGGGTAAGCGCCTGATATTTTTCCTCCGGCGTTTGGTCGGTCACCTTGTGCGAGCCGCGCACGTCGTCGATCGCCTTGCGCAGATCGCCCGCTGACAGTCCGGAATCCTCCAGAAATCGACGCGACGTGCTGCCCTTCTCGTGCGCCATCGCGAGCAACAGGTGTTCGGTCGACACGTATGCGTCGCCGAGTTCGGTGGCCAGCTTCTCCGCGCGGGCGAACACCTTTGTCAGGGCGCGGTCGAGCGTCGGCGTACCGGCGTCTCCTTCCTGACGGGGGAAGGTGGCGATGTCTGCCTCCACCAAGTTCGCCAGGCGCGGGACAGCGATTCCGGCTTTCTCGAGTAGGGGTTTGACGATTCCTTCGTCCTGACCGAGCAACGCGGACAGCAGGTGGGAATCGTTGACCACCGGGTTGCCACGATTGCGGGCATGCTCGAGGGCATCGCGCACCGCGTCCTGCGCCTTGATGGTCAGTCGATCCGGTCGCAGCATCGGCACTCCTTGAAAGTTCACCCGCCGGCCGAGGCGGCGATGCGCCTCGTCGACCCCTACCCCAGACGCCACAGCCGCAACCCGACGTCTTCTCGGATCACGGCTGGGGCACGATCACCTTCCTGGTGTTGATGCGATCGTCTACCGTGAGTTGCAGGTAATAGATCCCGGGCGACGCGGCCCGTGTACCACCGTCCAGCGTGCCATCCCACAGGGCAACGTGAGTGCCGCAGCGCAACTGCGTGCTGCTGATCGTCGTCGCGATGCGCCCCCTGAGCCGCAAGATCGCGACCGGCTGGGCGAGCACGTTGTAGACCGTGAGCCCGACCGTGGGCACATGGCCATTTCGACAAAGCTCCGGGCCGATGGTAAACGGGACAAACGCCGCCGGGAGGACTGGGAGGGGTCGGGGCTCCTCGATGACGACGGCCGGTCGTTCCGGTGGCCGCTGGGCCCCGACGGTCCATGTCGGTGCCACGAGGAGCAACAGCCCCAAGCCCGGGCCCTTGAGCCGGCGCATGGGTACTCCTTCAGCTACTGACGAGACGTGGTGTGGAAAAACCTCCGCGGAAAAGCCATTGTCGCAGGGTTCCATACGGGAACTGCGTCGGCAAGTTGCTGGCGACGGCGGTCCGGTGTCAACCCGATGTGTCGCGCCGCTGCCAGAATTCGAGCGCGGGCAGCGGCGTGTCGGTGAGATGGTGCCGCACCCAGCGGCCGAAGAGTCGCCGGTGCGCAGCCGCATGCCGTTCCGACAGTATCGGCAGGTTGCCGGTGCCAGCCGTGAACGCCTCGAGCGCCCAGCGGTCGGTCTCGTCAATGCTGGCGCCTCGAGTCGGTGGAGCGCAGCGGACGCAAAGCAGCCCGCCGTCGGGGACCGAAAAGGCGGCTGCACCTGGCCCCAGCGGGGATCCGTCGCGGGCACAGGCATGGAGCGCCGGGGTCAGCCCCAAATGACCCACCAGCCCCCAGAGCGCCCTCAAGGCCACCACGCCCACCGCATCGTCATCGACCGCTTCGAGCAGCGCGACATCATCGACCAACGCATCGAACAGCTCTGGCATCGGTGATGTGGGGACAAACCGAGCCGCCACCTCGGCCAACGCCGATGCCGCGGCGAATCGATCGACGCCGCGCGCCAGCCCCTGATGGAGACGGGACAGGTCGAATGCCGTCAGGAGATGCAGGTCGCTGCTTCGAGACGCGATCAGGTGCGCCTGTCCCTCGCTCAGGAGTTGAAGCGCCGCGCCGAACCGACTTCGCGGGCGGTCGGCCCCCTTCGCGATCGCCGATTGGACTCCCGCGTCACGGGTGGCAAGACGAACGATTCGCGACGTCTCGCCGTACCGCAGCGATCCCAGCACCAGCGAGGCGGTGACGACCGGGGGGCCGGCCACCGGTCAGCGGTCGGAGCCGAGCAGCTCAGCCGGGATTTCGGTCAGCGCCATCGCCACCGGGCATGAACTGGTGGCGATGTCACGGCGGGACACCAAGTCGCTGCCGAACACCCGCACTCGCGGGCTGGTGCCACCAGTGCACGGCCCGGACTCCAGCACGTAAATATTGCCAATCGCATCACTGAGCAGGCCGGCTGGACGGTCGAGAGGAACCCCTTGCCCGGTCCCTCGTACGATCCGGCGGTCGCGGAAATCGAAGACCATCAGCCCCTCTGCGTCACTGGCGATCAGCAGCCGGCGCTCCCCGTCCGACGCGAGGAATCGTGGCGCAACACCAAACCCGCTGAACGCTGCGATCTCCTGTCGGATAACTGGATCGACGATCGAGAGTCGGCCGGCAGTGGTGCCGTCTCCGCTGCTCAGGACGTAGAGCAGCCCGTCGGGCGCGGACACGGCGGCCGACGCATTGCCGGGGCCCGGGAGCGGGATGGAATCGTACGGTGGGCTTCCCTCCAGCGGGTTGAGCCAGCTCGGCCCCGTCCCGCAGAGACCCGGGATCGGGGGCGGATAGCAGCCCTGACGATTTCCGAGCACGACAAAGATCGTCCCCCGCGCGAGCCCGAACGCCTGCGGACCGCCGCTGACCGTGGTCGCAAAGATTTCGCCGGTGGGAGGATCAAACGCCGTCACCCTATTGGCACGCGGCGAGGCGGCGTAACCGCGGCCATCGGTGCTGAACATGAGGGCCGCGACCGGTCCGGCAGCGCTCAAACCGATTCGGCGCAGCACGGTGCGCTGCACGAGATCCACGATCATCACCGAATCATTGCCATACCCGACAGCGGCCACTGCGCCGCGCACCGCAAGGGTGGTCGGAACGGTTGCAGGCGCCATCGGGAGGTTGATCGTTCCGGTGGTTGCGATGGAGTCCAATGGCACGACGGTCAGGGTGCGGGCGTCACGATCGAGCACGACAAGCACCTCGAGCGGAAGCGCGACCGGGCCGGTCGTCGACGCACACGCCCCGACCGCCAGTACCGTCAGCAGCGTCATTCCGTTCAGTCGCACAGGGCCTCCAGGGGGGTGCAAGCGGAACCCCACGGTTCCTTGGAGGGTAACGGCATCCGGGCGTCGGCGAAATGCCACCGATCACCCATGATCGGCACGCTCAGGGTCTCGTTCGGCCACGAATTGCGGAACGCCATCGGGAAGGGTGGTGATGCGCACCGGCCAGGAAAATAGGTCGGACAGTAGTTCGCTGGTCATCGCGGCGCGCGGTGGCCCTTCCCGCGTCACGCGTCCGTGCTGCATCAACACCATCCTGTCGGCGAATCGTGCCGCCACGTTGAGATGGTGCGTGACTACCACCACCGCGATCCCGGTGTCGGCCAAATCGCGCATCAATTCGAACAGCGCCATCTCATGGCCGACATCGAGCGCCGACGTCGGTTCGTCGAGCAGCAGCGCACGGGGTTGCGCAGCAAGGGTGCGCGCCAGCCGCACCCGCTGCCACTCCCCCCCTGAAAGTGTATCGATGCGGCGCTGCCTCAGCGACTCGATGTCGCATCGCGCGATCGCGGCATCGATCGCATCGTGATCGCGTGCGCCCGGAGCAGCAAATGCGCCGAGATGCGCCCACCGGCCAAGCGCCACGGCATCTTCGACGCGCATCGGAAAAGCCGGCTCCTCCCGCTGCGGCAGCGCGCCAATCAGTTGGGCGACCTGCCGGCGCGTCCACGATGCCACCGGTCGGCCATCGAGCAGCACCTGGCCGGAGGTCGGAACCACCAGCCCTTGCAGAGCTCGGAGCATGGTCGTTTTGCCGCAGCCGTTCGGACCGCCAATCGCGACCATCTCGCCTGCGGTCACGGCAAACGAGACGCCGGAGACGGCATCAGCTTCTGCGCCCCTGTAGCGGACAGACACTGAGTCTGCGGCGACGATCACTGGATCGTCCGTCGCAGGAGCACGGCGAAGAGCGGCACGCCAACGATCGCGGTGATCGCGCCGACGGGGAGTTCCGCCGGTTGCGCTACCGTTCGCGCGAGCGTGTCAGCGGCCACCGTGAAGGCACCGCCGGCCAGGAACGCGAGCGGCAGCAGTCGGCGATGCATCGGGCCGATGGTCCACCGCAGCGCGTGCGGGACGACGAGGCCGACAAAGCCGATCACCCCTGCCGAGGCAACCGTCGCGGCGGTCAGGATGGAGGTCATCACCACGACAAGGGTGCGGGTGCGGTCGACGTCGGCGCCGAGTGCCAGCGCCGGCTCGTCGCCGAGGGCCAACAGGTCAAGCTGTCGTGCAAGCGCGAGCAAGACCGCCGACGGCACCACTGCGACGATTGCAAAATCCCGAACCCCATGCCACGAGGCACCGCTGAACCCGCCCAGAATCCACAGCGTCGCGGAGCGAAAGCGCATCGGGTCGGCGAAGATGAGGACAAGGGTAGTGATCGCCGACGCGAACGCTCCGACGATCACACCGGCCAGCAGCAGGACGCGGGGGTCGAGGTGCTGATCAGCGATCCGGCTGATCCGGTAGACCAGCGCTACAGCACCGAGCGCGCCCGCCGTAGCGCAAGCGGGAATCCCCCATCCTGCGGGGAGGCCGACCACGGTGGCCACCACGGCGCCGAGCGATGCACCGCCACTCAAGCCGAGGATCCACGGCTCTGCGAGTGGATTGCGCACCAGTGCTTGCAGCGAGGCACCCGCCACCGCCAGCACTCCCCCGACCCCAAAGGCGAGCAGCACCCGTGGTGCCCGGAGCAGCCGAACGATCGGGGCGTCAGCGGCGTCGGGGTCGATGAGCGCACGCAGGGCGTCGGCTGGCGCGATCGGCACGGTGCCGATCATGAGACCCGCGATGCACGCGACGAATGCGATCGTGACCACCACGACAACAGCAGCGCGAGGAGGAGAGGAGGGGACAGGTCGCATGGGTGTGTCGGCCAAGCTAGGCCGCGCGGGTCAGCGCGGCAACAACGCCTTGAGTGCAGCCTTGAGCTGCGACCGATCGCGTAGATATCGATCCCAGGTCGGGTCGCCCGGCAGGCCCGACATGTTGAAGTGCGCGGCGTCGAGTTGCGCCAGCTGGTCGAGCAACGTGTCGACGCGGGGCGCCGGCATCACGGCTCGGCGGCGAGTGGTGTGCCACGTGACAAGCAACAGGCCCGCGGCCAGCGTCGCCGCGAGCACACCGGCGAGCCATCCAGGCGCCCACACCGAGGGAAACCGGACAACGAGTTGGGCGGCGGTGCCGCCTCGCGCGGTCCAGCGGTGGAAGCTGTGCTCATTCACGGTCGTGTCAGGGCGGCGCTCGAGCGTGCCCACCCCGAGGACCTCTTCGCTCATCAGCGTAAATGCCCCGACCGCCGCGTCAACTGGTATCGACATCGACCGCGCGCCCGGCGCGAGCTGGTAGTCGAGGAAGATCTCGCGATCACCCGGCGGGATGGGCGCGAACAGCAGCAGCGTGTCGTCGTGCTGGTCGAACGCCGTGGGCGAGAAGTCGCTCTCGGCGACTCGAACGTTGACGGCATGCGGCGGGAGAAGCATCGACCACGACGGCCGATCCTCCCCCGCGCGCACCCGGGCCAGCATCCCCACATTCGACAGGATGATCAGGTCGACAACCGTACGCGCGCCATCGGACGCGGGCCTACTTACCACGACATGCCGCGCCGCAATGGTCACGGGCGCTGCAGCCGACGTGTCGGCAACCATCAGCATGATGGCCGTGTCATTGCCCGTGCCGAGTGGTGGGGCAAAATGCTCGATCCCGGCCCAACGGGCACTCACCAGGTATGCCGCGCCGGTGTCCGGGACAAAGCGGAACGCAAAGCGCCCCGCCGCATCCGTTGTCATGGAATCAATCGCGCCCTGATCCACGGGACCGACCCGGTGCAGCAACACCATCGCGCCCGGGACTGAAAGCGTATCGGCGCCCGCGCGCCGCACGACGCGACCCGCCGCGCCGGGACCCGGCAACGACAGGAGGAGTGCCAGGACCAGGGCCCGCATCAGGGTCGGAAGCGCCCGAAGTCCTGCGGGTCAAGCTGTTCGAGGTGAGCACGCAGGGCATTCGAATCGAGGGTGTCGCCCGCCGCGGGTTCGTCGGTATCGCCTGACCGTAGCAGCGACGTGGCCACGAGAATCGGGGATACGGTGCGGAGGGCGACCGCGATGGCGTCGGAGGGACGGGCATCGATGGCGGTCAACTCCCGATCGCCGTGACGCACCAGCAATTCGGCGTGGTAGGTCGAGTTGCGCACATCGGTGATCGCAACCCGCAACAACTCACCGCCGAGTCCCTCGAGCACGTGCCGCAGGAGGTCGTGGGTGATCGGCCGGACTGGCTTGACGCCCTGCATGGCCATTGCGATTGCGTTGGCCTCGGGGGCACCGATCCACACCGGCAACACGCGCTCCCCGACGGCCTCCCGCAGCACGATCACCGGACTGTTGGTAGTCCGGTCGACACCGAGGCGCGCCACGGTGACCAGCACGAAGGGATCAGGTTCCAGCGTCCCAGCTCGCGAGGTACGTGACTTGTTCATCGGTGAGCGTGTCGATGTCCGCGCCCATCGCGGCCAGCTTGAGCGATGCAATTTGCGCGTCGACCGACTCGGGCAGGCGGTGAACCTTTCGCTCGAGGGTGTGTTCGTGTTCGACCAGGAACTCCGCCGCGAGCGCTTGGTTGGCAAAGGACATGTCCATCACCGACGCCGGGTGGCCTTCGGCGGCGGCCAGGTTGATCAGGCGACCCTCGCCGAGCACCATGATGCGCCGACCCTCGTAGACGAACTCCTCGACGAACTCGCGCACGTGACGTCGGGCGGTGCTCATCTTGGCAAGCCCGTCGAGGTCCAGTTCGACGTTGAAGTGCCCGGAATTGGCGACGATCGCGCCGTCCTTCATCCGCTGGAAGTGTTCGGGACGAATGACGTGGATGTTGCCCGTCACGGTGCAGAACAGGTCACCACGCGACGCGGCTTCCTCCATGGGCATCACCTCGAAGCCGTCCATCTTGGCCTCCAGTGCCGCCACGGGATCGACCTCGGTGACGATCACATGGGCACCGGCGCCGCGCGCGCGCGTCGCGAGCCCGCGGCCGCACCAGCCATACCCGGCAACCACCGTCACGCTCCCCGCCAGCAGGATATTGGTGGCGCGCACGATGCCGTCGAGGGTCGACTGCCCCGTCCCGTACCGATTGTCGAACATGTGCTTGGTGCGCGAATCGTTCACCGCCACGATCGGGAACTGCAGGATTCCCTCGACCGCCATCGCCTTGAGGCGAATGACACCAGTGGTGGTCTCTTCAGTGGAACCCCGGACGCGCGCCACGAGCGCGGTCCGCTCCTCGGCGGTCAGCGACTCCGCCATGCGGCGCACCGGACCCGAGAGATCGCCGAGACGGCCGAGCGAGATCATGTGCAACGAACTGACGAGATCAGCGCCATCATCCTGCGTGAGGTCGGGACCGAACGCGAGTGCCTGCGCGATGTGCGTGTAGTACGTCTCGTTGTCTTCACCCTTGATTGCATAGACATGCACGCCGTGATCACGAACGAGGTGGGCAGCGACGTCATCCTGCGTCGAGAGCGGATTCGACGCGCAGAGCGCCACTTCCGCTCCGGCGGCGCGCAGCGTGATCATCAGGTTGGCCGTCTCGGTGGTCACGTGCAGGCAACACGCGATGCGGCGGCCCGTCAGGGGTCGCTCCTCGGCGAACCGTGCGCGGATCTGGCGGAGGACGGGCATCGACCGCTCGGACCATTCGGTACGACGTCGACCCTCGTCGGCCAGCGCCGGGTCGCGAATGTCGTGGGGCGCGTCAATCGAAATCGCAGTCATGAATTCCTCACGCCTTCACGGCGGACTTGAGCTCGCGGGTGCGGTCAGTCCGCTCCCACGTGAATCGGTTCACCGCCCGCGGGCGGAGATCGCCGTCGGCATACTTGCCCTTGGCCGGCGTGCGGCCGAAGTGCCCGTAGGCCGCTGACTCAGAATAGATCGGCTGGCACAGGTCGAGGTCGGCGATGAGCCGGGCCGGTCGAAGGTCGAACACGTCGGCCACCGCCCGCTCGAGCGCACTGTCCGGCACACGTCCCGAGCCGAAGCTGTTCACGTAGATGGAGACCGGGCGAGCAACACCGATCGCGTATGCAACCTGCACCTCGCAGCGGCGGGCGAGGCCAGCCGCGACGATGTTCTTCGCCACCCATCGCACCGCGTAGGCCGCGGACCGGTCGACCTTGGTGGCGTCCTTGCCGCTGAACGCCCCACCGCCGTGCCGTGCCATGCCGCCGTAGGTGTCGACGATGATCTTCCGTCCGGTGAGCCCGGCGTCGCCCTGCGGACCACCGACCACGAACCGCCCGGTCGGGTTCACGTGAACCCGCAGCTTGCCGTCACCGAATCCAGCCTCAGCCAGCACCGGCCGCACCACGGCCTCCAGGATCTCCCCTTCGATGGTGCGCTGCGAAAGCGTGCGTCCACCCACGCGGTCATCATGCTGGGTGGACACCACCACCGTGCGCACCGCCACCGGCCGGTCATCCTGATACTCGACCGACACCTGGGTCT
>JBDSMU010000029.1:0-5375 GCA_039915685.1 Gemmatimonadales bacterium | reverse complement strand
CGATCACCGGTCACCACGAGATCATGATCCCGATGCTTGTGTGGGGGATTCTCGGCAACCTGAACAGCGACCCGAGCTCATCACACGCCAACGCGTGAAGACCGACGGTTCTGCGTCGGCCCTCCGCGTTTCGATCGTCGATCAGGAAGCCGAGTGATCGTTCCGGATCGTGTTGCGCACCCGGTCGGCCGTCCGGGGCGAGAAGATCCGCAGCAGCGTGTAGATCACGAAGCCGAGGAACGCCCACCAGAGCAGCGTCGCGATGATCCCGAGCGCACTGCCAAGGATGGCCGTCAACAGCTTGAAGGCAAGAACAGCCAACCCTGCGAAGACTGCGAACCCCGTGATGTTCCGGACCATGTTAGACTCCCGCGAAGATCGACCGCGCCCGATGCGCGGCCATTGCGCCTTCTACGCATTACCCTCGCCAAGGTTTCAGATCGCATCGTATGAGTGCCAACCCTGATGTGATTGTGATAGGTGGCGGCGCTGTAGGTAGCGCCTGCGCCCGCGCGCTCGCCCGCAGAGGGACCGGCGTTCTCGTCGTCGACCGGGAAGACACACCTGGCGAGGGATGGCGGGCATCGGCCGGGATGCTGGCCGCGCAGGTTGAGGCCGAACCCGATGATCCGCTCCTCGGCCTCGCCGTCGCGGGTCGAACCTTCTATCGCGACCAAGCAGGACCTCTGCGGGAACGAACCGGCATCGACATCGGCCTGGTCGAGTGCGGTGTCCTGCAAATTGCGCTCACCGAAGCGGCCTCGCTCGCGGGCAAGGAGAAGGTCGCCTGGCAGCGCCAGCAGTCGCACCTCGCCGACTGGCTCTCCCCGGAGGAGGTCGCAGAGGGGTGGCCATGGCTTGCCGCCGGGATGGGGGCGTTCTGGTCTCCCGAGGACGGCGTGGTCGACCCGGCGCTCGTGGTGGCAGCGTTTCAGCGCGATGCCGAGCTCAATGGTGCGGTGATCATTCCGGATGTGGCCGTATCAATCGAGTCGGCGAACGGCCGGGTCACCGGGGTGCAGGGAGCGCGGGACCGATATCACGCGCCGAGCGTCGTCGTGGCGGCGGGCGCATGGTCAGGAAGAATTGCGGGGCTTCCGCGCCCGCTATCGGTCGAGCCGGTTCGCGGACAGATGGTCGCGTTTCCATGGCCCGCCAACGCCTCGGCCGTGGTGGCGTACGGGCCGGGGTGCTACCTCCTTCGCCGCGGCGACGAGATGCTCGTGGGCGCAACAATGGAGCACGCCGGCTTCGACCCGAGTGTGACGGAGGATGCCACCGCCACGTTGATCAAGCGGGCGAGTGCAATTCACCCTGCCCTCCGTGACGCGACGGCCCGGCGGGCGTGGTCGGGGTTGCGTCCGGGCACCCCGGACGGCCTGCCGATCATCGGCGCCGAACCACGTCTCAGTGGGCTCTGGTACGCGACCGGGCATGGTCGCAACGGCATCCTGCTCGCGGGCGTTACGGGCGAACTGATTGCCCAGCAGTTCCACGGCGACGAGGAAACGGCAGATCTCCGAGTCGTTCGGCCCGAGCGGTTCTGGGACTGGTAGCTGGAGGCAATCGGGTCAGGACTTCTGGTATCGTGCGAGCCCGTACGCGAAAAGTGGAATGCCAGCGAACCCGGCCATCGCAAACGCGAGAAACGCCGCGAGCGGCGACCGAAACAGCTCCATTGCGCCGGCGATGAGTGGCTCCGCGGATAGGCCCGACACAGTCATTGCGCCACCGCCCGCAACTACGATGGCGAGCAGCCAGTAGAGGTACCGCCCCTTCCACCACATCGCGATCGCTGTTGCCATCCATACGAACGCAGCCATCACGGCGGTGGCGCGCACGATTTCGACCCCGGTTGGCATGCCCGCCGAGCCATCGAGCATCCTCGCCGCGGTGACGACACCGACCCCCAGCGCGGACAAAACCACTACAGCCGCAAGCTTCCCGGCCGCCACGATCCAGCGGGGATGGGGCAGGTGCTGGAGAAGCGCGATCGCGCCTGACTTGCGGCTGGTGAGGATCCCGGCGATCACCGCACCCGGCACCATCACCCCCAGTATCCGGATGTAGAGCGGCGCCATCCTCCGTAGTTCCGCCGGCCCAATCATGGTGATCACGATCAGGACAGCCAGGACGATCCATCGCTTGGCGAGCAGCTCGACGCCCAGACGGATGTCGAGAAGCGCCAGCGCAGGGAGTGCCGCTCGACGCCCCGGCGGATACTCCAGTGCAGTAGTCACACGATCTCGCTTGCCAATCAACCCGAGGGGATCGGGATCGTGGACGAAGCGGCGCAATCCGGAGGCGTACAGCAGCGAGGCCCCGACCCACGTGGCGAGAAAAATGACTACGAGTGGCAGCAGCATGTGCAGCGGTCCGCGCGCACTGCCGGCTTCCGCGACCACCCACTGGCCAACCGGGCGGAGCGCCTGCAGGGCTCGATCCGTCCACGCGTCTGGCATCCATTGCGGCGCAAACCAGACTGTGGTTGGCACCCACCACAGTCGGATCAACGACCAGCGGGCATTCGCAGCCATCATCAGCCAGCACACCATCGTCACAACCATCCACGCCGCCGCGATAATCGTGACCCCTACGACCAATGATGGGGCGAAGTCGGCGTGCCGCATCACTCCCACCAGCACCGCGAGCAGGAGGAGCGGCGTCGCCAATGTGCGCACCGCGGCGCCGGCCAGGCGTGCTGCGGCTGTGGTGTGCCAAGGCAATGGAAGCGCGCGCTCCATCGCGAGGCGGCCGCTCAGTCGATCCGCAGCAAGCGCCGCCATGGGGTGCAACCCGACCGCCAGCGCGCCCATTCCGGGCAGCACGATCAAGAGGATCGCGATCGGATGGTCCGCGCGGAAGCTGTGCATCAGGTTGAGTGCGGCGACCAATGCGGCGATCGCGGCAGCCACGAGAAGCACGGAGTGCCCACGCCGGACTTCCAGTGCGGCGCACGCCATGGCGCCTTTCATGGCGCGGCCCGCAATGCGTCGGCTACCACCAACGTGAGTCGGCCCCCCGCGCGCGCCTCGCTGAGCTGCGTGCCGGTGAGTTCATCAAGCAATTGCCCGTCCCGGATCAGCAACGCCCGGTCACAGAGTGCCTCAACGTCCTCGAGGAGGTGAGACGAAAAGAGGAGCGCACGATCCGGGGCATTGTTGAATCGTTCTCGCAGGAGCGCAAGGAAATCCATGCGCACCACCGGGTCGAGCCCGTTTGTCGGTTCATCGAGCACGAGCAGGTCAGGGCGATACGCCTCGGCGGCGATGAATGCCACCTTGACTTGACTGCCGCGTGAAAGCGCGCTCATTCTCACGGAGGGATCGACCCCAAGTCGGTCCACCAGCGCGGCTGCCTCGGCACGGTTCCAAGTCGGATAAACGTCTGCGAGAAAGGCGAACCACTCACGCACCCTGAGGGCAGGATCGGCCAACGGGGCCTCACCGGCGAACCCAATTCGGGCACGCCACGCCGGGGGCGCGGCGCGGATGTCGCGGCCGGCCACCGACACGGTGCCGGTCCGCTCGTGGAGCCGTGCCGTGACGGCACGGAGGAGGGTCGTTTTGCCGGCGGCATTGGCGCCGAGGAGGGCGACGGTCTCGCCGCCGTGAATCGAAAAACTCAAAGGTCCAAGATGGAACGCGGAAAATCGTACTTCAAGCGCGTCAACGTCGAGGATCGGGGGCATGACGGCGATCGGGTCCAGGCTAGAGGAAGCGGGAAATGTCGTTACGGGCGGATGCGGACGAAAGGGATGCCGCTACAGTCCCGGGTCGGATGGATCCGAACGGGGGAGGAGGTTCGTAACCCCCATGCAGTCAGGATTCAACCACTTCTTCAGGGAGTCAGGATCGCATGACCCGTATCAATCGCTCGGTCCGCTACGGCTTTGCCGCGGTGATGGGCGCCGGCGTTCTGCTCGGAGCTCGCCATCTGGCGCAGGCCTCCGATCACCAGGACACCGCCGACGTCGAACTCAATCCCACCCAGGACATGACGGATCTTTACGTTTTTCCTGCTGCAACGCCCGGACGCACCGTGCTGGTGTTCAACTCGCAGCCGGCCATTACGCCTGCAGCAGCAGCCACGGCGTCATTCGATCGGAATCTGCTCTACCAGATCAAGGTCGACAACAACGGTGACGCCATCGAAGACAAGGTCATCCAGATCACATTTTCGGGCATCGGTGCAAGTCAGCAGGTGATGGTCAGGGGTCCGGCCACGCCGACCGTGCGCGGCGCGATGAACAATGTCGTCGTTACCGGCGGTACGACGGTGACCGGCGCGATCAACACGACCATCGGCTCCGCCTCGGACATCCAGGTATATGCAGGCATTCGTGACGATCCGTTCTTCATCGACCTTGAGCAGTTCTTCCGGATCCTTCCGGACCGCAAGCCGGCCACCGGCCCGCTCGCCGCGCTTCCGTCGACACCGACCGCCAGCGCCTTCCGGCCGGCAGGCCAGGCAGTCAATTTCCTGGCCGGGCTCAACGTCGCATCGATCGTGATCGAACTTCCCACCGCGATGCTGACGTCGGGTGGCAACGCCAAGATCGGCCTCTGGGGGACCATTTCGCGATGAATACTTCACACCGTACCAGGAATGCACCGATGTTCTTCCGTAGCATGATCGCCATCGCTGCCGTGGCCGCCGTTGGCGCCTGCAGCGACAACAACGACAACGGTGTCACGCCCAACCCGACCTCGCCGCGCATGTACAATCAGGTGCAGCGTCTCGGCAATCCGCTGGTGAGCGAGGTGTTCCTCGCGAAGCGCAGTCATGCCCTGCATGGCAGCACCGGACCGTCGCAGGACGTGTCGCTGATCCGTGCCGAGCTGGTGTCTTTCGTGGCGACCGTCGCCGGACGGAATGCCACCGTGCAGAACACACTCGCGTCGGTCCTCCTTCCGGACATGCTCATCGTCCAGACGGACAAGGCGACCTCGACGGCCGGTTGGCTCTCGTGGGCGCTCGCCGACGGTTGGGGCGGCCGCAAACTCGCCGACGATGTCGTCGATGCTGGCCTCGCCGCGACCTTCGGCTCGCTGCTCGATCCGAACAACGTCTCTCCCGGTCTCGCGACCGACAACGTGCCCAGCGATTCGCCGTTCTTGGCCACATTTCCGTACATCGCACCGGCAAACCGGTAAATGAAACTCGGCACCGCAGCTGTGGTGGCAACAGCGTTCGCACTCACTGTGGGTGCTGCTGTCATGCTGCGGGCCAAAACCCCGTCGGCGGAGGCGCCCCGTACTTGGGACGTCGCCGCCGAGCGGGTGCGCCGCGATGCGGATATCGCGTTCTACATGAAGCGTGCGTCCGAGGACCCTACCGGCGCACTCGACGAACTCCGCCTCGCAGCGCTGTAT
>JBDSMU010000023.1:0-3603 GCA_039915685.1 Gemmatimonadales bacterium | reverse complement strand
CACAACGCACAGAGGCTGCAAATGAGTGACGTCGAGGAGAAGGTCAAGGACATCATCGTCGATGAACTGGGTGTCGAGCGCGAGAAGCTCACCCCCGAGGCGTCGTTCATGGAGGATCTCGGTGCCGACTCGCTCGATACCGTCGAGCTGGTCATGGCGTTCGAAAAGGAATTTGACATCGACATTCCGGATGACGAAGCCGAGAAGCTGCGCACCGTTGGCGATGCGCTGAAGTATCTCCACGGGAAGCTCGAGAAGTAGCCGGTGCGACGTGTCGTCGTGACAGGTCTCGGCGTGGTCAGCCCGGTTGGGCTGACCACGGATGAGACCTGGACCAACCTCCTGGCCGGTATGTCAGGAGCTGCCCCGATCACCAAGTTTGATGCGAGCAACCAGCAGGTCCGGTTTGCCTGCGAGGTGAAAGGGTTCGACCCTTTGATGTACATCGACCGCAAGGAGGCCCGCCGTTTCGACCTCTATGCGCAGTACGCCATCGCCGCCTCCCACCAGGCAGTGACGCAGGCCGGCCTCGACAAGGGCGCTGCCGACCTGAACCGCGTCGGCGTGGTGCTCGGCAGCGGTATCGGAGGAATGCAGACCTTCGAGGACAACTGCCGGATCTTCATCGAGAAGGGTCCGGATCGGGTGTCGCCGTTCTTCGTGCCGATGTTCATCGCCAATATGGCTCCTGGCCTGGTGTCGATGCGCTATGGGCTGAAGGGGCCCAATTTCGCCACCGTGTCGGCGTGCGCGTCGTCCGCGCATGCGATCGGTGAGGGCTACCGGATGATCCGCGACGGCATTGCCGATGCGATGGTCACCGGCGGCTCCGAGGCGGCGATCACTGGCCTTACCGTAGCCGCTTTCGCCAACATGAAGGCGATGTCCACCCGCAACGACGATCCCCAGGCCGCCAGCCGCCCGTTCGACGTTGATCGCGACGGCTTCGTGCTCGGCGACGGCGGCGCCGCGGTGGTGCTGGAGTCCCTTGAGCACGCCGAGGCGCGGGGTGCCACCATCCTTGGTGAAGTGATGGGGTACGGACTGTCGGGTGATGCCTACCACATGAGTGCGCCCGCGCCCGAAGGTGAAGGGGCACAGCGCGCCATGCGGATGTGCCTGGCGGACAACGACACTGACCCGTCCCGCGTCGGCTACATCAATGCGCACGGCACATCGACGCCGCTGGGCGACATCGCCGAGACACAAGCGGTCAAGGGCGTCTTTGGTGATCATGCCCGCAATCTCGTGTTCGGCTCCACCAAGTCGATGACCGGGCACCTGCTCGGCGGTGCCGGCGCGCTCGAATTCGTGGTGGCCCTCATGGTCGCGCGCACCGGCGACATCCCCCCCACGATCAACAACGTCCGCCCCGATCCGGACTGCGACCTCGATTGCGCGCCCAACGTGCGCGTCAAGCGCGATGTCGACGTCGCGATGTCGAACGGCTTCGGCTTCGGCGGTCACAACGCGACGCTGGCCGTGCGGGCCGTCTAGACCCCGATGCCCCAGCTCGGGGGTGACAGCGAGCATCCCGCGTGACAATGCCCCCCGGCCGGTCGTCTCCCCCTTGGACCTTGCCCCGAGGATGGATCCATGCCTGCTCGTGCCTGCGCCTTCCCGCTGCTGTCCGCCGTACTCGCCGTCTCCGGCTGCGCGATCTCGCGTCAGCAGGAGGTCCAGTTGGGGAATGACTATGCGCAGCAGATCAACGCGCAGCTTCCGCTGGTCAGCGACGCCGCCACCAATCGCTACATCACCGCACTCGGCCAGGAGATCGTGGCCGCGACGAATGTGCGTGACCTGACATGGCATTTCACGATCGTCAACTCGAAGGAAGTGAACGCGTTCGCGGTGCCCGGTGGCCATGTTTACATCAATCGCGGTCTGATTGAGCGCGCCACCAACATGAGCCAGGTGGCGGGGGTGCTGGCGCACGAGATCGCGCACGTGACCGAGCGTCACTCGGTCAACCAGATGCAAAACGCTCAGGGGGCGAACGTCGGAGTGGCGCTGTTGTGCACTCTCACCCGGACTTGTCAGAGCGGCGTGGGGCAGGCCGCTATCAATGTCGGGGGTGGCGCGGTCTTAGCTCGCTTCTCGCGCAGCGATGAAACCGAGGCCGATGCGGTGGGCGTCCGGCTCGCGGTGCAAGCCGGAATCGATCCCAATGGCATTCCGCAGATGTTCCGGATCCTGCTCGACGAGCGGCAGCGCAACCCGAACGCGGTGGAGGCGTTCTTCGCGACCCACCCGTTGGCCGAGGACCGGATCAGTGCGACGCAGTCCCTGATCGCGGCCTACAGCACCGCGGAGCTTCGCGGTCTGCAGCGCGACAGCAACGCGTTTCAGACCTTCAAGCGGCGGCTGGCGGGGCTGCCGGCGGCGCCGGTGAAGCGGTAGCCCCGAAGAGGCGGTGAGATCTGCCCTGCGGCGTGCGGCCCAAGACTCAGTCTGCAGCCGGGTTTGTTAGATTTCCCGCATGGCCACCACCGCCCCGGTACCCGTCGAGATGGCTGCCCACCGCCTCACCGACCCCGCGCTCCGCGCCATCGCGCCAAAGGTGGAGGCCGGGGCGCGCCTCGACGCCGCCGACGGCCTGGCGCTGTACGCATCCAATGACTTGATCGGCCTCGGGACCCTCGCGGATTTCGCCAATCAGCGCGCCAACGGCGATCGCGTTTTCTTCTCGGCCAACCAGCACCTCAATCCGACCAACGTCTGCATCCTGCGCAACACCTGCACCTTCTGTTCTTTTGCGCGTATGCCGAAGGAAGAGGGCCACTACACGCGCTCGCTCGAAGAGGTGTACCACGAGGCAGCGCAGGCCACTGGCACCCCGACCCGCGAATTCCACATCGTGGGCGGGCTGCACCCCACGCTGAAGCTGTCGTACTACACCGACATGATCCGCGGGCTTCGCGAGCGCCACCCTGAGGTTCTCATCAAGGCCCTCACCGCCGTCGAGATCGCCCACCTCGCCCGGATCGAGAAGACCTCGGTGCGCGAGGTGCTGGTGGCGCTGCGTGAAGCCGGGCTGACATCGCTGCCGGGTGGGGGCGCCGAGGTGTTCAGTACGGCCGTGCGAGCCACAATCGCCGAGCGCAAGCTCACCGGCGCCGAGTGGATCGGGGTGCATCGCGAGGCACACCAACTCGGTATCCCCACCAATTGCACGATGCTCTACGGCCACGTCGAAACCGCCGCTGACCGGATCGAGCATCTCGAGATGCTGCGCACGCTGCAGGATGAAACCGGCGGCTTCCTCACGTACATCCCCCTCGCCTATCACACCGAGCACAACGCGCTCGGTGAGGAACTGGGAAGAGTGGGGACGGCCACCACCGGCTACGAAGATCTCCGGAACATCGCGGTGGGTCGGCTCTTTCTCGACAACATTCCGCACATCAAGACCCACTGGCCGATGGTGACACCCTTCATGTCGCAGGTCGCGCTGGCGTTCGGGTGCGATGATGTCGAGGGCACGGTGGTCTACGAGCGCGTCTATCATGAGGCCGGCGCTCGCACCCAGATGCACATGCCATACGAAGGGCTGGTGGGGCTGATCCGAGACGCCGGCAAGCGGCCGGTCGAGCGCAACTC
>JBDSMU010000003.1:0-3948 GCA_039915685.1 Gemmatimonadales bacterium | reverse complement strand
GGATCACGAACGGGAGCTGCATCAGGTCGTAGCCGTGCTGCGCCATGTTGTCGTACAGGTTCTGCATCGCCTCGAGATTCGCCTCCATGCGATCGATCTGCGAGTCGGCCACGAACACCACACCGTCAACCCCCTTCAGGATCAGCTTGCGCGAGGCGTTGTAGTACACCTGGCCCGGGACGGTGTAGAGATGGAACCGGGTGCGGAACCCGCGGATCGTTCCGAGGTCAACCGGGAGGAAGTCGAAGAAGAGCGTGCGTTCCGTTTCGGTAGCGAGTGAGATGAGCTTGCCTTTCGACGACGGCGCCACCTTCTCGTAGACGTACTCGAGGTTGGTCGTCTTGCCGCCGAGGCCGGGACCGTAGTACACAATCTTGCAGTTGATCTCTCGTGACGCGTAGTTGATCAGCGACATTCGTCGACAGCCCTCAACTTCCGAAAAGTTTGTCGAGTTCGTCTTCGGCGTCGTCGACGAAATCGGTTCCCACGCGTCCGGTGTCAGCACCCGCATCCCGCTCGAAAATCGCGGTGAAAAGCGCGGTCAGCTCATGCACGGCCGGCTTCATCCGCAGTTTGACGAGACCGAGGGTCGTGCGGTTGTCGAAGAGCACCACCAGGATCACCCGGCGGGCGATGTCTGCAAGATAGAGTGATTCCTTCTCTCCCTGATGGAAGAGCGTCCCGAACTCTGGCTCGCCGAGGAGGCGGGCGAGCTGGTCGTTGGCCGAAAAGTCGGCGGCGGTGAGCGACGCAAACGCGGTCGGGTCGAAGGTGGGGGTCTCGCCGGCGGTTACCAGCATCTGCCCAGCGCGATCGACCAGTAATGCGGTTCGAGCCGACGCATCCCGGAGAAAATCAGTCAGTACGGTGCGGATCCGGCCCGAATCCTCTTCGCGGAATGCCCAGCTCGCAGCCCGTGGAGAGGTCAACGGACGCTCCGGTCGAGTTCCCGCACCAGCCGTTCTGCCCGCTTTCGGATGACCGGCACAGCCTCCCACGCCACGTAATCGCGGAGAAGCGGGAGGGTCGCGGGGTCGGATGCGCTCTCCAGCCATCCCAGGGCCGCGAAGCGGCGGGTGGGATGGGTGGAAAACAGGTTTTGCCGGTGGGTGTGGTGACGGAAGCGCGCGAACAGGAACGCCCCCGCGAGGCCCGCAACTGCAGCGCCCGCAAAATAGGTGACCTCCGAGCGCCGTCGGGTCATCGCAGTTCCTCTCGTGCGGTCAATGCATGCGTCACGGTAACGCCGTCCACGTATTCCAGATCTCCACCAACGGGCATGCCTCGTGCCAGCCGGGAGACTCGGACGCCATTGCGCCGGGCGAGTTGCTGCTGCAGCCAGGTGGCGGTGGCCTCACCCTCGAGCGACGAGTTGGTCGCAAGGATCACCTCACGCACCTTTCCGGCGTCGAGGCGTCGATCCAGAAGGCCAAGGCGGAGCGAATCGGGCCCGATCCCCTCCAGCGGTGAGAGTCGGCCCCCCAGCACGACGTAGTGGCCTCTAAAGGCCCCGGAACGCTCAATCACGCTCACGGCGCTCGATTCTTCAACCACACACACCAGTCTCTCGTCGCGGCGCGGATCGGAACAGATTCCGCATGTTTCGCCCTCCGTGGGCTGTCCGCATTCGATGCAGGGCCGCACCTGGTCCCGGACCGTCTCAAGCGCGACCGCCAGCGCGGTGAACCGCTCCGATCCGTGGTGCAACAGGTTGTACACCAATCGCTGCGCGGTCTTGCGGCCAATTCCGGGGAGACGGGCGAGTTCCGCGACAAGCGTGTCGAGCGCGCTCACCGTTCAGGAGGCCGATGGCTGGTCGGGCGGTACCCTCGTGGCTTCCACCTGCGCCATGTCGTCCGCCCGTCGCTGGGCCTCTGCCACTGCGGCCAGAACGAGGTCGGAGAGTAGGTCGGCGTCCCGTCCCTCGAACGCGGCGGCATCGATCGAAAGGTTGCGGACCCGTCCCCGACCATCCACCTGCACCCGCACTGCGCCCCCCCCTGCCACCACATCGATGGTTCGGCGGGCGAGTTCCGTCTGCAAGTCGCTGAGACGACCCTGCATCTGCTGTCCGAGCTGAATCAATTGCTGCCAGTCTGCCAACGTATGCCCTGCCCGATCCAAGGTTGACCCGGACGAGGGCTCATCCCTCGTCGACCAGCTCCAAATCTAACGCGTCGGCCGCCGCGTCCAGCGCGGGGTCACGCTTGCGCAGGCTCGTCAGTCGATCCGCCCGGATATCGCTCGACGTCAGCCGCGCGCCCTTGCCCGACCGGGCGGTCCCAGCGTGGTCGGTCCGCTCGACCACGATCCGGGTCGGAGTGCCCATGCGCGACGAAAGGATCGTTTCGACGGTCGACTGCTGACGCACCACGCCTTCCTGGAAAACCGCGCTGTCGCCCGAGAACGCGAGGACGACCAGTCCGGGGGCGTCGATCCGCGGCGTCGAGTGGTCTAGCGCCTGCCCGAGGAGGCTGCTCTGCCGCGATGCGGTGTCCACTACTTCCGACCAAACCGCCCTGAGACCGTCGGTGGTCTGAGGCACGGTTACTGCCGGCGCTGCGGCATTCGTGGACGGTGGCGTCGACGGAGCCGCCGGCGCCGTTGCCGGACTCGCCATCGGCTTGCGCGCTGTTTGAGGTATCGGTGCCGACGTCGCTGGCGCGGAGTGCTCAGCGACCTCGCCGGCAAGTAGCGCACGAAGATCAGCGGTGCGATCCATCATCGCCCACCGAAGCAGCAGCGTCTCAACGATCAGGCGCGGGTTGGCGCTTCGCCGAACTGCAGTCTCGCTTTCGGCGAGCAACTTGAGCATGCGCACGCCGTCTTCGGGAGCGAGCTGCTTCGATGCCTCGGCGATCACCGTGCGGGTCGATTCGGAGAGCCCTTCCGGTTCGGCACCGTACTGCACCATCACCAGCGCGCGTAGCACGTCGCCAAGGCCGCCGGCAAAGTCGGCGAGGTCGGAGCCCGCGTCGACCAGCTGGTCGATGATCGCAAAGACGTCGCCTGGACGGCGTTCTGCGACCAGCGTGAGGACCGCCGCGTAGGTGTCATCGTCGACCACGCCGAGGATGTCGCGCACCCGTGCGGCGGTGACCGGCCCATCGCCGAACGACAGGCATTGGTCGAGCGTGGACAGCGCGTCGCGCATCCCGCCATCAGCGTGCCGAGCCATGATGGTCAGCGCATCATCTTCGGCGTCGAGCCCTTCGGCGTCGAGCACAGCGCGGAGACGCGCGCGGATGGCAGCCGGACTGATGCGGCGGAAATCGAACCGCTGGAGCCGTGACATCACCGGCGCGGCCGCGTTGAAGATCTTCTGCGGCTCAGTGGTGGCGAACACGAAGACGACGCCCGGAGGCGGCTCCTCGAGAATCTTGAGGAGCGCATTCCACGCCTCACGCGTCAGCATGTGCGCTTCATCGATGATGTAAACCTTGTGATGTCCCTCTTGCGAGGCCGCGTACATCGCCCGCTCACGCAGGTCGCGCGCGTCGTCAACGCCGCGATTCGACGCCGCGTCGATCTCCACCACATCGAGCGTGGCAGAGCCATTCCAGATCCGCTGGCACGATGCACACTCTCCGCACGGTTCACCCTCGGGGTGCCCCGCTGCACCGCGCTGCTCGCAATTGAGCGCCATGGCGAGGATACGTGCCGCGGTGGTCTTGCCGACGCCCCTCGGACCGGTGAGGAGGTAGCCGTGACCGACGCGACCGCGCGCCACCGCGCCGCGCAATGCCGCCGCAACGTGGTCCTGCACGAGGAGGTCAGCAAATTGCCGCGGGCGATACCGACGGGCGAGTGCGATGGACATCGAGAGGCGATCCGGCGCGGAAGGAAATGCGAGTACCCCAGGCTACCCGCAGCGATCTCAGACATTGCTTAGCGCTGCTGCCGCTAGGCCCTGACGCGATTCGCACGCTGCTACCCTACGGACCTGGG
>JBDSMU010000197.1:0-10487 GCA_039915685.1 Gemmatimonadales bacterium | reverse complement strand
GGTGTCTCCACACGGTAGCCGAAGGCATTTTCCCACCCAGCGTGCGGTACCCTAAAGGCGCGCACGATGATGCGTGCGTCGCGGAAGATCTCGCCCTCACCAATCTCGTGCGCCAGAGCGTTCCACCCATCCTTCGATGGCCCACCAGATGAGCTGAGTCGCTCGGCGATGTCGAGCGCATTGCCATCGACAATTCCGTGCACCAGTCTCGTCGTTCCGGGAGGGCCATAGACGTCGAGCGGTGCTATCCGCCCCTGGATCCACGGCGTGAAGATCACATCCGCGAGCCCGAGGGTATGGTCGGAATGGAGGTGGGTGAGGAAGACGCGGTTGAACGATATGGCGGGCTGTCCGACGATAGTGCGACCGGCAAACCCGCGCACCCCGTGGCGCCCAGCCTCGGCCGCGCGCCGCACCACCCCAGCGCCGGCATCGAAGAGGTAGGCCACCGAATCGACGACGATCGCAACCGCTGGGCCGCTGCGCGAGGGATCTGGAATAGGCGTCCCGGTGCCGAGCATCACCACCTGGGTGCGCGGGGTTTGACCGGATGCGGTGGTGGTCGATGCGACCAATGCCAAGAGCGCGACAAGCGTTTTCACTGTTCAGACCCCCTGTTGGACCGCACGCGTGACCGCCTTGCCACCCGCCAAGCGCCTTCGGGAAGCTTGACGGTGGCGCACACCGGGCCGCCGTCCTTGGCCCGACCGTTGATCCGCACCACGAGCGCACAATCCTCCCCCAATGCGTCATGCACCTGTGCCATCGTGATCGCCCCCAAGGGGATCTTTGCACGCCGATCCCAACAGGTGTTCGCTTCGCCGGCCTGTCGGCCGGCGTTGATGTAGAGGAACCGCGCTGACGGCGGACCGTGAGTAAATGCACCCAGGAAGTTCGGCGTGCCGTCGTCGAGCTCCACGACGCGCACCGCGCAGTCAAAGCACACCTCGGCTGCCGACGCCGACGTTGGCGGGACCAAATCGGTGCGTCCTGACTGCATCATGAGTCGCACCCCCGGAACCGGGTCGGTGACGACGATCCGAAGCCCGATTTCGCCGCCCACCTTCGCGCGTGGCTTCACGCCGGTAGCCCGTGGCTAGCCAACGGGGAAAACCGCCCGCGGCATCCGGGGAATGATCCTCAGCGCATTGCCGTAGTACAGTTTCCGCAGAACCGGATCGGGTAGGTCCATCCCGTACAACTTCCAGAATGCGTGATAGTCGCGGTAATAGTCGAAGTACTCATCCGCCGTCTCGAACACGCGCCAGTAATAAGGGTACTCGTCCGGCTGGAACGAGTCTTTACCGAACAGGATCCGGTCCTGGTATTTCACGAAGAAGTCGTGAGCCGTCCGCGGCTGGCGCCCTAGATCGTAAAGAATCGCCCCGACCTCGGCGGTCACGTTCGGATACCGGTCGAACAACCGACCGAGCTTGGCCAAATCGTCGGCGTACCACCCCAGGTGTGCCAGAATCCACCTGGTCCGGGGATGTTTCGCTATCAGCCGTTCCCGCTCGGCCATGAGTGTTTCGAAGGTGGGGAATCGGGCGCGATCATTGAACTGCCGGTTGGGGAACAGCGCCATCTCGAGCCAGCGCTCGTTGTTGAAGTCGAGCGGTTCAAAGAATGCGGCCGGATCGGCGGTATGGATGAACACCGGGATGCCCAAATCGGCGGCGGTTTCCCAGACTACGTCGAGCTCGGGGTCGTCGAGATGCAGCCGCGTGCCATCGGCACCTCGCGCCGACAGACCGAACCCCTTGTTGATCTCACCGATCCCGACCGCGCCGGCAGCCACATCGCGCTTCAGCTGCGCCGCGAGTTTGACCCCGTCTCCTGCCTTCAAGAAACCGAGGTCGAGTGTGGTGAAGAACACGAACCGATCGCTCACCCCCGCCGCCTTGACGGCACCAACCTGCCGAGTGAGTCGCTCGCCCGATGTCCCGATAGCCTGAACCATGACACCGATGTTGAGGGAGTCCATCGCGGCCAGTACTTGGCGGATCGTCGCAGCGTCGTCGAGCAGCGGGGGATGACCGTGGACATCGACAGCCGGGTACTTCGCACGGGGCATGGGGTGCTCCGGCACGACGAGTCGGCTCTTGGGATGGTACTGGACGATACTTGGAGGTGGAAGCGTGGGCTGGCGGTCCTGGGCGCCGATGCCCCCGGCCAACACGAGGACCAGTGCGGAGAAAAGGGCGTATCGGTGCGGCATTCGGATATCCCAGGGTTGAGAGCAGGACAGAAACTTATCCCATCCCGCGCGCATGCATTCGCTCATGAGGGTGGGCATGTATTTCAATGGCGCATGTTGGGCTGGTCCTGTTCTTCGCGGTGCTGGCAGCATCTGGCTTCTTGATCTAACTTCGACGATGCACCAATTCCGGATGCTCGGTGGGATCGGACTTCTGGACGATGATGGCGTTGAGATCAACGCCCTGCTTCGGCAGCCGAAGCATGTCGCGTTGCTCGCGTACCTTGTCATGCCGACACCGGGGACGTGGCATCGCCGCGACTCGGTGCTTGCTACGCTTTGGCCCGATTTCGCGCAGGACCGCGCCCGCGCGGCGCTGCGCAGTGCGCTGTATACTCTGCGGCTCCACCTGCCGGAAGGTGCGATCGCTGCTCGCGGCGCCGACGATCTGAGCGTAGACCCAGGAAAGATCACAACCGATGTGGCCGGGATGGCGGGCGACTTCGCGGCGGGACGGTACGCCGATGCCCTCGCGATATATCGCGGCGATCTGCTGCCGGGGGTGTTCAGTCCCGGCGGCGGCGAGTTTGATCAATGGCTCGAGGGCAGACGTCGGCACTGTCGCTCGATCGCACAGAAAGCCGCCGCGCAGCTCGCAGAGGCGCTGGCCTGCCAAGGTGATATCCCTGGCGCAACCGAGGTGGCACGTCGTTCGATGGAACTGGACCCTGACGACGAACCCGCGGCAAGACGGCTCATCACACTGCTCGACCGAAGCGGAGATCGTGCCCAAGCCTTTGCGGTGTACGAGCGCTTTCGTGCGCACATTGGCGAGAGCTTCGGCACTCCGCCCTCCCCGGAAACGATCGCGCTGCTCGATGCGGTACGCACACGACGGACGGCGACAACCACGAGCGATCGCTCGCCGGAGCCGACGCATTCGCCGGACGTCGAGCCATCGGCTCACACCCGCATCGCGGACACGCCATCGACCGACCGGACGCTCGCGGTGGAGCAGCCGACGTTCTCGATGGAGCTGCCTGAGCCGGCGGTGGACGCCCCATTTCCGAAACGCCGCGGCCGGCGAGGTGCGCGGTGGTCAGCCGTTCAGCTCGTCATCGCGATAGCGTTGGTCGCGTGGGCGGCCTTCGGCGGTAGCTCCAAAACGCCAGATCCTCCCGGGCCCGATCTCTTCATCATGCCGATGGCGAACGAAACTGGCGATCCCGCGCTCGCCTACATCGCGACGGGAATCGCGGAGGGCGTCACGAAGCGGCTTGCCGATATCGGCGGGCTCGAGATCAGATCCGGGGCGAGAGGGACTCAGGGCGGACTTTCGGAATCGGGGATACGTGACGTCGCTCGCCGGTTCGGATCGACGACATTGCTGCGCAGCAGCCTTCGCCGCACCGGCGATACGCTTGAACTGCGAGCGGTTGTGGTGGATGCCACAACGCTCGCAGAACAACCGCTACGCGTTCACCGGTTTTCGGCCACCGACATTCGCGACGCAGAAAGCAGGCTTGCCGCCGACGTCGCTGGCACCGTGTTCCGCGTGGCGATGCCAGCAGTGCCGCGTCGATCGGTTCGGGAGATTAATCCAGAATCATACCGCCTGATGCTCGAGGGCTGGCATCAACTGCTGGCTAACGTCGAACCGACGCTACCAAGTCAACCGACGCGACGGAACATCGCCGGGACGCTGTTCCAGCGCGCGGTGAACATCGATCCGCTCAACGCGCGAGCGTGGTCGGGGCTGAGCTCCGCCTATGCGTACCAGACCGCCACCGACGAGATCAGCTTCGATGAAGGGTACGAGCGCGCGACCGCGGCGGCGCGCCACGCCTTGGCGCTGGACAGTCTCGAGAGCAGCGCCTGGGGCAACCTCGCGTACATGCGCGCGCTGAAAACCGGTGACCTAGCTGTCGGCTTGGAGCTGATACGCAAGGCCATCGCGGCGGAGCCGGCGAATCCGGAAGTATTCATGATCAAGCAAGGGATCCTCGCGAGCGCGCACCGCTACGACGAGGCGCGCGACGCCGCGCGTATCGCACGCCAGCTCGACCCGCTGGGCGTGACCTACCTGAATCATGAGGCGAGCGCCGAGTTGTGCGTGGGCCAAGCCGAGCGGGCGGTCGAGCTGTACGCCGCGGAACTCGCGGTGAACCCCTCGCAGCGCGTTGCAAGAACCGGGATGACGCGCGCACTGGCGCGGGCGGGACGTTTCGACGAAGCAATCGCGTCGTGGCACGAACAGGCCGCTGCCGACCGGGACGGCGCCTTGCTGTCGGCGCTCACCGATGCACGTGGGGCCGCTGGCTACTGGTCGGTTCGGCACGCCGTGGCGAGAAAGCGCCTGACGGCCCTCGCCCGTGAGTCCGGCCGCGTTTCGCCACTGAAGGTGGTGCATCTCAGCTTCGCCGCGGGTGATACGGCCGCCGTCCTCGTAGCGCTTGAGCGGGCGCTTGCGACGAACACGCCTGCCCTGCACCGGATCGCGTGCTTTGCCGATCTGGATGAGTACCGGGGCACGCCCTTCCTCCAGCGCGTCATCGACCGGATTGGGCCAATTCGAGTCCACCAGTGAGCCGGACCAGCCAAATGATGGCTGGCTGACGGCGCCCTGACGGCCGGTGTAGAGGTTAGCGCGACACCTCCACCGGAGCAGGTCATGAACAGCATCACCGCTCGCCCGCCGTCGTCGGTCTTTCGGGTACGACTCGTCACGTTCAAGTCGTTCGTTGTCCTCTGGGCGGTGGTTGGCACGGTCTCCTGCACGGCAGAGGAGCTCAGCGCGCCGTCGGCGCCCCAAGCAGCGGCGCTGCGCGTGGACAGGCCAGATGTCACCATCTGCCACGTTCCAGCGTCGTCCCCCGCGATTCTCGTAGTATCGATGGCAGCGCTTCGCGCGCACGAGGCCCACGGTGACTATGTCGCCCGTCTCGAAGTGGGAGACGGAAGTGCCTCCAATGATGGGGTGCACTTCGCTCGCATTTCAGACGCGCTCGCCGCGGCGCGGGCAACCCGAATCGCCCACGACGAGCTGGAGAATGCCGCCTGCCGCGTGACGATTGTCGTGTCGGCTGGCGTTCGCCCGGCTACCACCCGGCCGACAATCGACCCGGCGATCGAGCAGCTGCCGTTCATCATCGACGTCCCCGACATCACGATCCGCGGTGCACTGCAGATGCAAGTCGATGAAACCGGGCGGGCAACCGGTTTGGGCAACGCAACGGGCACCACGACGATCGCTCCGAGCCCCGCCCTGATTATCGTCGGCGGCATTGGGTCCACGAGCGGGGCACCGGAGCCGATCTTCATCGTCAATGCGCACCCCGTCGGTTCGAAGGGGCATGGTGCGGTGATCGAGGGATTCACCCTCCAGTCCGGACGCTTGCCCAGCGATCCGCAGATTGGCGGATTCGGCGTTTTCGCCCTGCGCGTCAACGGTCTCGTCGTGCGGGGCAACCGATTCGATGGCGGGCTGTCCAGCGGTGCGGACCTGCGTGCGTCGCATGCTACCGTCGAGCGCAATTATTTGTCGGGTCGCGGGGGCTCGTGCGACATCTGCCTCGCCGGTCCAGGCGCGTACGTGGCGCGCGACAACCGCATGATCGGAGGCGGCGTTCCAGGTGTGCTGATCCTGCCCACGGTATTGCTCGGCGTGCTTCCCTCGGTCGAGCAGTATGAGCTCCCGACATCGGCGATCGTCACCGCCGACATCGTGAACAACGAAGTGCGCGACCACCGTCGCGAGCCGGTCGGAGTCGGGCTGCGGATTGGCGCCGTCGGCGTGGGTGCGCCGAACGTCGCCGGCCTGACGAAGGTAAAACTGACCGACAACCTGCTCGTGAACAACACGTTCGGCATCATCGTCGAAGCCGGGTTTCCCCGCGCCGCGACGCTGCTGCGTGGCGACATCGAGCTCACAACGAGCGGCAACGTGATCTTGGCGAGCTGCCAACGCGACCTGCTCGTGTCGTTGGCGAGTAGTCAGACGGGACTCGGCATCCAGGCCGGGCCATATCTGCTCCGGTCGTCATACGCGCTCATGCTGGGCGGCGATCTCTCGTGGCCGGCTGCGTGGTACTCACACCCCGCGGGCTTCGGCAACACGCTGACCGTGAACGGAGCTGTCATTCCGAATGGAGTGCAGCGTGCGTACGACCCAGCGCGGGTGTGCCCGAGCTAACGCAGTCGTGCGTACCGGGACTGATGCATCGCCACGCCGCGCCGGGTTCCCGAGCCGCGTGGGTGCTCGCCCGGTTTCGGGGTCTGCCGTACCGTCCGCGCCACGGCCTCGGCGGCATCATTGCGATGCCCGTGGCGGAGCCGACGATCGTGACCTGAAATCTCAGAGCCGGTCCGCATCCATCTCGGGATGGTCCGCCGGTACTCCGCCGCTTGAATCGACTCGGCCTTCGACCTACTCTCCGAACGCGTCCGATTGTGGCATGCCCGGCGGTGCGCGTTCAAATAACTCCAAGGAGAGCAACGATGCGCGAGACGAACCTGACGTCAATGGCGAACTCGAAATCGATCGGATTGTTGACGATCTCGGCGGCTGCCGCCACGGTCGTGCTGGCCGGCTGTGGCGGCATGATGCAGATGTCCACCGACAAGCCCGGCATGGGGTTTTTTATCGCCAGCGCCGGTCCGGGGAATGGCGCTGACCTCGGCGGCCTCGCCGGCGCCGACCGCCAATGCCAGTTGCTGGCCAGCGCTGCAGGCGCCGGCAGCCGCACTTGGCACGCCTACCTGAGCCAGCAGCCGACGTCCGAAGTCGCAGGGGTGAATGCCCGAGACCGCATCGGTAAGGGCCCGTGGCGCAACGCCCACGGCACGGTGATCGCCACCGACGTCGAGCACCTGCATAGCGGCGCGAACAACCTCAACAAGCAGACCGCGCTGACCGAGGGCGGCGCGTTGGTCAACGGTCGCGGCGACACGCCGAACATGCACGACATCCTGACCGGATCCCAACCAGATGGCCGCTTCATCGGTGGTGACATCAACAACACCTGCGGCAACTGGACACAATCAGGCGAGGGCTCGGCGATGGTCGGCCACCACGACAAAACGGGCCTGGACGACAGTGCGGCCGCAAAGTCATGGAACTCGTCGCACCTGTCCCGCGGCTGCAGCGCCGATAATCTCAAGTCCACCGGCAGCGCGGGTCTGTTCTATTGCTTCGCGGCCGTCTGACGCTGCGACTCGCATGCGGGGGTCTCAGGAACAACCGTTCGATCGTTGAAGGGCTCGGGTGGGACCCCGGGGCCCTGGCGCCAAACTCGACCGCTGCCTGTTGACTTCCTGCCTCCCGGAGCGAGCTTTCTTCGCACCTCGTCAAGCCGGGAGTGGAAGAATGCTGCATTCGCTGATGCACGCCGCGTTCATGGTGGCGGCCCCGCTCCAACAGGAAGCCATTATTGCACGGCCCCTGCCCCGGGTTCCGCTTCCCCGACCCGCGGCCAGCGCGCCGCTCGCCAAGATCAACCGGAACAGCAAACCGGCCGGCACGTTTGCCAAGGGCATCCTCACGCTGTCTCTCGACGTGGTCGAGACCGCTTGGCAGGCCGAGGGACCGAACGACCCGGTGGTTCGCATCCTCGGCATCGCCGAGGCGGGCAAGGCGCCGTCCGTGCCCGGGCCACTGCTGCGCGCGCCCCTCGGCACCACCGTGCGGCTCACCCTGCGGAATCGCTCAGACTCGGCCCTCATGTTCAGCGGATTCCAACAGGGCCTCACCGCCAAGGAAGACACCCTTCAACTCGCCGCTGGAGCGACCCGCGAAATCACGTTCACGCTGTCGAAGGTCGGCACATTCTTCTACTGGGGCGTGCTCAAGGGCCTTACTGACTGGCGTGAGCGCGATTGGCTTGACTCGCAGCTTACCGGTGCCTTCGTGGTCGATCCAGCCGGTACGGCATTCGGTGCGGGTCGTGATCAGGTGATGTTGGTGACCGAATGGTTCCACCCTTACCCCGATCGGCCGTTCGAGAGTGTGCTCGTCTTCAACGGGAAGGCTTGGCCGCACAACGACCGGATCACCCTGGTGCAGAACGACTCGGTGCACTGGCGACTGATCAACGCCGCGGCTGTCGAGCACCCGATGCACCTGCACGGCTTCTACTTCCGGGTCACGCGACAAGGCGTCGACCGCGCGGACTCCGCCGTCGCTCTCGACCATCAGGCGCTGCAGAACATGCAGGTCATGCCGATGGGCGCCACGATGTCGATCTCCTGGGTGCCGACCACGCCGGGCAACTGGGTCTTCCACTGCCATTTCGCATCGCACGTCGGCGATCTTGTCTCGCTGCACGACTCACCAGACGCGCACGTTCACGGTGCGCCGGAAGCAAAGGGTGACGGGCACGCGCCGGGTGGCCACGTCATGCGTGGCCTGGTGATCGGTTTGCATGTCACACCGGCACCGGGCTACCGCGAACCGGTCGTCGCAAATCGGCGGGTCATCGACCTCTTCGCCCAGAAGAAGCCGAAGGCGCTCATGGGGGGCCAGACGGCATTCGGCTTCACGATGCAACGCGGCGACAGCGCCCCTGATCGCGACAGCGTGCAGATCCCCGGACCCCTGCTCGAGCTCAAGCGGGGAGAGCCGGTCCGGATTGTGGTGCACAACACCATGGATGAACCCACGGGTGTGCACTGGCACGGGCTGGAGATCGAAAGCTATCCCGATGGCGTGCCGGGGGTGAGCGGTTTGGGTGAGAAGATCATGCCGCCGATTGAACCGGGCGGAACGTTTGCCGCCGAATTCACGCCACCGCGCAGTGGAACATTCCCGTACCATGCGCATCTACATGAGCTGCGCCAGATCGGCTCCGGCCTCTACGGCGCGATCATCGTGAGCGACGGCCCACGCGACCTCTCCCGCGACCACCTGATTGTGGCGGGTGGTGGCGGGTTGCCGGTGTTCGAGAAGGCAGCGAGCCCCGACTTCCTGCTGGTCAATGGGCGGATGCAAGCCCGTCGAATCACGATGACCGTCGGCGACACCAATCGTATCCGGCTTGTCAGCATCCATGCCGACTGGATCCTCAAGTTCCGCATGGGCGACGACTCCACGGTGGCACGATGGACGCCACTGGCGCGCGACGGTGCCGACTTGCCAGCGGCACTTCGCGTCACGCGTCCGGCGTCGATCGAAATGGGCCCGGGTGAGACAGCCGATTTCACGTACGTTCCGACCCATGTCGGGGAGCAGACACTCGAGGTATGGATGATGCCGAGCGGCACACGAGCGCTGGTGCCGATCGTGGTGAAGGCACGCGGGCAGAAATGACTGACGCGAGCGCTACGGGCGAGTTCTTGGAACCACCCCGCCCCTGTACAAATCGAGTCCGCGGGGTATCGTATGATTCCCCCACACAGGAGGGTCCGATGTCCACACCACGCCGAGACTTCCTCGCCGCCCTCAGCGGTGCGGCGATCCTTGGCTCCCTGCCATCCTCACTTTCGGCCGACCCAACCGGAACGATCGATGATGCTCCGCCTGTTGGCGGGCGATCCGATTGGGATATGTCATGGATGAAGCGGCTGACCGGCAAGTACAAGGTAGTGTTCGATGCCTCAGACCTCGAGGGTGGTTTCCCGATCGTCCGTGCCAACGCGGTAGGGATGCAGTACGCCGACGTTTTCGGTGTGCCCCTTTCACAAGTGAGTCGGGTGCTGGTGATCCGGCACGCCGCGATTCACTTCGCCATGAACGATGCCTACTGGGCCCGGTTCAAGGTGGGCGCCGAGACAAAGTTCAAGGGCGCGGATGGCAAATCGCTGACCATCAATCCCGTGCGTATTCCGCACACCGGGATGCCGGAGCCATTCCGTCCGCTGATGTTGCAGCCTTTCCAGGCTGGTGGTGGCGAAGTACTCGCCTGCGCGTTGGCGCTCCAGCACAGCGTGGTCCCGAAGTATGTGGAGGCAGGAATGTCGGCAGAAGCCGCTCTTGCTGCAGCGAAGGCAGACATGCTTCCTGGAATTATTTTGCAACCGTCGGGCGTTTTTGCGGTTTCGGTGGCCCAGGATGCAGGGTGCTCATTCGTGCCGGCGTCGGCGTCGGCCTGATTGTGTCGTAAGGGTCGAGGTTGGGCGGGCTCCGCCGCGCGAGCCCGCCGTCGACCCTGAAGCCCGCAACACTCAGCTTGAATCGGCTGTTCCGTCAGCCGGCCGAGCCTCCACCCCTCACGCCAGGTGAGGACTCTCCAAACACTCCGACCCTTTCGACATTCCTGTCCCGTCCTGCGAAAGTAGCGACGGGAAGGTCGCCCTT
>JBDSMU010000106.1:0-9966 GCA_039915685.1 Gemmatimonadales bacterium | reverse complement strand
AGATCAGCGAGAGCGAGGATGGCTTGCCGCAGGTCACCGTGTGGCGGATCGCCAGCAAGGTGCGGGGCGCGGCGGAGAATGGGGCGGAACTGGTGTGGGGAGGTAGTTTACGCGCTGCTACCGGCGCGGGCGGACTAAATTTCGCCGGCCGCGTGCCTCAATCCCAGTTCCGCCACTAATTCGCGACCGCTGCCCCGCATCGGATAACCGCAAAGCGGGGCAGTGAGCTAGATCAAATGGGCCCGGGCAGATTCGAACTGCCGACCTCTTGCTCCGGAGCCGACACAACCACCCCCACAAACCAGTGCCACAAGCCGTGAAAACGCGCCCGGCCCGAAGCCAAAAGCCGATTTCTGTTGACGTGGGATCCGAATCGGCTGATGATTGTTAGACCCCTTCCGCCCCTCAATTCAGCATTCGACGGGTGCGCCGGTGTAGCTCGCGACCAACAACCGCCGAGATTCTGATGCGTCTGCACGGCCAAGCCATCCTGGCGATATCTACGTTGATGATTGCCGGGGCTTGCACGTCCGAGCAGCCCATGGGAACTCACGTCCTGCTCTCGGCAGATACTGTTCTCACTGCGGGTGACGAGTCGATAGGGAGGCCGCTGGATATCACGGTTGATACCGCCGGGCGCATCATCGTGGCCGACATGGTGCTTAACCAGCTGATCGTCCTCGATACCAACGGTGCCGTGACGAAACGCCTTGGGCGGGAGGGCGCAGGGCCCGGCGAGTTCAGGATTCCTCGGTCACTTTTCGTCGCCGGTGACACTGTTCACCTAGTGGATGCGCTCAATCAGCGGTTGATGGCATTTCACTTGGGAACTGGCGGTGCTCGTACATACGCAGCGACTCCCGGGGTTGGTAACGCTGCCGTGTCGTTCAATGCGAGTGGCGACGCCATGATGGCACGCAGCGGTCGTCTTGGCGCCCTAGCGCAACGACTCGACCCGGATGGAGTAATGGGCAGGATGCTTGGGGCGCTGAAGGTGCCCGAGTCGATGACCTGGGACTTCGCGCAGATCAAGGCCGATCTGACGGCGGGACGCGTGGCCGAAGTGCTCCGGAACACCAGCTATCCGGTGCTCGCCGATGATGGCAGCGCGTGGGTCATCCTTCTCGTCGATGGCGTCATCGAGCGCTACACGCCCCACGACTCTCTGCGCTGGAGTGCCGCACTCGACGACTCGCTGATATCGCGACTACGCGACGGCCTCTACGCGCTCAATAGGGCCGACACCACGCCCGGTCGATTCGTGTTTCCGTCGGTGGTGACCGCAGCGCAGTCCATATGCGGCGACCTCTGGGTCCTGTTGCGCGAGCCCGATGACCGGCCCGCGACCCTGCTCGTGTTCGCGGATGATGGGGCCTTAGAGCGCCGAATCACTGTCAATGGCGCCCACGCCGCCCGCGCGTTCTCCGTCGACCCCAAACGGCGGCGCATCTGGCTGCTGGACACCAGTGAGGGCACGCTATTGCGGGCTGCGCTCCCTGGCGGAGTGTGCGCTTCAAGCGATCTCTGATCACCGATGTTCGGCTCGCCTTTCACCTCGCGAGCCGAAACCGGACGACCTGATAGGTCGGTTCGTCCACCGTGAGATAGAAGCTCGTACCATCCCGGGAGACCAACAGCTGACGGCCCACGTCGGGCATGATAATCCGCCTGACAATGCGCCCGGTGGGCGCGATCTCGGCGAGCACCAATTCACGCCGTGACTCCGTTGAGCCCCTGGTTGGTTTCGCCAGCTCACGATCATAGAGAACAAGTCCGTTGCCGCTTGGCAACATGCCGAACCCCCTCAGCGTCACGCGGCTCGAAGCGGGTTGCGAGGGGCTGGGCGGCACAATCGCATTGTCGCCCTCAACGTACCGCCCCAGTGGCTTCCCGCCCGACAAGTTGGTCCACCTTCCGGGGTTCGGATGCGCAACCGCTACGCCACGAGGGCCATCGGCAAGCCGATACGACGCTCCAGTGCGACTGAACGCGATGTCCTCGGCGGATGGGGCGAAAACCGTACTCGAAGGGGTACCGTCGAGATCAAACGTCTGAATCGATGGTGTGCCAGCACGCAGCACATACTGACTGACGACGATGCGGCCTCCCGCAACCCGGATCTGATGGGGTATCGCGGCGGTGACCTTGAACACTCGGCGGTACTGACCTGTAGAGTCGAAGACGTGAACCCGATTCCCATCGAGCACCATGAGGTCGCCCGACGGTGCGACGGCTATGCTGGTCGGCCGGGAGAATTCGCCGGGTCCCTCGCCTTTGCCATTGCCAACAACCCGTCGGACCGCACCATTCGGTTCGAACACGACGACCTTCGACTCGCCGCGGTCCAGTACGTACAGCGCACCATCCGGGCCCTCGGCGAGGTCGGCCACGTTTGACAGTATTCCGCCGCCGAGGCGTGTCTGGGCGAGGGCAGCCGCCCGCGGGGCTGCTTCCTCCCAGCCGTACCGTTGTACCTCAGTCAGCCCGGATATCTGTGCCGCGAGTGGGCCTGCTGGCAGCGCAAGAGCCCACCAGGCACACAGGGCAGCCACCGTAGCGAATGTTGTCGACCGCATGTTCGCTCCAAGTCCCGGATACCGGATACTAGAGAAGTGGCTCCGCGCAACTACCGGACAACTCATGTCACAGCCTCAGGGTTCCCTAGTGGTTAACGATGGCTGACAGGTGCACCATCATTTGCGATCGCGGGGCCATTATGGCTTGCTGAGTCCCACAAGCGAAAAATGGTATCCGGCGAGCTTCGACCCGCCGCCCTCGTCGGCTGTGCGCCCGAGGATAAAGTCGGCACCAATCTCGAAGACTTCAATTTCAATTGGCAAGCGGATAGCGTACGTCTCGGGGCCGTCGAGGCGGACGCCGACAATGTCGGTGTAGCCATCCCCGTACGACGATGTAACCACCCATGCAAACCCGGTACTCGTGACGAATAGCCCGCGGAACATTGGCAGTGAATCCGGCATAGGGACGGCCAGAAGTGTGCGCCTGATTTGATCATCCGCTGGACTGGGTCCGACGGCGGACATTAACCGCTCAATAGCAGCGCGGTAGTGTCGCAATGTCGCGACGCGGCGCTGAGTCGGTAGCGACAGCACACGTATGGTGTCGCCGATAAAGCTGTGGAATGACAGAATGGAGGACGCCGCCGTGCCGACGATTGCAACGCCTGGCAAGACACCGAAACCCGACATCGTTCCCAAGGGGCGGTTCTGTCCGGCTTGGATCATACCGATCGAGCCGATACTGTCCCCGAATGCGTTAATGACCACTGTGCTCGCAAATAGCTGCGCGTCTACCGATTGGTTCGGCTCCATCACCGGTCGCATCATCACCACAACCTGACCCACACTGTTACAGGCCATCCTTATCGGTGAGCCGGGTGGTGTGAACTGCCGGATGGTACGTCCGCTCGAGTCAAAAACCGTAACCCGATGAAGAACCCGATCCCAAACAAACAAAGTATCAGGCAGGCACTGTTCGATCCATTCGAGGCTGCCAAACTCTCCCGGACCTTCGCCTCGACGGCCAATGGTGCGAATCAGCGTCCCACCGGCATCAATAACCTTGATGGCACCTTCTGCGCCGTCTGCTATGGCTGTCGAACCACCGCTGAGTCGAGTGGCGTCATTGATGCCGGTGAACGGACCGCCCTGAGAGTCGACTCCGCCCAACAGTATCGTTTGGGTAGCGGGGACGGTGTCAACACCCTCGGGAACAACGTTAGGGCCGCACGCAACACAAAGTGACATCCATATGGTCGTGGTAACGCGGGAAGGTCTCGAGAAATGCGAGCTCCCTCGGGACCCCGCTGCGGAGCTACGGACTTGTGCTGTCAGCATGAGTTATCCGGTCAAGGTGGGTGGCCACGATCAGGTCCAAATCCCAAGGAAGTCCCTCATAAACATCATTGTCGACGATTGAATTGAATCACCCCGGCATTTCCGGAGACTCGGTTAGTTGAGTGCCGGGACCGCGGCGTCGGTCGGGCGGCGATGAAACTGCTCCTCGTACTCGGCCGGCGGGACGTAGCCCCGCGGCCCCATCAAACGCTCCGTATTGTACCACGCCACCCATTCCAGTGTCGCCAGCTCGACATCCTCAAGTCCTTTCCACGGCCCGATATGATAGATCACCTCGGTCTCGTAGAGCCCGTTGATCGTTTCGGCGAGTGCGTTGTCATACGCATGGCCACACCTGCCGACCGAGGACTCGATCCCCGCTTCCAGCAGGCGATCGGTGTAGCGGATCGCAAGATATTGCGATCCCTGGTCGCTGTGGTGAACCAGCGGCGCATCGGTGTCGCGGTCGTACATGGCCTGCTCCAGGGCGTCGAGGGCGAGATCGGTGCGCAGCGAGGTGCTGGCCCGCCAGCCGACGATGCGCCGGGAGTAGGCGTCGGTCACGAAGGCCACGTAGACCATGGCACGCCAGGTCCGTATGTCGCCCGGTGCGCGTCGATGAACGCCACCATCACGTCCCGCGGCGGTCGAGCTCCGCCTGGGCAAAATAGGCCGATGCCTTGCGGAGAATTTCATTGGCGCGCCGCAGTTCGCGATTCTCCTGCTCCAGCGCCTTGACCTGCTGCTGCTCGGTGGTGGTCAGGCCGGGCCGGCGGCGGGTGTCGGTCTCGGCTTGCCGGACCCACCGGCGCAGGGACTCGGGCGTACAGCCGATCTTGTCGGCCACCGAGCAGATCGCTTGCCACTGCGAACCGTGGGCCGATTGCTAATCCAGCACCAGGCGTGTGGCCCGGTCTCGAACCTCAGGCGAATACCGTGTGCGTTTGTCCATGACTCCAACCTCTCACAGCTTGGAGCCTCCGGCAAACCCGGGGCGATTCAGAAGCGAATGTCCACGCCGTTGTGTAGCAGCGTCGTGCAGGAGGTGTGCCTGAGGATATGCGGCGTCAGGGGTTTGGTGAGCTGCGCGCCGCTGCGGAGGCGCCTGAAGAATAGGGATATGTCGGCCCGGGCCCATTTGGTAGGGCGATCACCGGTCGTGACAAATAGCTGGGGCAGTTGGTCGCGCCTAGCATCGAGGTACAGCTGAACCCAGCGGAATACGCGGTCAGTCAGATGGACATTCCTGCGCCGTCCGACTTTGCCGACGATCGCGACCATCGGCTGTCGGGTATCGAATGGTTCGCGGGGAAAGGCCAGGGCCTCGGAAATCCGGAGACCTGTCCCCAGGAGTAGCTCGACGAGCGCACGGAGGCGGTTGCCGCTTAGGGTGTGAACGGGGATGGCATGTACCACTCGAGCAACTTCTTCCTTGGTGAGGTATGCGACGTTCGGCTCCGGGCGCCGCGGTAGCCGAACCTCAGCTGGGTCGAGTACGGCGACCTTGAGGTATTCGCGGCAGAACTTGAGGAAGATCTTCAGCCACATGAGCACGCCATACTGACGCGCGATGGACATGCCGGCGCGAATCATCGCGCTATTAAGTGACGTCACGTCCTGAAGCGCGATCGCGGTGAGTTCGATAGCGCCAAGATGCCGAAGAATCCAGTTCCTAAAGCAGTCCTTGAGCTCTACTTGCGTCTCGGGCGCGTAGCGGCGGTCGGACGTGGCATGTGCTTGAAATAGAGTGAACGCTTGTTCGATAGTCGTGTGACCATCGTGACAAACTGATCGAAAGTTGTATAGGAGGGAAACCCAAAGCTGCAGCGACTGCCGCCTGCGATCGTCTACTCGTGGGCGATGAGCGTCCGGCGGAGTGTTTCGAGCGCTTCAACGAATCCTCGGGTAGTACAATTGGAGTCGAAGCGATAATACGCTAGGCCTGAACCTTGAAAGTGCTCTGGCACCGAAGCTGCGAGATCGATGATCGCAATTATCGGGATCGCCATGTCACGTGCAAGGGCGATCTCACGCTCTACTCCTACAGAAAAACTGGTAAAATTTGTCCATAGGCACAGCATTGCAGCCGAGCCGGCTAAGGCGCTGGCTATTTCGGGCCAGGTAGGCTTGGCGTCGAGATGTACGTGGTCGAGCCATGCGTCGAAGCCCATACGATTTGCTAGTTTCAGGAGTTCACTGGCCTTAGCAAGATCTTCTGGGCGCTTGTAGCTAATGAACACCCGCCCCACGTCTGACGCGGGCAGCGACAGCACTAGACTATGTGTGACTTGCGAATGGAATGCGCGGCTATTTCGCTCGCCGAACACCCGATACGTCAGCCGAATGTCGAAGCAGTTCGTAAATGGCGACAAATGAGCTGGTGGAAGCACCGAGATGAGATGGTTCGCTGAACCATTAGGAGGAATGGTGAGATGACACGCGTAGATGACAAGATCATGACCGATTGCGGGTTCGGCCTCAAAGCGTAACGCAACACGCTCGACGATCATTGTGTCGGCGGAAACGTTCGATATGCGAATAGGTATGTCGATAGCCTGATAGTACGCCGTACGAAGAACATCGGTCGTTGCCAACGTCACTGCGAAGGTGTCTGTCATCTGCGTGCCCTACGCCCTAGTATGCCGACACGATGCATGCATCGCCCATGCCCTGAACGCCACTGGTCGGATCACAGATGCCGCATCCATCATTGTGGGACGGAGTGACAGTAAACACCTCGCCGTTGGCACCGTCGAAAATCTGGCTAGTCGGCGAGTCACTCCCGGTAAGGTTTACAAACAAGTTGATCCCGCTTGTGACGGCCAGGCCGGCAACCAATGTATTCACCGCGATCACGGCGGGAGCGGGCCCAGCTACACCCATCACGTAGCCCTCCTTTGCGAGGCGAGAGCGCTCTTGCAGACTCATGGATTCTGCGCGAATGCGCTCGGGATCTAGGTGATGCGAGCATCGCAGGCATGTCGCTGCGACGCCGACAATGCTTACTCGTGCGCCACAAGCTGTCACGTTGCCTGACCGTGCATCGAGCCGAACACCCATGTCGACCATGGGTATGTAGTATTGATGGGAGAACCGGTTGAGAACTGCACGGGCGCTGTCGTTGTCGACACACGAAAACACCAGGTCGCAGTGGGAGATCGCAGATAACACGGCCTGCTTCAACACAGAGTCAGTAAGTGGTGTGACATGCACGTGACCAGCGCGCCGTAGACTGAAGGCGGCAACCTCGACCTTGCTGCGACCCACGTCACCGTCGGATGCACACATCAATCGGCTCAGGTTTGTCTCATCTACGTTGTCTGCGTCAACGAGCACGAGCTCGCCAATGCCCTGACGCGCAAGTAGTTCTGCGACAATTGATCCGGTACCGCCTAGGCCGACAACACCGACGCGTAGACGGGACAGAGTCGACTGGCCCTCCGGCCCGAACGCGAGAATCTGCCGATCAAAGCGCTCTTGACCGAGGGTGTCGGCACTCAGGCCGTTCGGCTGTATAACTCGGATGCGACGTCCAAGGATGGTGATGCTCTCGAACGGACGAAAACCCGCATCCGTAAGTTCTCGTCCGGTTACACTGCCGTTCTCACCTACTACCAAACTGCCGACGGTGTGACCAGGCAGCAGGTCCCCTAGCACACGTAGCAACCGTGTCTCGCCATAATCGTCAGAAGGCGAGTAGACTGCGATGTGCGATTGTGGGTGCGAATGGATGATGACCGGGTGAAGGCCGCTGCGGCTGCATTCGCCAATGATTGCGTCATAGAAGCTCGGCGCTACTTCCAAGTGATATGGGAGCCGTTCGAGATACGCGGAAGCCGGGACGGGGACGAACCGTCGCGATAATAGGCGCGCACCTACTGACGTCTCGACTCGCCCACAGAGAAATACCCCTGCGTTTTCATTACCGTCGGGTGTAAAGAGCGAGCGGCAGCCGACAGCCCAGTGGTCGGGATGTACTGTCACTGAAACCGTGTGTGTCACCGTTGTTCCCGAAGTCGCCTGCGAATGAATTCAAGATGCCCGTGCAAGTTGTCCTTGCCTGGCAGCCAGTTGCGGTGCCATGAGAATCGACGCCAAGTGCGGTCGCAGTATGTCTCTATGCTCTCCGCGTTCTGCGGTACCCCGCCCGAGCTCAGGAGGACGCTCGGAGAGACCCAGAACATGTCCGGCCCCGCATCGTCGTATGTTCTCGGAATCCGGAGGAGGAGGTCTGAGGATGCAACCGAGTAACCATTGCCCAGCGGAAAGTCTTGGCACACGACGTTGATGACCTCAGCCTCCTCCGTCACCTCAATGCGGTAGGAGTCCCTCAGTTCGTCGAGTTCAGCGGTGAGCCTAGGAGGTAGCGGCACGGCGCGACCCGAACGTCCCCGCAGGGATTGCCCGAAAATGAACCCCGTTCTTCAGCTGTACGACCTCGGTGGGTCCAACGGGTTGACTCTCATTGCCATGAACCAGAAACAGCTCGTAGTCAGACGGCACCCCCGCCAAGTCCTTGATCTGGGTTCCGGTTAGCTCATCCTGGTTCGTTTCAAATTTCCGGTTGTTGACGAAGAGGATCACCTTTTTGTCAATGGCAGCGGCCTGTTGCGTGGTCATGGAGCTTCTCGCTTGAAAGGGCTGAAAGAACGATGCGGATGGTTGGGGGCATGTCGCACCGTTCGGATCAAAGCTTCGGGCCCCACCCCGCCACTCGCCCGAGATCTACCTTGGCGAAGGTTGAAATGCAAGTGAGACACCCAGTCAGCGAAGGTTGACTGTGCAAACATGTTCTCTGGACGAACCTTTGCTATGTTTTCGGTATGGGAAAACGCATTTCAGGCCCTGATCGTAAGCTCGCGGCCAAGGTACAGAGGGCATTTGGGGAAAAGCTCCGTCAAGCCCGCTCACAGGGTGAGCGCAAGATCATTCAGGATCAGTTGGCCCAGTCGCTAGGGGTGACCCGAGCGAGCGTCAGCAACATCGAGAATGGTAGGCATCGAATTTTCCTGGACCAAGTATTCGCTGCTGCACGTGCTCTGGGTGTCCCGGCTTCATCGCTGTTGCCAACGGACAGCGAGTTGTTCTCGGAGCCGACAGTGCATGCGGCGGTCAGCGCCGGATTTGGGTCGGAGGACCTCAAAAACCTTTCTGAAGTTGCGCGGGCAATTGCGTCCAAGACTGATGAAGAGTTGCGCAGATTAGAAACGTCTGGTGAGCTTGCTAATGCCTCCAAAGAATAGAGCGGTGGCAGCGGCCGAAGAGTTACTAGAGGGGCGAGTCAACTCTCTTCCTGTTAACGTCTATAGCCTGGTTCGAGAGCACGCAGTAGTTATTCGCCAAACACTTCCTGCGGACGTCTCGGGAATGATGATGCCTGCCCCGGAGAATGTATCTAAACGTTGGGTTGTCGTCCTGAACGACCGTCATCCTCGCGAACGACAGAACTTTACATTAGCGCATGAACTAGGACACATCATGCTTCACCAGTACACAACGCCGCATGCCGATAGTAGCTCCAATGATGTGCGCTATCGAAACGATGTGTCATCACAAGGAGTTGATCGCGACGAGATCGAAGCGAATCAGTTCGCCGCCGAGTTGTTGATGCCTGCTCGATTGTTGATTCCCCGCTTAGAGAAACTCGGCCTTGTGTCCTGGACTGAAGAAGTACCCCCACGCTTAATGGAGGCCATTCGCGACTTGGCAGAGGAGTGCAAAGTCAGCACACAAGCAATGCTGCTACGTATCGGGAATTTGCTCGCCCACTAACACGCGAACTCTTATGACGCGCGGTGCATCATTCTGCCCTTGAGAGACTGCGACAACTCGGCGCCATAAAGTGGTGTGGTGCTGCTCGGAAGTGGGTTTCCACGACAATGAAGTCGAAATTGCTGAAGAGACATGGCGACGCTGTAAGTGATCGCCCTGAAGGTTGACGCAGTTGGTCCCTCACGACCCAACCGACAATGCCACTCGCGCTGACGTTTCCCCCGAAAAGAGGTCCAGCTAGAATCGGAGGGTCCCGATCGGCCTGACGGCCGGAGGACCCCATGGCAGCACGGCGACGCCGCCACACGGCGGACGAGATTGTCGCGATCTTGCAGGA
>JBDSMU010000088.1:0-3877 GCA_039915685.1 Gemmatimonadales bacterium | reverse complement strand
GTGACAACGATCCGGCGCTGTTGAACCGTCCAGCGAGCGGCCCGACCGTGGTGCTCGTTGTGGGTGTCAACGGCGTCGGCAAGACGACTTCGATTGCAAAACTTGCCAGGCACCTTCAGCGGAATGGGCATTCGGTGCTTCTCGCCGCGGCGGACACCTACCGCGCCGGCGCAGTCGCGCAGCTGGAGACATGGGCCGAGCGACTCGGTGTCGAGTGTGTGTCGGGACGGTCGGGTGGCGATCCGGCGGCGGTCGCCTTCGATGCTGTCGAGGCAGCAATCTCGCGCGGCGTCGATGTCGTGCTGATCGATACCGCGGGTCGTCTCCACACCCAGGAAGGGTTGATGGGCGAGCTGGGCAAGGTCGTGCGTGTGATCAAGCGAAAGTTGCCGGATGCGCCACACGAAGTCTTCCTCGTGCTCGATGGCACGGTGGGGCAGAACGCCGTGCAGCAGGGGAAGCTGTTTGCGCAGGTGGTCGCGCCCACCGGCTTGATCGTGACCAAGCTCGACGGCAGTGCCCGCGGAGGTGCACTCGTGGCACTGCGTCGCGAGCTCGACACGCCTGTGCGGTTCATCGGCCTGGGCGAGGCACTCGACGATCTTGAGCCATTTGACCCCGCCTCGTGGGCGGCGGGGCTGGTGGGCACCTGACGTTGCGCGGCGTCGGCCTTGCCGGCAGCTGCGTGGGTGCGCTCTGCGCTCTCGCCGCGTACGCGACGGCGTGGCTGCACCCAGAACTCGGTCTTGCTGCGGCGTGGTGCATGGCGCTGGCAATTGCCATCACGATGCCGTCGGCAATGTTGTTGGGTGCGCGACCGTCGGCGCGGCAGCCCTGGCTGGTGATCGCCGCGGCCGGGCTGGCGGTCCTCCTGGTCGCGGTGTTCGGCGCGGCGCTCGCACTGCCAGCAGTTGGGGGCAGCGAACCGATCGTCGCGGGGCTTCCTCGTCGGTTGGGGCTGATCATCTACGGCGTCGGACTCGTACCGTTTTTACTCCTGCCCATCGCGTTCGCCCGCGACTTCGACGTCGACTCGCTCGGCCCTGACGCGCTGCGCATGCTTCGCGAAAAGTGCGACGCGTTACGGGCCAGGCCGTGAATACTCCCGCGATAGTTGTGGTTGCCACGCTGTATGCGGCCATCTGCGCACTGATTGCGTTGTGGGCGGCGCGCCGCACCGACACACCAGGTGCGTTCTTTGTGGCGGGGCGCAGCATCGGTGTGGTACCGCTTGCTGTCGCATCGATGGCGGCGGCGCTTTCCGGGTTCGCGTTCATCGGCGGACCAGGGCTTTTCTACGCGGCGGGCGCGGGATCACTCTACATCGTGCTCCCTGCTGCGATCACGGGTGCGCTTAGCGCGTGGGTGCTGGCGCGACGAATGCGGCTCCTCGCCGAGGTGCGCGGGGTGATGACGGTGCCCGAGGCGATCGGCGTGCGCTACCGCTCGCCGGCTGCGCGCGGACTCGCCGCCGTCGCGATGCTAATCGCAATTGCTGGGTACATGGCGACCAATTTCCTGGCGCTCGGCTTGATCATCGATGCGGTGTTCGGAGTTGGACTCACCACGGCGGTGGTTGTCGGTGCTGCGGTGATTCTCGCGTACTCCGCGGCTGGCGGTATCCTGGCTGGCATCTACACCGACCTCTTCCAGGGCGCGGTGATGGCAGTCGCGTCGGTGCTGGTGTTTGCAGCCGCGCTCGCGTCGGGAGGTGGGTTGGGCAGCATCACCCGCGACATCATGCAATCTGACCCCATTTTTCTCTCGCCGTGGGGAACTTTCTCGCCACTGGCTGCGCTGTCACTCTTCTTCGTCTTCGGACTCGGTGTCCTCGGTCAACCGCACGTCGTCCACAAGTACTACATGGTGCGAGACCCGCGATCCCTGCGCTGGTACCCATTGCTGATGACGGGCGCGATGCTGATCACACTGCTGCTGCTCTTCGGCGTGGGAATCGCCGTCAAGGCGCGCGTGCTGGCGGGTGACATGGCGCCGCTCGCACGACCGGACGATGCCACCCCGCAGTTCCTGCTCCGGTACACCTCCCCGCTGCTCGCGGGCATCGTGTTCAGCGGCGTCGCCGCCGCGATCATGAGCACCGTCAACTCATTCATCAACGTCGGCGCCGCCGCCGTTGCCCGCGATCTTCCGCAGGCGCTCGGCAGGCCGCTCGGCGACGAACTCCGCGCTGGACGCATTGCGTCGGTCGTGCTGACAGTGGTGGCGGTGGTGATTGCCCTCGAGAGCGGATTGCTGGTCGCGCTCCTCGGCGTGCTGGGGTGGGGGCTCTTTGCCTCGACGTTGGTGCCCTCGCTCGCCATCGGGTTGGCGTGGGAGGGCGCGACGAGAGTCGGTGCGATTGCGTCGATCGCCACCGGGCTTGGCCTCACTGTGCTGCTGGAGTCGCTCGTATGGGCCAAGGCGATGTCGTTACCAGCGGGCGTGTCGGCCACCGGGATCACGCTGTCGCTGTCGATCGTGGTGTTCTTTGGCATATCGTGGTTGACAGGGTCGCGCGCCGGGCATGATCTCGACGCGGATGTGCGGACGGTGATGCGGTATTGAGTCCGTCACGCGGCTCGGTCGGTGCGCCGTCCAACCGTCGGACCGGCAACTCGCTTGCTCCGCTCGCTCAAACAGCCGGTCCTCCTCTGGCCGGCGCGCCCGTACCTCGCCGCATCGACGGTCACAGCTGGCGACAAACGGCCATAATTCATGAGCCCTAGGGCATGAGGGGGCCGGTGCCAGGCGGCGAGAGGCGGAGGGTTTACCAGAGGAGGCTCGACTGTCTGAGCGGCGGCGCGATACGCGCCGGCCGCGAGTTGGAGCCGACGATGGTGATCGAGCCCGCCGGTGCGCCGGGTAACGCTACTGACCGACGACCAACGACTACCTCACCGCAATCGTATTCGACCACACCGTGAAATGCTCGTCAACGTCGCCCCGTCGATCGACCCAGGTGCCACCGGTGCGAAGCCGATACGTGCCAGCTTCGAGCGTGGTCGCGACGAACTCACTGGACCTGCCATGGGGAAGTATGAGGAGCGGAAGGATGCAGGTACGGGCTTCGATGATCTCGACCCACACTTCACCCTCTCGCCGCTCCCAGCCCGCGTGACACGGCAGGGTGCCGACTCCGATGGCTTCTCCTGAGAGGTTGATGAGCCGAACTTTCACGTCGGTGTCGGCTGAGGCCGAGTCGACTGCAATCGCGAGCGTCACATCGCCGCCAATCATCGAAATTGATCCATCACACGCGCCGAGCGTTGCCAGCACAGCTGCGAGAAAAAGTGTCCTGATCTTGCGCATGTCGGCTCTCCATCTTCAGTGTGCATCGAGTTCGGGGCCAATCATAGTGGATTGAGTCCCCCGGAAGACCTGGGTTTGAGGGCACTTGTTACCGACCCCCCTCCGTCACGCGGCTCAGTCGCGGGATTCGTCACCCGTCGGCTCGGAAGCCCGCCCATTCGGCACCGTTATGATCCGAGCCTCCTCTGACAAACCCCGCAAACCTCGCCGCTTGACCGTCCATTCGCCACAAGGCACAAGCCGTACAGTTGCTGGTTATTGATCGTTTGCTGCGTCCGTTTTTCAAGTGTGAGGAAGGTGCAGGCGGCGAGAGGCGGAGGGTTCACCAGAGGAGGTTCGACTGTCTGAGCGGCCCCGCCGTGCGCGAGGCCGCGAGTTGGAGCCGACGATGGTGAACTCTCCGATCGAGCCCGCCGGCGCGGGTCCCGCGCCCCGCGAGTATGCGTGGGTTCTGGCGCCTTCGGGTGTCATTATTGGTAGCAGCGACACCCACCGAACGAGGATGGCCATGACAGCACTGGATGCCCGGATCCACGATATCTATGCGAGCGATGCCGCTCCGCTCCGT
>JBDSMU010000071.1:0-23188 GCA_039915685.1 Gemmatimonadales bacterium | reverse complement strand
CGATCGTCATCGCGCTCGATGTCTCGAGTTCGATGCTCGCGGAAGACTTTGCACCGTCCAACCGGCTCGAGGTTGCGAAGCAACAGGCCAAGGCCTTTGTCAACGCCCGGCCGAACGACCGCATCGGACTCGTGGTGTTCGCGGGTGAGGCGCTCACGCAGGTTCCGGTGACGCTCGACCATGCCGCGCTGGACGCCGCCATTGGGGCGCTGGAAGTCGGGCAACTCGAGGATGGCACCGCGATCGGTTCGGGCCTCGCCACCTCGGTCGCACGACTTCGCAAGGTGCCGGGAAAGGAAAAGGTGATTCTCCTCCTTTCCGATGGAGAGAACAATCGCGGTATCATCGATCCGCGCACCGCCGGCCAGACGGCGGAGGCCTTCGGCATCAAGGTGTATTCGATCGGCGTGGGCACGGAGGGGGAAGCGCGCGTACCGACCAGTTCCGGGCTCAACGGATTTCGCTACGAGGTGCTTCCGGTGCGCATCGACGAGGCGCTCCTCACTGAAATCGCGGACCGCACCGGCGGGAAATATTTCCGGGCACGCGACAGCGAGGCGCTCGCGCGGATATTCCAGCAGATCGACCGGCTGGAGCGCAGCACTGTAGAGATTACCCGATACGCCCGCCGTGAGGAGCACACGGCGGCTCCGATCGCGCTCGGCCTCCTTCTCCTCGCGTCGGAACTCCTCATCGCCGGCACCCTTGTCGTGCGCGTCCCATGATGATCGCGACGCCATTGCTGCTGTATCTCGCGCCGTTCATCGTGCTGATCATTGCGGCGCTGGCATGGCACGCCCGCAGCCGTCGCATTCGGGCCGCTGCCGCATGGTCGCCGGCGCTGGCCGCCGACGCCACGGCGATCGGCCGGCGATCCGTCGTGGTACTGGGGCTGGTCGCACTCGCGGCGGCGGTCGGCCTCGCCGGGCCACGCTGGGGGATGGCCGCACGGGCCACCGAATCGCGGGCGCTCAATGTCGTGCTCGTCATGGACGTGTCGAAGTCGATGCTCGCGGCCGATGTCGCGCCGAACCGACTGGACCGCGCGACCGGGATCGCGCGCCGGCTGGTGCAGGATCTCTCTGGCGATCGACTCGGGCTGGTGGCGTTCGCGGCACGGGGATACCTCCTCGCACCGCTCACGATGGACCAGAGTGCGCTCCTGCTCCAGCTAGACGCGCTCGATCCCGACATCGCGAGCGAAGGCGGATCCAACCTCCCGCAGGCCCTCGATCAGGCCCGCGCTGTGCTCCAGCGCGCAGCTGAAGGAGGTGACCGCGCGGTGATCGTGTTCTCGGACGGGGAATCGTTCGACGGCACCGCGCCGCTGGCGGCAGCGGGGAAGGCATTGCGCGACGCCGGGGTGACGCTCGTCGCGGTCGGTGTCGGCGAACCCGAGGGTAGCCAAATCCCCGACGGGAGCGGTGGGTTCGTGACCGATGAACTCGGTGCGCCCGTGATTTCGGTCCGGCGCGATGATCTCCTGCACGCCGCGGTGGACGCGGCGGGGGGAGTGCTCGTACCGGCCGATGCAGTCGATCCCTCCGGCGAGGTGCGCCGGGTGCTCGGCCAGTTGCATCGGGCCAACGCACGCGACCGCATGGCGGCCGACTACGTGCCGCGAGCTTGGCTGTTCGCGCTCTTCGCTTCGGCGCTCCTGCTGGGGCACGCGGTGACGCGGCGGAGCGCCGCACTGGTGTCGATCACCCTGATACTCGGCGCTGCCAGTCCCCTCGCTGCGCAGCGGCCCTCCGCCGGGTCGCAGTACCTGCAGCGCGGCGACACCGCACGCGCACTTGCCGCGTTCCTCGCCGACGCCAAGCGGACCGGCAGCGACACGGCGTGGTTCAATGCCGGCACCGCGGCGCTGGCGCGCGGCGACATTGCCGATGCCGTGGGTTCGCTGCAGCGAGCCACCACATCGCTTGATCCCGGTCTCCGCAAGCGTGCGCTCTACAATCTCGGCACCGCGCTTTTGGTTGGTGCGCGCCGCGACTCCACGAGACGCGATTCGCTGCTCACTGCCGCGACGGCGTCGCTGCAGGCGGCGCTTCTCCTCGATCCATCGGACCGGAACGCCAAGTGGAATTACGAACTGGCGCGCCGTCAGGTGCGGCCACCACCGCCGAGCAACGGCGGCGGAGGTGGCGGGGGGAAGGACGGGTCGCCCGAGGCACCGAAATCGCCGCCCAAGAGCGGCATGAGCGAGGCCGAAGCGGAACAGGTGCTGAGTGCCATGGAACGCGCCGAGCGCGAAACCCGACAGTCGCAATGGCGACGCCAGCGTCGCGGCGCGCCGCCTGCCGGTCCTGACTGGTGATCGCGCTCGCGTTGCTCGCGGCGTTGGTGGCGCAGGACACCACTGCGCTCTCGCCGCGCGCCCGCGCGATGTTGCCGCAGTTTCCGCCGCCACGCGGTGTCGATGTGTCCGTGGTGACTCGGTTCTCGACCGACACGGCATGGATTGGCGAACAGGTCGAGCTCGTCACCGCGACGTGGTTTCGGCGGGAGCTTCGCGACCGGCTTCGGCGGCTACCTTCGTTGCGCGCGCCATCGCTGAGCGGGCTGTGGAGCGTCCAGTCACAGAGCATCCCGGTCGTGGTGGCGGCGCGGATCGTCGATGGGGCGATTTACGATCTCTTCATCTCGCACCAGACGCTCTTTCCCCTCGGCGCGGGTCGCATTGAGGCGCCGGCGGCAACGCTCAGCTTCTCCGTGCCGGCGTCGAATTCGTACTTCGCCCCCGAGACCCGGCGTACCGTGGCGTCCCGGCCGGTCAGCCTGGTGGTGCGGGGAATTCCCTCGTCGATGACCGGTGCGCTCAACGGGGGTCCGACTGCGCGCGGACTGCGCCTCACCTGGAGCACGCCTAGCGAAGGTTTGCGCGTCGGCATGCCGGCGCTGGTCGAGCTGGTCGTGACGGGTGAGGGCAACATGACGCTCTGGCCCGCCCCCGAGGTGGCGTGGCCGCCAGGAATGCGCGTCTACCCTGAGCGCACCGACGAACGCGCAAGCGCGACCTCCGGGCGACTCGGCGGGGAGAAGCGGTTTCGCTACACCCTGGTGGGCGACTCGGTGGGTGTCGTGACATTACCGGCGGTTCGGTATGCCTACTTCGATCCGTCGGCGGTGCAGGTGCACGTCATGACCGCGGGAGCGGTGGGGCTGCCGGTGCTGGCTGGTAGTGCTGCACCTGGCCGTCGGGTGTTGCCGGTTTCGGGCAGCGTTGTGGTACCTATGGCGACCCGGATCGTCGACCACGCGTGGTGGTTGCTCGCACTGATTGCACTGGTGCCGATGGCGCTGCTGATGTGGCGGCCGCGACGTCCGCAGCCCGCCGTCGCTCACCATCCGGCCGATCCCGAAATCGAGTTGCGACGGCTCCTCGGAACTCCGGTCGAAGCGGGACCTGAGCGCGTCGCTGGCGCGCTCCGGCGGCGCGGCGTGCCGCGCGACGACGCCGAGGCGGTCGGGGGATGGCTCCGCGGGCTGATCCGGCGGCGGTATGGCAACCGACCCGCAGACGAGACCGTGCCGGTGCCTGGTGCATTGCCCGCGATCATCACGCTTCTCCGACGCATGTTCATCCTCGGGCTCGTGCTGTTTCCCTGTCGTGTCGACGCCCAAAACGCCTCGGCCATCGCGCGGTACCGAGCGGGTGACTACGCGGGGGCGGCACGAGAGTTCGAGGCGCTGGTGCTGTCGGTTCCGCAGAGCGGCGCAGCATGGCGCAATGTTGGCGCAGCGAGAGCGATGAGCGGCGACGATGTGGGAGCTGCGGCAGCGTGGCTGCGCGCTTTTGCCCTCGCGCCGCGCGACCCGATCCTGCGTGATGCCTGGCGTCAGGAAGCGCTGATTCCTGCGGACGTCAGGGCCCTTGCGCCACTGGTGCCGGCGAGCCGCGACGAATTGTTGTTGCTGGCTCTCGGCGCGTGGATCGTGGCGGCATCAGCGCTTCGATCCAGACGTCGAACGGCGGCGGTCGTCGCGGGTGCGTTGTTGGTCGGGAGTATCGGCGTGGTGCTGCTGCGCACCGGACAGGCAACGCAACGTCGCGCGCTCGTCCGGCCAGGCACCCAATTACGCGTATCGCCGCACCCCTCTGCGCCGATCCTGGGCGACGTGGCCGCGTGGTCGCTCGCAATGCTGCAGCGTCGCGGTAGTGGTTGGTGGCTGGTCGAGGCGCCGGATGGCCGCCGAGGATGGATCGGTGACGCGAACCTCGCCGCCATCGATCCCGGCGCCCGCTAGATTCCCGCAATGCCCGCTGGCACCGTTCGACGCATCGCCATCCTTCCTGACGCCGTCGCGAACCAGATCGCGGCGGGAGAGGTCGTTGAACGCCCGGCGTCAGTGGTCAAGGAGCTGGTCGAAAATGCCCTCGACGCCGGGGCCCGCCACGTCCGGATCGCCGCCGAGAACGGCGGCAAGACATTGATCGAGGTCGCCGACGACGGCGACGGCATGACCCGCGACGACGCGGTGCTCGCGCTCGATCGTCACGCGACAAGCAAGATTCGCGCGTCGGGCGACCTGATCGGCATCGCGACGTTCGGCTTCCGGGGTGAGGCGCTTCCCGCCATTGCGTCGGTGTCTCGCTTCGCGCTACTGACCGCGACCGACGATGGTGACGCGACCGAAGTGATTGTCAGCGGAGGGCGGATCGACGACGTCCGCGCGGCGAGTCGCCAGCGCGGGACCACGGTCACGGTGCGCGCCATCTTCTACAACACCCCTGCACGGCGGAAATTCCTGCGTTCAGCGTCCAGCGAAGCGCGCGCCCTCTGGGACGCGGTGTCGACGCTCGCGCTTTCGCATCCAGGCGTCGGATTTGATCTCTCGATCGATGGTCGAGCGCGCCTGACCGTTCCGGTTGCTCAGGCGCGCCACGAGCGCCTCGCGGCGGTGTGGGGCAATGCGCTCGCCGCCACGCTTGTACCGGTCGGCTACGCGATCGGTACGGTGCGCGTTGAGGGCTTTGCTCAGCGACCCGCTGATGCGCGTCCCACCGGGCGCCGCGTGCAGCTGTTCGTCAACGGTCGACCATTTCGCGATCACTTCCTCGCGCGAGCCGCCGAGTCGGGATATCGCTCGGCGATCCATCCCGGTGACCGTCCATCGCTGTATCTTGATGTCGGCGTCGATCCCGGTGATGTGGACGTCAACGTGCATCCGGCTAAGCTGGAGGTACGGTTTCGTAATCGCTTCGACGTCGAGCGCGCCGTGGAAGAAGCGTTGCGCGACGCGATGAGTCGACTCGACGCCGCTGCACACCTCGGTGATGCTCCACCGGCAGGCGTGCTTGGCGCCCCCCTCCCGCTGCATCGGGACGTGGCGGTCGACATGCCGGCGGACCTTTTTGCCCCGCTTCACAGTGACGATCAACATGTGGCGGATCTGCAGCCCGGCGCCCCGCCGACTCTCGCATGGCACGGACCGCTCCTCCAGCTGGCTGACACGTACATCTGCTACGAATCGCCGGACGGACTGGTGATCGTGGACCAGCATTCCGCCCACGAGCGTGTGCTCTACGAAGCGGTGCTGGCACAGCTTGCAGCCAGCGGTGGCGATTCGCAGCGGCTCCTGCTTCCGGTGACGCTGGAACTCACCGACGAGGAACTTGATGTGGTCGAGACCCATGCCGATGCCCTGCGACGCGTCGGCTTCGAGGTCGAGCCGTTCGGCGGGCGGACGGTTGCCATTCATGGTGCCCCCAACCCGCACCCGCGTTTTGACGCGACCGCGTGCTTTCGGGAGATGGTCGCCGACCTGGCGCGCGGTCGGTTCGGTGGATGGGCCAATCGCCTGGAGCGGTTCGCCGCCACGTACGCGTGTCGTGCCGCGGTCAAGGCCGGACACCGTCTTGATGACCGCGGTATGCGCGCGCTGCTCACGCAGTTGTTCGCCTGTGAACTGCCGCCACACGACGTGCACGGCCGCGCCACGATCGTGCAATTGCCGCGCGAGGAACTGGAGCGACGATTTGGTCGCCGGTAGGACACTGGTCATTGTGGGGCCCACGGCAGTCGGGAAGACGGCGCTCGCACTCGCGCTCGCCGAGCGGTGGCCGCTGGATGTCGTGTCGGCTGATTCACGGCAGGTATATACCGGGCTCGACATCGCGACGGCGAAACCATCGCTGCGGGAACGCGAGCGGGTGCGGCACCACATGGTCGACCTGGTGCCGCCTGGTGAACGCTACAGTGCCGGCCGATTTGCGCTCGAGGCGGCGGCCGTATTGGTATCGATCACTGCTGCCGGACGGATGCCGGTGGTGGTGGGCGGCACGGGCCTGTACATCCGTGCGCTGACCGATGGGCTCTTCGTGGAACCGCCGATGCATGGAGCGGCGCGCGATGCGCTGACCGGCGTGACCGCCGGGATGGACCACGCCTCGCTGGTGCGCTGGGCCTCGCGGCTCGATCGACGGTTCGGCGGCACCGGTGGCCGACACCGGGCCCAGCGGGCGATCGAGATTGCGCTGCTCACCGGACGGCCATTGTCGTGGTGGCAACGGACCGCGGCGTCGCACGGCGCAATCGTACCGTGGGTGGTTCGGCTCACGGTGCCCCGCGCGATCCTGCACCAGCGGATTCGCCAGCGTACTGAGGAGATGATTCGCCGTGGACTCATCGCGGAAGCGGCCGCCGCGATCGCCGATGGTGCTCCACCCGCCGGGCCCGGGATGGACGGAATCGGGGTGCGGGAGGCGGTGCAGGTCCTTCAAGGCACGCTCGACCGGGAACACCTTGCGGAGGCGGTGCTGATCGCCACCCGGCAATACGCCAAGCGTCAGGAAACGTGGTTCCGTCACCAGATTGATTCGGCGCTCACGCTCGATGCGACGCGTTCGCCGGCGCACCTTGCAGACGCGGTGATCACCGCATGGGAGCAGTGCACGACATGAGAATCGGCATCACCTGTTACCCCACGTACGGCGGATCGGGCGCCGTTGCGACTGAACTGGGCCTAGAGCTCGCCCGGCGTGGCCACGAGGTGCACTTCATCACCTACAAGTCGCCATTCCGGCTTCGTGGGTATGTCGAGCGCGCCTATTTCCACGAGGTCGAGACGTCGATGAGCCGCTATCCGCTCTTCGAGCACTATCCGTACACGCTCGCCCTGGCGTCGCGACAGTACGAGGTTGCGCTCCAGGAGCGGCTCGACGTGTTGCACGTGCACTACGCGATTCCCCATGCCACGACGGCGTTCCTCGCCAGGGAGATGCTCACTGAGTGGCCCCTGAAGGTCGTGACCACACTGCACGGCACCGACATCACGCTCGTGGGACAGGAGGCTTCGTTCTACGCGATCACCAAGTTCTCGATCGAGCGCTCCGATGGCGTGACCGCCGTGTCGCAGTTCCTCCGCGAGGAGACGTACCGGGCCTTCGGCTGCGGCAAGTGCGAACTGGCCGTCATCCCGAACTTCGCCAATCTCGCCGAGTATCATCCGGATACAGCAACGCCGCGGGCGACGCTGGCGCCAGACGACCACAAGCTCCTCGTGCATGTCTCGAACTTTCGCGAGGTGAAACGCGTGAAGGACGTGATTCGGATCTTCGCACGGGTCCGACGCGCGATGCCGGCCACGCTGATGATGGTGGGCGATGGTCCCGATCGACAGGACGCGGAGAACGAGGCGAAGGAACTAGGCGTGGCCGCCGACGTGCGTTTCCTGGGTCGACTCGACACGGTGGCTCCGCTGTTGGCGGCTTCGGATCTCTTCCTGCTGCCCTCGCAGACCGAGTCGTTTGGTCTGGCGGCGCTCGAGGCAATGGCATGCGGTGCACCGGTGGTGGCGTCGCGAGTGGGTGGCATACCCGAGGTCATCACCGATGGCGTTGATGGAATTCTCGAGCCCCCTGGCTCGGTCGAGGCGATGGCACGGCGCGCGATGGCGCTGCTCCGTGACCCGGCGGCGCATGGCGCGATGCGTGCCGCTGCCATCGCGCGCGCGGGCAAGTTTTCCGCCGACCAGATTGTGCCGCAGTACGAGGCCTTCTACCAGCAGGTGTTGAGCGCACCGGGCAAGGTACGGTGATCTTCCACTCGCTGGTTGTCGCAGTGATTCTCGGGCTGGTCGAGGGGATCACCGAATTTCTGCCGGTCTCGTCAACGGGGCACCTGATCGTCGCCGGTGCACTGTTGCGCTTCACTGGCGAGCGCGCTGCCACCTTCGAGATCGTGATCCAGCTCGGTGCAATCTTCGCGGTGCTCTGGCACTACCGCGAGACCCTCATCGGGTTGCTCGGGCGCTTTCTCGCGCCGGGCCGGGAACAGATGCTGGTCCTCCGCCTGATCGCGGCGTTCCTCCCGTCAGCCGTGATCGGCGTGCTGCTTCACAGTTGGATCAAGGCGGCGCTCTTCACGCCAGTGGTCGTCGCCTCCGCCCTGATCGTCGGCGGACTGGTGATGCTCCTGCTGGAATGGCGTCGCCCGGTGACCACCGCTGTCACTGTGCACGATATTTCCACCCGACAGGCGTTTGCGGTCGGCGCGGCCCAGGTGCTCGCGATGATCCCTGGTACGTCCCGCGCAGCGGCCACGATTCTGGGCGGCTATGCCTTCGGTCTTTCGCGCCCTGCCGCGACCGAGTTCTCGTTCCTGCTCGCGATCCCGACCATCGTGGGTGCGGCGACTCTCGACCTCGTCAAGAGTCGACACCTGCTCACCATGGGCGATGCGCCGATGTACCTGATCGGCCTGACTGTCGCGTTCTGTTCCGCGCTGCTCGTCATTCGCGGGTTCCTGCGCTTCGTCGAGCGCCATTCCTTCGTGGCGTTCGCGTGGTACCGGATCGCATTTGGCAGCGCGCTCTTCGTTCTATTCGCGATGCGGATTCTCTGACCTCGTGCTCGTGGTGATCTCGCGGCACGCGGAACTCCCGAACACGATGGACGCGGCCCACGACGCGGCGGCGGATGGTGCGCCCCACGGTACCACGATCCAGGCCGACCGCCAGGTTGCGGGGCGAGGAACCCGCGGGCGCTCGTGGGAGTCTGCGCCGGGTGGTCTCTGGCTCTCGGTGGTGACGCGGCCCGCGCGCACCGACGCTCTCGAGGCGCTCTCGATCCGCATCGGGCTATCGCTCGCGCGTGCCCTGGAGTTGAGCTGTCCCGGCCTCCCACCGCTCGCAATGAAGTGGCCGAATGATCTCCTGTTGGAGGGAGGCAAGGTTGCCGGCATCCTCTGCGAGGCGCGCTGGAATGGCGACGCGTGTCAGTGGGTCGCGATCGGTGTCGGCGTGAACGTCTCCAACACGCTGCCGTCTGTACTGGGTGCGCGCACCATCGAGAGCGCCGTCCGCCCGGTGCATGTCAGCGAACTCGCTGAGCCGGTTGCCGTTGCCATTGCGATGGCGGCAAGTGATGCCGGACCGCTCACGCCGGCGGAACTCGCCGAGTTCGATGGGCGCGATGCGCTCCGCGGCCAGCGCGCCACTGCGCCGGTCGAGGGTACCATTGACGGCATCACCCGACGCGGTGCGCTCCGGGTGCGCGGCGGCGATGGACGAATCTCGACGGTGCTCGGCGGGCTCAGGGTGGCTCACTAGATGATTGGGGGACGAATGCTGCTCGCACTCGACATCGGAAACACCGAGATCACGGTCGGCCTGATTCAGGGCGACGATGTGCGAGGCCACTGGCGCCTGACCACCAATCCCGATCGGACGCCCGATGAATGGGGCGTGGCCATCGAGGCCTTTCTCGCGCGGGCCGGCCACTCACCGGCCGAGATCCGCGCGGCCTGCATCGCGTCGGTGGTACCGGGCGTGACCCAGTCGCTGGTGGCAGCGATCCGGAGTGCCGTCACCCCGCGGGTCGGCATGGTGAGTGCCACAGCCGATCTCGGCGTCGTGCTCGATGTGGACGAACCACTCGCGGTGGGCCCAGACCGAATCGCGAATGTCATCGCCGCGCTCGAGCGGCATCCGGGCGGCTGCGTGGTCGTCGACTTCGGCACAGCGACGACGTTTGATTGCGTCACCGCCGACGGACGGTTCATCGGCGGTGCGATCATGCCCGGTCTCCGCACGTCGGCCGACCAGCTGGTCCGTCGTGCCGCGAAGCTGACCGCGACCGAACTCGTTGCCCCGGAACGCGCGATCGGACGGCGGACCGATGAACACATCCGTTCGGGAGTGCTGTTCGGCACCGCCGATGCGATTGATGGAATGGTGCGGCGGATCCGCGCAGAGTGGCCCGATAGCGGGACGCCCAGGGTCGTCGCCACCGGCGGTCTGGCGTCCTTGATCGCGCCGCTTACCACGAGCATCGATGCGGTCGACGCCGACCTCACCCTGCACGGGCTCAGGATCGCGGCGGCGCGGCTGGATCTCTTCGCCTGACGCGTCGTGCACCCTTGGCTCCACCAGCGCGGTGCGGCTACTTTCCGCCCGTCCAACGAAAACACCACGGAGATCCGCCAGATGGCCACTGCGGTCCGGTACGATACGCCTGAATCCTTCGACATTCCCCGCGTGCTGCGCAGTGCCCTGATCCTCGGCGTGGTGCAGGCACTGTGCGTCGTGCTGGTGTCGATCATCAATCGGGCGCTCGAAGGAGTGGCCGACTCCGCGCTCACTGGCTTGGTGGTCGCCGTCGGCCTTGCCGCGACCATCCTCCTCCCGGCGATCTGGCTACGGGTGCGGGGGATCGACGGCATCAGCGCTGCGGCTGGGATCGGCCTCGGTGCCGCCTTGGTGTTCATGGTGATCGATCCACTGCTCCTGCAGCCCCTCGGGATGTACACGAATCGCTGGCGCGAGGTCGGCGGCGGCTCCAACTGGTGGTATCACCCGGTGTGGTGGATGCTCAGCGCGTTCCTCGCGTGGATGGGCGCCTGGACGGTTGCGAACAACGCGCGACGCGATGCGTCGGTCGCCGCGGCGGCCATGATGATCGTGGTGCTGACCGTGATGGTCGGTGCGATTGCGGCAGTGGCGCACTTTCCGGGCGCGGGGTGGAACGTGCCGACATTTGCCGTCGCCGTTTTGCCCGCGCTCGCCCTGTCTACCCTCATCAGCGATCGCACCGCGCGACAGGCCTGACCACGTGGGCCTGCTGAAGCGCGCGGCCCGCCTCCTCGTCCGGATCGCGGGGTGGCTCGTGACCCCTATCGCCGCCACGCTCACCGCCGCGCTTGGGGCGACTCTCGCCTCGATCTTCGCCCCAACCGTCTCACCGATGACCGGCATTGGCATCGCCGCCGCTGGCGGACTCGCCGGGGCGGTGATCGGGCTTGCCCTCTGGATTCGCGTGGTTCGCGGCTCGCCGCAGTTGCAGGAGGCGCTCGCGATGACGCCTGACGGCGCGCCACGGCCCGAGGCGATCGACGAACTCATCAGCGGCGAGCCGCCGGCGGTGCCGCGGTCAACGTCGGATCCGGCGTGATGCGCGGTGCGTGGGCGCTGGCATTGGCGGCGTGGGCGGCGCCCCTCGGCGCCCAGCAGGGGGTTTTCGTGACCGCTGGTCGCGTCCTCCCTGGACAGAACGAGGCAAGCTGGCGGATCACCTTTCAGCGCAATATCGCCGGACCTCTGGGCGCCGACATCGCCTTCCAAAATTTACCGGGTAGCCGACCCGCCACCGGCGACCTCTATGGCATCGGTGGTGATCTCACGCTCTTCGCGGATGCGCGCCGTATTCCCACCGTCTTTGTCGGGGCCGCCGCAGGGTTCGGGGTGCAGGAACAGGATCGCCTCTGGTACGCCGGGTCGGTTGGGCTGCGGATGCCGCTGGTCGTTACCGGACCGGTCCGGGTGATGGTCGAGGGGCGGTGGCGGCATCTCACCGTCGATGGGCGGGACGGGATCGAGGTCGGTGTCGCGCTCGGGTATCGGAAGCCGACTCCGCCCGCCGCCGACGCGCGGCGCGAGAGCGCCGGGCTCTGGATCCCGGGCGCCACGACTGACCGCCTGCGCGCCGCCGGAATTCCGGACTCCAAGGCGCGACTTCTCGGCAATGTTGTCGCCACGGCGCTGGAGGAGATGGGACAGCCCTATCTCTGGGGTGGGACCGGTAACGGCAGCGGCGGTTTCGACTGCAGCGGCCTCATCCAGTACGCCTACAGCCGTCACGGGGTGCGACTGCCGCGCACCTCCGCCGCGCAGGCGGTCGCGGGGGTGGCGATTCGCCGTGACCTCGACGGGTTGCTTCCCGGCGACATCCTGACGTTCGCCGACCCGGGCGGCAGCGTCACCCACGTTGGCCTGTACGTCGGAGAGGGCCGCTTCATCCACAGCGCCTCGAAGGGCGTGCGGGTAAGCCGGCTCGCCGAGGATGACAACGACGGGCGCTGGTGGCTGCGGCGCTGGGTCGGGGTGCGTCGGGTGGTGGAATAGGCCGGCGCCACCCTCGGTGTGCGCGGTATATTCTGCCGTGCCGATGCATCCCGGCGTGACCCGCCTTTTCCGCGTCGCCCTCTTCGCTGCGGTGCTCCCCGTCGGCGCGCCTGCGGCAGCGCAGCGGGTCCTTCCGGCTGAAGTCGCCCCGTTCGAGTTGCCCGTCGCATCGCCGCGCGCCACCGGGTTTGCCGGCCGAATCATCGCTGCGGGCAAAGGCGATTCCCGCTTCGGCGCGGGCACCGAGGCCGACGTAACGCTCGGCGAAAACCTGCCCGTCTTGTTGCTGGGTTCGCGGACGCAGCCGTGGCTCATCGGCTTCAATGTTTCGACCCAGGCGCGATTCTCACTGAGCGACCCCAAGAGCGCCCTCATCAGCAACGATTGGGTCGTCGGGTTCGACGTGAGTGGTCGGGTGCGCCGTGTCGATCTCGCCGTGCAGGTGTACCACGAGTCGAGTCATCTGGGCGACGAATATGCCGAACGCTTTGCAGCGCGCCGACTCGACTGGACACGCGAAGTGGTGATGGCATGGGTCGGTGTGCGCGCCGGTCAGGCCACGATCCGCGCCGCCGGCGGGAGTGCGGTGGTCGACCACCTCGGACTCCGCCGCGGCCTCGCCGCGATCGCGATCGATTACCGGGGTCGGGATGGTTTTGTTGGCCACGCCCCCGGCCGTCTGCTCGCGGGGGTTTACGCCGAGGCCGCCGCCGCGACCGAGTGGCGCTTCAGCACCACCGCCCGACTCGGCGTCGAGCTCGGCGCGCTGCACGGCAACCGGATCGCCGTGGGACTGGTTGTCCACGATGGCCTCTCCACGCAGCGGCAGTTCTACAGCGCCGAAAGCCGGTACGCCGGCGTCGAGGTGCGGTTCGACCTCTAAGGCGTCCGTCGGTGTGATCCGCGTTAGTCCCATCCCCATCCGATCGATCCGGCGCTTGACAGCGACGGCTCCGCAGCTAGGTTTCCCCTCGGTTGGCAGTCTCAGTGTCAGACTGCCAAGCTGTTGCGGCACAGCAACTTATCAATCACGTCGGACGGAGGTTGCAGGAAAATGGCGGACAAGTCTTTCAACATCACGCCGCTCGAGGATCGGGTTGTCATTGAACCGAGCGAGGATGGCGAGACGATGCGTGGCGGGTTGTACATCCCCGACACGGCCAAGGAAAAGCCGACCCAGGGAACGATCATCGCGGTCGGGCCGGGCCGCTTCGAGAAGGGCGAGCGGGTACCGATGGAGCTCAAGAAGGGCGACAAGGTGCTGTACGGAAAATACAGCGGAACGCCGTTCACGATTGAGGGGACCGAGGTCATGATCATCAAGGCCTCTGACGTTCTCGCCAAGCTGGGCTGACCGACACTCACTGACTGAACGGAGATAGAAGCAATGGCTGCGAAGGAACTGCTGTTTGACGTCGATGCGCGCGCCCGACTGAAGAGGGGTGTCGACGCACTCGCCGAGGCCGTCAAGGTGACGCTCGGTCCGAAGGGTCGGAACGTTGTGATCGACAAGAAGTTCGGGTCGCCCACGGTGACCAAGGACGGCGTGACGGTTGCAAAGGAAGTCGAGTTGTCCGATCCGGTTGAGAACATGGGTGCGCAGATGGTGAAGGAAGTCGCGACCAAGACGAGCGACCTCGCCGGCGACGGCACCACCACCGCGACCGTGTTGGCACAAGCGATCTTCCGCGAGGGGCTGAAGAACGTCACGGCTGGCTCGAACCCGATGGAGCTGAAGCGCGGGATCGACAAGGCTGTCGAGGCGCTGGTCGCGGAACTCAAGGCGATTTCAGTCCCCACCAGCGGCAAGAAGGACATCGCGCAGGTGGGCACGATCTCGGCGAACAACGATCGCGAGATCGGTGAGCTGATCGCCGAGGCGATGGAGAAGGTCGGCAAGGAGGGCGTGATCACGGTCGAGGAGGCGAAGGGCCTGGAGACCACACTGGAGACGGTCGACGGCATGCAGTTCGACCGCGGCTACCTCTCGCCGTACTTCGTCACCGATCCGGACGCGATGGAAGCGATGATGGAGTCACCGTACATCCTCATCCACGACAAGAAGATTTCGTCGATGAAGGAGTTGCTCCCGGTGCTCGAGAAGGTTGCGCAGAGTGGCAAGCCGCTGATGATCATCGCCGAGGATGTCGAGGGCGAAGCACTCGCCACGCTCGTCGTGAACAAGCTTCGTGGCACCCTCAAGGTCGCGGCCGTCAAGGCACCGGGCTTCGGTGATCGCCGCAAGGAGATGCTCCGCGACATCGCGGTGCTGACCGGTGGCCAGGTGATCTCGGAGGAAGTCGGCTTCAAGCTCGAGAACGCGACGCTCAATGAGCTCGGTCAGGCGAAGCGGATCGTGATCGACAAGGACAACACCACGATCGTCGATGGAAACGGTGAAGCCGATGCCATCAAGGGCCGGATTGGCGAGATTCGTTCGGCGATCGACAAGAGCACGTCGGATTACGACCGCGAGAAGCTGCAGGAGCGGCTGGCGAAGCTCGCCGGCGGCGTGGCCGTGATCAATGTCGGCGCGGCCACTGAGACCGAGATGAAGGAAAAGAAGGCTCGCGTCGAGGATGCCCTGCACGCCACGCGTGCCGCGGTCGAGGAAGGCATCGTGCCGGGCGGCGGTGTTGCCCTGTTGCGCAGCCAGAGTGCGCTCGACAAGGTGGACGTGTCAGGCGACGAGAAGATCGGCGTCAACATCATCCGCCGTGCGATCGAGGAGCCGATTCGCGCCATCGCCGCCAATGCGGGCGTCGAGGGTTCGATCGTGGTCGCCCGGGTCAAGGAATCGACCGAGAAGGCGTTTGGCTACAACGCCGCCACGGACGTCTACGAGGACATGATGGCTGCTGGTGTCATCGACCCGACCAAGGTGACCCGCACCGCGCTGCAGAATGCGGCGTCGATCGCGGGCCTGCTCCTGACGACCGAATGCGTCGTGGTCGAGCGCAAGGAAGACAAGGCGTCGGCGCCGATGGGTGGCGGTGGCGGCATGGGCGGGATGTACTAGGTCCGACTCGGACCCGACCCGAGCGCGCCGCCCGGCGGAGCGCAAGGATCATCAGGCCATGGCGGGCGCTCCTTCGGGGGCGCCCGTTATGTTTCCGGCACACTCGCGTGTCTCGCCCGACCAAGCCCGGAGCCCCGATGCGATTCCTCTGCGTTCCTGCCACTTCTCTCGTCATCGCCCTCGGTCTCGCCGCCTGCAGCGAGTCCGGTCCCCCCCCGGAACCAGTGCCATCAATCAGCGCCGATTCGCTGTTGCACTCGGTGCGCATCCTCTCCGACGATTCCATGGGCGGGCGCGGGCCCGGTACGCCGTTCGAGGACAAGGTGGTCCGCTACCTCACCAGCGCATTCGAGCGACTCGGTCTCGAGCCGGGGAATCCCGATGGCACCTGGACCCAGGCGGTCGCCGTCGTGGGATTCACTCCTGACCCGACCGCTGAATTCCAGGTCGGGCGGCGGCGCATTCCGCTGCGCTACCGGACGGATTACGTCGCTGGTACTCGACGGGAGGCGCCAGTCGTCGAGTCGATCAACTCCGAACTGGTGTTCGTGGGGTACGGTGTCGAAGCGCCGGAGTATCACTGGGACGACTTCAAGAGCACCGACCTCACTGGCAAGACCGTCGTGATCCTGGTGAACGATCCGCCAGTGCGTGACGCGCGCGACTCGACGGTGCTCGACACCGCGATATTCCGCGGCAACGCCATGACCTATTACGGTCGGTGGACTTACAAGTACGAGGAGGCATCACGCCGCGGCGCTGCCGCCGCGATCATCGTGCACCAGACCGGACCTGCTGGCTACCCGTGGGATGTGGTCTCGGGGAGCTGGGGCGCGGAGACGATGGACGTGCGACACCGCGACGGGAACGCGGGTCGCGTGGCCGTCGAGGCGTGGATCACCGAGGCCAAAGCGAGAGAGCTCTTCAAGGCCGGTGGGCACGATTTCGACGCCCTCGCGGCGAGCGCTCGGCTCCCTGGTTTTGCCCCGGTTCCCCTCGGCGCCACCGCCACCTTTCGGATCAACAACGCGGTGCGCACGGTCGACACCCGAAATGTTGTGGCGAAACTGGCCGGCACCGATCCGTCACTGCGCAACGAGTACGTGATCTTTACCGCGCACTGGGATCACCTCGGCATCGGTCAGCCGGTTGCGGGGGATTCGATCTACAACGGCGCACTCGACAACGCCACCGGCGTGGCCGCGCTGCTCGAATTGGCGCGGGCATACAAGGGGCTGGACGAGCAACCACGGCGCACCATGATCTTCATGGCCGTGACCGCCGAGGAGAAGGGCCTGCTCGGCGCGCGCTATTACGTCGGCAACCCGCTCTACCCACTTACGAAGACGCTCGCGAATTTCAACATCGACGGCTTCAACCAATGGGGCCCGACCAGCGATGTCACGGTGATCGGTCTCGGCAACAGCACCCTCGACGACATCCTCGGCGTCGTCGCCGGCGGAAGGCAGCGCACCCTCTCACCGGATTCCGAGCCGGAGAAGGGATTCTACTTCCGATCCGATCACTTTGAATTCGCCAAGCAGGGCGTGCCCGCGATGTATCTGGAGGCGGGCACGAAGTACATCGGCAAGCCGGAAGGATTCGGCAAGCAGAAGCGCGATGAGTACACGAACCAGGATTACCACCAGCCGTCCGACGAAGTGAAGGCCAACTGGGACCTGCGCGGCGCGGTGGCCGACCTCGGACTACTCTTCGAGGTCGGACGTCGGGTGGCCAACGATTCGATCTGGCCGACGTGGAAGGCGGGCACCGAGTTCAAGTCGATCCGTGACTCGTCGCTGGCGAAGAAGCAGTGAAGCGCGGAACCCCGCAACCGTGTCGGCCGTTACCAGCTGGTCCAATACCGGAGTCGCTGTCGTGACTGCTCGTCTGCTGCTCACGTTTGTCCTCGCCGCGCCAATCGCCCTCGCTGGCCAGTCGAAGGGGCCGGACCTCACGGGAACGTGGCGAGTTGCGGGCGGCGCCGACGTCGGCAACGGCCCGCGTGAAGTGGTGATCCGGGCCGATTCCAGTGCGAGCTGGGGCAAGGAGATGGTGCGCTGGCGCGTCGCTGGTGACCGCATCGCGATTGCCGTCGGAGGCGAGTGGGAACGCTACCGGCTTTCGATGAAGGGCAACGCCCTTACGCTCTCGGGCGGCGACCTGCGCAAGCCCGTCACGTTGCGTCGAACCGGTCCGCCGACACCGCGCCCCGCCGGAGTGCGCATTCCCGACGATCCGGACGCACGACGCTGAGCATCGGACGCGGCTAGCGGAAGAGCGAGCGCTGCAATGGCCCTCGTACCGCAATGGGTGTCATCGGGCCGTCCTGGAGCGCGACCACCAGGTCACCGTCGAACCCGAGGGCGGCGAGGCAATGGGCAATGTCACGCCGCGCTGTGTCGGGATGGTTGCAGCGCTGGCTGAGGTGTGCCAGCACCACCGTGTTCAGCGCCGCGTGATGCACGGCGTCGAGAAGCCGACCGGCATCGTGATTCGAGAGATGTCCGGCAGGACCCGCGATTCGCTGTTGCACGACCACCGGATACCCGCTGGTCCGCAGCAGCGTATCGTCGTGATTGGCTTCGATCACCAGACAATGCATCCCCCGCAGGAACCACCGCACCGCTTGGGTGGGCCGCCCGAGATCATATGCAATTCCGATCGCGGTACCGTCGGGGAGCGTGATTCCGATTGCCACGGGCTCCGCGGCATCGTGAGAGGTGGGACAGGCGCTGATCATGAACGGGCCGACTTCCACCGGCCCTCTGGTTCCCAAGGGAAGGAAGTCACACGGATCGCCGCCACGCGCCAATGCGCGAAAGGTGCCAAGCGAGGTGACGACCGGCACACTGCACTTCCGGGCCAGCCGGGTGGCTCCACTCGCGTGATCGCCATGCTCGTGGGTGAGCGCGATCGCAACCAGCCCTGAAAGCGACAGACCGGCCAGCTCCAAGCGGCGCTCGATCTCCCGACATGAAAAGCCTGCGTCGACCAGCAGGAGCGCATCGCCGCATGTGAGCGCGAAGGCGTTCCCCTTCGAACCGGACCCCAGCACCACCAGTGTCGCCGATAGGTCGGCGGCGCGCAGGGGACGGGGGGCCGCAGCCGTCATGGGGCCGTCAGCCGCCGGTGCATCGCACGCAGCGATGCCTCGATGGCCGTCGACACCTCGACGCCGCGCCGCGGCATTACCCTCTTCGCCACGTCGACGAACGCATCGGCGCGCAGTAGCGTGGCGTCTTCGCCTCCCCAGGCGAAGGCCGGGACGTGTCTGGGCGCCCGCGGCGCTCCGAAGAGGTTTGCGCCCGCGCCGATGATGCTGCCCGTGGAAAGCAGCGTGCCGATCGCCGTCTTGGCATGATCGCCAATCAACGCACCCAGGTTGGTACGCCTCGTTTCAATCCGTTCGGCGCCGGTGTCAAGACGGATCGCGCCATAGGTGTTTTTCAAATTCGACGTGATCGTGCCGGCGCCCAGGTTCACCCATGCCCCGATCACGGAGTGACCGATAAATCCGTCGTGGCTCTTGTTGGCGTAGCCTGAGAAGGCACTGGTGCTGATCTCGCCGTGCAGCCGACAGTGAGGACCCGCGCTCAGGTGCCGCATCGAGCCGCCGAGGAGCCAGGTGTTGGCGTGCGCCCAGAGGGGGCCCTCGAGGCGGGTGCCGCTGCGCACCGTCACACCTTCGTCGAGGATGACTGCACCCTTCCGAACGTCGATCACCACGCCGGGTTCGAGCTCCGCACCGCGCAGGGCAATGGCTCCGGGGTTGCCGAGGACAATGGTGTGTGCCGGGATCGGATCGGTACCGCCTTCGAGGCCCGCCAGCGTGTCGGTGAAGAGCAACTCTTCCAGGGCCGTCACCAGGTCGGCGGCACCGGTGAGCAGGATTCCGTCGATCACCCTGCCGTTGCCGCGCTCGAACGGCCCCTGCCAGCGCTCCCCCGCGTCGAGGCGCCATGCGACCGCGCGCCCGACATGCAGCAACCGATGCGCCTCACCAATGGCCCGCATCGGAATGCGGGGTGCGTACGTGACGTCGACGACCCACGCCGGGCCGACGATCGAACTGCCATCGATGGTGGGCGGCGAGCCGGGTTGTGCCACGCCCGCGTGAGTAGCGATAATCCCCTTGGTCTCGGCGCCGAGCGCACGTTCCCAGCGCTCACGAAGCCGCCACGCGCCGGCGCGGAGTTCAGATAGCGGGCCGGCCCCCGCGAAGGGGGTCCACCGCGCACCGGGGTTTGCGGGTTCGAGCAGGTACAGCGTCTTCATGCTACTCCAGTTCACGCACGCCCGTGGGGAGTGCATCCAGGGTCTGCTTGAGGTGTGCGGCGGCGCTCCGCTCCAGCACCAGGGTGCGGCCGTTGGCGTGCACCACGACGAGATCACGGACGCCGCTCAGCACCATCGGCGGTCCGTCGTTCCAGACTATGCAATCGCTGCAATCGACCAACGTCACGGCGCCCTGCACCACGTTGCCGCGGCGATCCCTCGGCCTGACCCGGGCAAGCGCTTCCCACGTGCCGATGTCATCCCACGCGAAGTCACCCGGCACCACCGCGACCGCAGTGCTCCGCTCGAAGAGGCCCACATCGATCGAGACCCCGCGCACCCCGGCAAAAAACCCGGCGACATCGCCGACGTCGAGGCGATCGAGATAGGGCGCGATCTCATCGGTGTGCGCCAGCACCTCGCGGCGCAGATCGTGGGCCCGCCATGCGAACAGGCCGCTGTTCCACAGCGCGCCGTTCGCCATGAGGTCGAGCGCGCGCGACGCATCAGGCTTCTCGACGAATCGCTCGACGGTGCGCGCAGCCGCGTCGAGTCGCGTTCCAGGGACGATATAGCCGAAACCGGTGTCCGGACGCGAGGGGACGATTCCCACCGTCACCAGTCGCTCGTGACGACGAGCCGTGTCGAGCGCGGTGGCCGCGCACGCCACAAACGCGGCGGTGTCGCGCACGGTCCAGTCGGCGTGCATCGACAGTACTGCTGCATCGGGATCGCGGCGGGAAGCCTCGATGGACGCCCACACCAGCGCCGGTCCGGTCGATGCCGCGCGTGGCTCGATGAGGTAGTTCTCCGCGGGAACGGGGAGGCGCTCCTGCAGTCGTTCGGCGAGCGCAGCGCCGGTCACGACAAGAATCCGCTCCACCGGGATGAATCCGGCGAGGCGGTCGACCGCCTCCTCAGCGCTCGAGCGCGGGCCGGCGAGCGGGAGCAGTTGTTTCGGGTGGGTCGGCGACGAAAGCGGCCAGAACCGCGTTCCCGATCCGCCGGCAAGAAGGATCGCCCATTGCATCAGCGGATCACCGTCATGCCAGCGCCGCGAGCGTCGGTCCGTGCCTTCGAACCTCGTACAGCAGCGCGCCCAGGTCCCCGTCGGGGGCAGCCAGCAGCAGAAGGGTCGCTCCGGCGCCCAGGCGCACCAGCACCATCGACCCGGTGCCCGACGCAATAACTGCCTCGTCGACCGCACCATGTCGAACGGTGCCCGCGAGCGAGTCGATGGCGCGGTGGGCGCTCACGGTGAAGGCCGCTACCGCGTCGGCGTCGAGAACGTCGGGAAGGCTGGACGCGATCACCAGGCCCTCGTCGCTGATCACGGCGGCCCCCGCGACGTCCGGCCGTTCGGCGAGGGCGGCGAGGACGGAGCGAAGGGGGGTCATCGGTGGCAACTCCGGGCGGGTTCGGGGAGCGCCAACGTAGGCGCTCCGCGACGTCGAAGTCAAGCAAACACCGTGGGTTGCCGCTCCTCTCCCGGTTGCCTAACCTTCTCGCATGAAGCCCATCGCATCGTGGTTCCTTCCGCTCCTCGCGCTCGTGGCCTGCAATGGCAACCAGCTCCCACTGGCGTCCATTGACAACGTGGTCGACACCGTGACACTGGGCGCGCTCGTCGGTGCCGACCTCACGATTCCATCGGCCTACTCGATCCCCGAGGCTCGCACCATCCGTACCGACCAGAGCGCCGGTTTCGACTTCGCCTACCTGTTGATCGGTGCGCGGTCAGTTCTGGTACCGCTGGCTGGCCTTGGCCTCCCCGGCGGGTCAACACCGCCGGGACTGCAGCGCCGGACGGAGACATTCGCCAACCTGAAATCTGCGCCCCAAAATGGGTACCTGATCACCGACTCGCTCGACATCGCCCCGGGCGACGTGATCGCCGCGCGTTCGCGCATCACCTGCTTTCTCGGTGTGCCGCAGTATGCGAAGCTGCGAGTCCTCGACTTCGACGCCGCGCGCCGGACGGTGCGCCTCGAGGTGCTGGCGAACACCAACTGCGGCTATCGCAATCTTGAAGTTGGCATCCCGACGTCGTGATCGATGATTGATGTCCGCCTGATCCGCCGCGATCCTGCAGGTGCGCGGGCAGCGCTCGCACGACGTCTCGACGACGACGCCCTCGTGCAACTCGATCGAGTGGTTGAGCTCGACAGCCGACGCCGCGCGCTGGTCACCCGTGTCGAGGGACTTCAGGCCGAGCGCAACGCGCAGAGCGCGGAGGTGGCGAAACACAAGCGTGCCGGTACGTCGGCCGACGCACTCCTTGCGACACTCAAGGCCTCGGCGGAATCGGTGCACACGTTGGAAACCGACTTGCGCGATATCGACGCGTTGCTAGACGGACACCTGCTGGTGCTGCCGAATTTTGTTCTCGACAACGTGCCCGACGGCACAGTGGCGGACAATCAGGTGCTGCGGACTTGGGGTGAGCTGCCGACGTTCGATTTCACCCCGCGGCCCCACTGGGAGATCGGCGCCGACCTGGGCCTCTTCGACCTGCCGCGTGGCGCCAAGATCACCGGCTCTGGTTTCCCGCTTTTCACCGGGATGGGTGCGCGTCTCGTACGCGGGCTCGCCAACTTCATGCTTGACCTTCACACCGGCGAGCACGGCTATGTCGAGGTGCAGCCGCCCTACCTGGTCAACCGCGCATCGCTGACGGGCACCGGTCAACTCCCGAAGTTCGAGGATGACCTCTACCGAACCGGGGGGGAGGAGTTCTTCCTGATCCCCACCGCCGAGGTGCCGATCACCAACATCCACCGCGACGAGATCCTCGACGCCGACCAGTTGCCGATCGCGATGGTGGCGTACACCCCGTGTTTTCGGCGCGAGGCGGGAGCACACGGCCGTGATACCCGTGGTCTGGTGCGGGTGCATCAGTTCGACAAGGTGGAGTTGGTGCGTCTGGTCCGACCCGAAGACAGCGTTCGGGAACACGAGCTCCTCACCGGCCACGCCGAGACGGTGCTGCAGCGTCTCGGGATTCCGTACCGGGCCCTCACGCTCGCGGCCGGAGATGTCGGCTTTGCGAGCGCCGCGACAATCGACCTCGAGGTCTGGGCGAGTGGGGTCGGCGCGTGGCTTGAGGCGTCGAGTGCATCGACGTTCACCGATTTCCAGGCGCGCCGAGCATCGATCCGCTACCGACCAGAACCCGGGGCGAAGCCCGAGTTCGTGCACACCCTCAACGCGTCGGGCGTCGCCTTCCCCCGCACGATCGTCGCGCTGCTCGAGAACGGGCAGCAGCGCGATGGCTCAGTCGTCCTCCCCGCCGCACTGGTCCCCTATGTCGGGACCGATCGCCTCGCCCCGGTCGCGTAGCGACCGGATTCGCCGCTTCGCACCAGGCGTCGCGGTGATGCTCGTCGCGCTGCTCGCCGGGCTGAGCGCTGGTGCAAGCCTGATCGTGATGCGGCACTTCACGACCGAGGCGGTCACGATGTCCCGGTTGTACGCCGAGGTGTACGAGGGGCTGACCGATGAGGAACCGACCGCGGCCACGACGTCGTTGCTCGCGCTGGGTGTCCG
>JBDSMU010000068.1:0-2948 GCA_039915685.1 Gemmatimonadales bacterium | reverse complement strand
GCAACCTGTTGGGGCGCGAGCGCCTCAGTCGCGAGAAACTCGGAGACGGTTGCGACGATCGCGTCGAGGCACAGGCGCGCGTAGGCAGGATCACGCTGGATCAGGAGCATGGGTCTCCCGTCGCGCTGAATGCAACGCGTGGTCATCGCGTCCAGGTGATCGGTGAACGACCGGAAGAAGAAGCTGCCAAAGCCGGCTTGCTGATCGGGCGCCTGATCGAGGATCAGCGCCGATCCGGTTGTCTCGAGACCGAGCAGTGCTTCACCCGGCAGGGCAGCATTGTTCTCGACCTCCGATGCCACGATCATCGCGGCGGCGACCTTGCCTGCACGGATCATCTCGACAGCGACGTAGCAGGCGTTGAGCGGACCGACACCGCCGTTGACCACGTCGAAGGCCAGCGTCCTCTGGTCGTTTGCGGTGCTCATCGATGTGTTGATCTCGAGGTCCCCGGCGAGGAGGGCGGCCAGTGCCGGCTCAAAAAGGAAACCGCTCCGGTACACGCCGGCCGAAATCAGCAGCCCGAGATCATTACGTCCATGTGATGACCGGCTGAGGCAGTCCTCGGCCGCCGCTCGGAGCATTGATGGCGTGTCCCGAAGTCCGCGGTCATCGGCCGGGACAGTTCCCACGCTCTCGATCCGGACGCGCGGCCGAGCCGACTGGGTCGAGCCTGGCATCGATCGCGGCACGGAATCGCGATCCGCTGCGTTTGCAGTCGTGCGGAACCGCTCCGGCAGGTCGTCCAGCGTATACAGGCCGGTCCCCACAGTCAGACCGGAGCCGCTGATGGCGAAGATCACCCGGTCACCGGATGCGATCCTGCCGGTCGCGATTTGATCTGCCAGCGCGACGAAATGGGACGTCGAGGCGGTGTTGCCGCGGTGGGCGAGGTTGTCGATGGTATTCCCGGGGTGGCAGCTCCGCTGTTGCATGACACGATTGATCTCCCGCATGGCACTGGAGAGGGCCGTGCTCGAGGTCTGGTGCATGATCAGGTGCTGGAACGACTCGGGGGTCCAGCCCGTCGCCTCCATCGTCTCCAGCGCATGGCTGGCGCCGTGCCGCGTGGCCGCTTCTGTCATCTTCAGTGCATCAGTGTGCATGATGACGCCGCCGTGCGGCTCGAGCGTCGGGTGTGCCATGCAGTGCCGGGCGTGTGCCCCAAACGTGGACATCGCGAGGGCTTCAAAGCCGAGATCAGCATGGCTGGTGGCTTCGAGCATAACCGCCGCCCCGGCGTCGCCCAGAGTGAGGCAGGCCAGGCGAGTGTCAAGAATCGTGGTGATTTCCTTTTGAGCGGTGTCGGATAGGTGGGAGATGTACTCCCCGCTCACCACCAAACCACACGCGATCGTGCCGCGGGCGATGAGCGCCTGCACGATATTGATACCGGTAAACATGCCGGCACAGGCACTGCCTACATCGAAGGCAATGGCACGATCGAACCCGAAATGGTGCCTGAGCCGCACCGCCATGCACGGCTCGTGGGAGACCCAGAGACTGGGGCCGTCACAGCGTGACACACTTGTGCTAATGATGATGTCGACGTCCGCCGCGGTGTGGCGGGACGTCGCGAGGCATCGGGTGATCGCCGCAATGGCGAGGTCGGTCGCGTACTCGGCCTCGCCCCCGACACGACGCGACTTGATCCCCGACATCCGCTCCATCGGGAACCGGATGGGGGTGGCACAGCCATCCATCACAGCCTGAGTCGACAGTTCCCGGGTTGGCAGGTACACGCCCAGGCTCTCGATCAGCGTGACACGGCGTACCGCGAGAGGGTCAGACATCTTCGCGGCTCGCGGCGACGGCGGCCCGTGCGGCGTCGTGACCGATGAAGGCCGCCAACTCCGCCATGGTTTGGTGCTCGAAGAACCACTCCGGAAGGAGGGTAATGCCTTCGGCCTGGGCCCGGACCACGAACTCGAGAATCTGGATCGAGCCGCCGCCGAAGTCGAAGAAGTTGTCGTGCACGCCAGCCTCCGGGATGCCGAGGACCTGCGCCACGAGGTCGACCAGTCGCGCCTCGAGCGGTGTGCGGGGTGCCGTGGCGGCGGAGCCTACGACGACGTCGGGCGGTGGGGGCAGGGCCGAGCGATCGACCTTGCCACTGACGGAAAGGGGAAACCGGGGCAGTGGGACGAAGAGCGCCGGGACAAGATGCGCAGGCAGGGTGGCACGGAGAAATTCGCGAAGCTCGGCGGCGGTCGGTTCCGACGCGCCATCGAGCACGACGTACGCGACCAGGTGTCGGTCTCCTCTGGCAGTGTCTCTCACCACAACGATGCTCTCGCGAATCATCGGATGCATCGCCAGGGCGACCTCGATCTCGCCGGGTTCAATGCGGAAGCCGTGGAGTTTCATTTGATGGTCCAGCCGGCCGAGCACCTCGATCTCCCCATTCGCTCGGACGCGGGCACGGTCGCCGCTCCGGAAGAGGCGCGTGTTGAGCGGCTCGGGCAGGCCGGAAGGCGGCGGCACGAACTTCTCGGCAGTGAGCACGGGTTGGTCGAGATAGCCCCGGGCCACGCCATCACCGGCGATGTAGAGCTCGCCGATGGCGCCGATCGGCGACGGCGCACCGGAGGGGTCCAGTACGTAGAGCCTCGTGTTCGCGATCGGCCGACCGATGGTGATTACGCGCTGGCCACGCTGGATGGGGCCACCCGCGGACCAGACCGTTGTTTCGGTCGGGCCATACAGGTTCCACAGCCTCCCGGTGCGTTCGAGGATCCGCGCCGCGAGATCCACCGTCAGTGGTTCCCCACCGGAAAGCGCGAGCAGGGTGGGCGCTCCCTGCCAACCGCCTTCGAGCATAAGTCGCCAGAGCGAGGGCGTTGCCTGCACCACCGTCACACCATGCTCTGCGATGGCCCGCTGCAGCCTCCGGGGGTCGCGCGCTTCGTCACGGGTGGTCAGGATGACGCGAGCTCCGACGCAAAGCG
>JBDSMU010000030.1:0-28363 GCA_039915685.1 Gemmatimonadales bacterium | reverse complement strand
GCCGCAGCGCCGCTCACCACACGTTGCGCCCCGTTACGCCTCCACACTCGCCACCAGTACGCGATCACGATCACCGCCATTACGATCGCCACCGCAGCCGCGGTGAGGATGAGCCAGTCGGCCTGCGTCGCGGTCAGCGCATCACCGCTCACCATGTGGTCGCGCTCGAGCCGGAGCATGAATGCCGCCCGGCCGAACACTCCGACAGCAATCACGTCGGCGACGAAGCGCGCGGCGCGTGTGCCATTGTCCCACCCCCCACGAACCAACGCGATGGCGTGCGCGATCACCGACGCCACCATCCCTGCCTGGAGCAACAGCACACTGGTGATCACGCCGTCCTGCAAAGCCGACCGCCATTCGGGAGGAGCAGTCGCGAGCGCGTCGCGAGCAGACGAGCCGATCGAGCCGAGTACCATCAGCACGATGGCAGAGAGCACCAGCCCGAAGAATGCACCGCCGCGTGACATCTTCTCGACGCGCTGTTGCTTGAGCTTGAGGGGGCTCCACGGCTCTGGCCCCACCGCCAGTCGCGTCGGGATCCTCCGGTTGGTGCGTTGCAGCCACGCGAACACGACCACCATTAGCACCACGCCAACGAGCGCGGCCATCACGCCGAGCCTGATCGCATCCATCAGGAGTTCACCGGCGCGAAAGTTGGTGAATCCGCCTGACACCACCGCGACACCAAAGGTGATGGTGCAGCCGATCACGAGCGCCGTGAGGGCTACACGCAGGCCGACCAGGAAATCGGGATACAGCTCCGGCCCGATGAGATAGCGACGCGCCGGTTCGTATTCGGCGGCGACAACCTCGGGCGCTCCGAACTCGGCGAGCACCGCCGACACCGCGGCCTCGCTTTCAGGCGACTCGTCGCGTGCCTCGAGCGCATCGAGAATCGCGGCCCGCAGTTCGGCTTCGATTTCGTGGCGCCGCGGCGCGGCGATCCGCTCACCCACCGCTTCGACATACCGGTCGATCAGTTCCATGTCAGTTTCCTCCCTGTTTGGTCAGCAGGGTGTCGAGCACCGCTGACATGTCATCCCACTGGACCTGCAACGTCTTCCGGGCCGCGCGACCGGCCGCAGTGATCTGGTAGTACTTCCGAGGGCGGCTCCCCTCCGTGCTCCACTGCTCATCGAGCAGCCCCTGTTCCTGGAGGCGGCGGAGCAGGGGATAGAGCGTGCCCTGCTCGATCGCCATCCCGGCATCGGCGAGCCGCTGCTGGAGCTCGTAGCCGTAACTGGGCTCGTCGACCTGGGCGAGGCACGCCAGCACGATGAAGCCGCGCCGGAGCTCGAGCGTGAGCTTCTCCATGACTTCAGGGGCCGGCTGCTCTGGGGGTGTCGTCTTAGGCATGTGGCAAACAATAGTGTGTGCCACACAGTATGTCAACCGTGTCCGTGGATCGCGGTGCGAGGCGTCCACGGGCTCGCGGGTCGCGACCCGCCGCTTGGTCGGACTTACTCCGCGCGCCTCGCTTCCCTCGTCGCCTTCCGCCGCTGCCACCCGCGTTGCGGGCACGCAGCGGCCCGGCTTCCCTCGGGAAGCGAATGGTGCATGCGGAGGGGGCGCGCGGAAGAGAAGTCCTCCCGCCGCAGCGCGCCGCGCACCCGCTTGCCCTCACCCGGTTGAACGCGAAAAATCGATCGCGTCGATCGATGCTGACCCACCTGCCAGTGGCGCGCATGACACCCGACTGCGGCGAGGGATGCGGGGTCCGGCAGAGGAGGCTCGGATCCTACGGGTGCCGAATGGGCGGGCTTCCGAGCCGACGGTGTGCGCTAACGGCGCGACGGCGCGCCAGTCACGGGCGCTTGCAACGGGCAGGGCGCCGTTGCCGGAATCCCCGCGCCCGAGCCCGCGTGATGGACCTATAGCCCGCGGTGAAAAGGTCCGCGGACACGAGGTGCGGTTATTTTGCGCCATGTCATTTCAGGCCTTGCCGGGGTTCCGCGATTTCCCGCCCGAAGACCTCTCCTTTCGGTCCCACATCCAGGCCGCATGGCGCCGAGTGGCCGCGCGGTATGGGTTTGTCGAGTACGACGGCCCGCCGCTGGAGCCACTCGACCTCTACACTGCGAAGAGCGGCGACGAGATCGTCACCCAACTCTTTGAGTTCACCGACAAGGGCGATCGCCGCGTCGCGATGCGTCCCGAGATGACTCCCACCTTTGCCCGCATGGTCTCGGCGCACGCCGGCGGGATGCGCAAGCCGATCCGCTGGTTCTCGGTGCCGCAGCTGTTCCGCTACGAGAAGCAGCAGAAGGGGCGCCTCCGCGAGCATTTCCAGCTCAACTGCGATCTCGTCGGCGAGACCGACCCGCGCGCCGACGCCGAAGTGATTGCACTCGCGATCGATGTATGCCGAGAGCTGGGGCTCTCGTCGGCCGACTTCCGGGTGCGGCTCTCCGATCGCGTGGCGCTCAACCGCATCCTGACCCACGCCGGCCTCCCCGTCGATCGCTTTGCCGATGCACTCGGTGTGATCGACAAACTCGAGCGCACCGGTGCGCCGGCTGCCCGTGCGCGGCTCGACGAACTTGGCTTGGGGTCGCATGCCGACGCGATCTTTCGCGCAGCGGCAATTCGGTCGCGCGCTGACCTCGAGGCGCACGCGAAGGAAATTGGGATTGATGCCGCCGAGTTCGGGCTGCTCGATGTGGTCGCAGCACTCGATGCGATGGGGCTGGGCGATTACATCGAGATCGACTTCACCATCGTCCGCGGTCTGGCCTACTACACCGGAACCGTGTTCGAGTTGTTCGATGTGCAGCGCTCACTCCGCGCCATCTGCGGTGGCGGTCGCTACGATACGTTGCTCGCGTCGCTCGGCGGCGTCGATCTCCCCGCGGTGGGTTTCGGTATGGGCGACGTGGTCCTCGGCGAGTTGCTCAAGGAACGGGGCCTCAAGCCCGAAATGCCGAGCAGCATCGATGCGTTCGTGGCGAGTGTCACGGCCGACGACGCACCGCACGTGCTGGCACTCGTGCACGAACTGCGCGACGCCGGACTCCGGGTCGAACATGCGCTCGCCGGTGGCAACCTCGGTAAGCAGCTCAAATTGGCCGACGCGCGTGGTGCCCGGATGGCCGTGGTGATCGGCCCTGACGATCGCGAGCGCGGCGAGGTGCAGGTCAAGGATCTAGTCCGCAAGCTTCAAGAGCCAGTACCGCGTGCATCGGTGGCGACGCACTGCCTCCACCTACTCACCACGACGGATTGACGAATGGCTGATTCGAAAGCCCTGACCACGCGCGAAGCGGATTTCAGCGCCTGGTACAACGAGGTCATCATGCGCGCCGAGCTGGCGGACTATTCGCCGGTGCGCGGGTGCATGGTGATCCGGCCGAACGGTTACGCCATCTGGGAGCAGATGCAGCAGGCGCTCGACCGAATGTTCAAGGACACCGGACACCAGAACGCCTACTTCCCGCTGTTCATTCCGCAGAGCTTCCTCTCGAAGGAAGCGGAACACGTCGAAGGGTTCGCGCCCGAGCTTGCGGTGGTCACGCACGGCGGCGGCAAGGAACTCGAGGAGCCGCTGGTGGTGCGGCCCACCTCCGAGACGATCATCTACGCGATGTTCTCGAAGTGGATCCAGAGCTATCGCGACCTGCCGCTGCTGATCAATCAGTGGGCCAACGTGGTGCGCTGGGAACTGCGCACCCGTCTCTTCCTGCGCACCACCGAGTTCCTCTGGCAGGAAGGCCACACCGCGCACGCCACCGAGGCCGAGGCGCAGGACGAAACGCTGCAGATCCTGAACCTCTACCGCCGGTTCATGGAAGACTGGATGGCAATGCCGGTGGTGACAGGCCCCAAGACCGACAGCGAAAAGTTCGCCGGCGCAATCCGCACCTATTCGTGCGAAGCACTCATGCAAGACAACCGCGCTCTCCAGGCTGGCACCTCCCACGCACTCGGCCAGAATTTCGCCAAGGCGTTCGACGTCACATTCCAGACCGCCGAAGGCGGGCTCGACCATGTGTGGAGCACATCGTGGGGCGTGTCGACGCGTTTGGTTGGTGGGCTGATCATGACCCACGGCGACGATGTCGGCATGGTGTGCCCCCCGCGGCTGGCGCAGTGGCAGGTTGTGATCATCCCGATCTGGCGAAAGGAAGAGGAACGCGACCAGACCTTTGCCGCAGCGATATCGCTGATGGGCGAACTTCGCGCTGCCGGTATTCGCGTGACCGCCGACTACCGCGACATGAAGCCCGGCGCCAAATATTACGAGTGGGAAGCGCGCGGCACGCCGTTCCGCATCGAGCTCGGCCCCCGCGACATCGCGGCATCGAGCGTGATGCTCGCCCGCCGACTGGGCGGCAAGGAGTCGCTCCCGATGGCCGGCCTTGGCGACCGGCTGAAGACGGAGATGGACACGATGCAGCAGGGGTTGCTCGACCAGGCGCGGGCGCGTCGCGAGGCGGCGTCGCTGCGCAATCCGGCCAGCAAGGAAGAGTTCATCGCCTTCATCGAGAAGAACGGCGGGTTCGTGTACGCCGGCTTCTGCGGCGACCCGGCGGTGGAGCAGGAGATCAAGGAGCAGACCAAGGCGACGATCCGGTGCCTACCCGACCCGGAGTTCCGGTCGAAGACTGCGCCGACGACATGCATATGGACGGGAAGGCCGGCGGTGGTGGAAGCGTTGTGGGCGCGGGCGTATTGACGGCTCCTGACTCACCGGCCTCGCGCCCCACGTGTTGCTCGACGGCTGCCGTCGCACCGGCCTCGCACCCCACGCGTTGCTCGCTCGCTCCGATTCGGCGCGCCGCGCCCGGCTCGTCGCCTTCCGCCGCTTCGCGGCACGGCTTCCCTCGCCGGACGCGTCGGGGCATGCGGCAAGGGCGCGCCGAAGCGCGGAGCTCGCTGCGCCACCCGTGGGGCGCTGCGGCCGTCCATGACACTGTCCGTGACGACAGCCCTTCAGGGCTTTTTCAGCCGAGCCGTCGCTTCAGCGACGAGCTCGCGACGGCTGACCACTAATGACTGACGGCCTCCTCGCCGTTGCCGGCCTCACCCGCGACCCCGACGGTCGTCTCGCAATGGCCGGCGTCCCCCTAAGCGTGATCGCCGCCGACGTTGGCACTCCCGCATTCGTGTACGACGCCGAAGGGATTCGCGAACGCTACCGTGCGCTCGACCGCGCGATGGAGGGCGTGCCGCACCGGATCTGTTTTGCGGTCAAGGCGAACAGCAACCTCGCCGTGCTCCGCCTGCTGGCCACCATGGGCGCCGGCGCCGACATCGTGAGCGGCGGCGAGTTGCTGCGGGTGCTCGCGGCGGGCTTCACACCGGGCGACATCGTGTTCAGCGGGGTGGGGAAGACCGACGACGAACTGGTGGCCGCCCTTGCGGCGGGTGTCGGGCACATCAACGTCGAGTCCGTGGCCGAGTTGCGCCGGCTGGCGATGATCGCCGACCTGCGTGGAGCCTCCGTCAGGGTCGGAATCCGGGTCAACCCCGACGTGACCGTGGACACCCATCCGTACATCTCCACTGGCAAGGGTGGGCTCAAGTTCGGGGTACCGACCGACCAGCTCGATGAAGCGCTGGCGATCATCGACGAGAACCCGGCCCTCACGCTCGACACGCTGGCGATGCACCTGGGCTCGCAGCTCCTCGACGTCGAGCCGTATGTGGCCGGGGTTGCCCGGCTGCTTGGCCTGCTCGAACGGGTTCGTGCCGCTGGCCACTCTCCGGCAGTGCTCGACATCGGAGGCGGGATCGGGATCCGGTATCACGACGAGAAGCCCCTCGCCCCCGCCGATTGGTTTGGCGCCATCCGCGACGCGCTCGGCGCCTCCGGCTGCACGATCCATGTGGAACCGGGCCGCTACCTCGTCGGCAACGCCGGCGTGATGCTCACCCGGGTGGTGCACCGCAAGCATTCGGGTGGTCACGACATCGCGATTGTCGATGCCGGGATGAACGACCTGCTGCGGCCCTCTCTGTACAAGGCGTGGCACGAGATTGTCCCCGCCGAGCCGGTCGAAGGTGAGGCGACGCCGACGGACATTGTGGGGCCGGTGTGCGAGACGGGTGATTTCCTGGCGCTGGAGCGCGACCTCCCGCCAGTGCCGGCGGGCGGGTTGCTCGCGGTGCTCGGTGCGGGGGCGTACGCCTTTGCGATGAGTTCCAACTACAACAGCCGAGCGCGGGCTGCTGAGGTGCTGGTCGAGGCGGGGCGTTGGGCGGTGGTGCGGCCGCGGGAGCGGCTGACGGACCTGTTCGCCAGCGAAGTTCCCGATCCATTCGGTTCACCCGCATGACCGACGCCCAGGGCACCGACACTCAACCCTCCGCCCCTTTCAACCGCTCAACCTCTCAACCTCTCAACCTCTCAACCTCTCAACCAATGACCACTGAATGACTCACCCCGACGGCATCCTCATCATCGATTTCGGCTCCCAGTTCACCCAGCTCATCGCCCGCCGGGTGCGTGAGCAGCGGGTGTACTGCGAGATCCACCCGCCGTCGCGGAGCATCGAGTGGATTCGCGAGTGGGGTCCGAAGGGGATCATCCTGAGTGGCGGGCCCAACTCGGTGTACGGCGAAGGCGTCCCCACGGCGCAGCCCGGTCTGCTCGAGCTGGGCACGCCGGTGCTCGGCCTCTGTTACGGGATGCAGCTCCTGGCGCACCTCAGCGGTGGCCGCGTGGTCAAGGCCGACCGGCGTGAGTACGGCAGGGCCGATGTGAAGATCGAGGGTGGCAAGCTCTTCGAGGGATTCGTGGCGGGTGCCACGACTCCGGTGTGGATGAGCCATGGCGATCACGTCGATGAGGCTCCTCCCGGGTGGCGGGTCACGGCGAGCAGCGAGAACGCGCCGATCAGCGCGATCGAGCACGAGAGCAAGCCGCTCTACGGGGTGCAGTTCCACCCCGAGGTTGCGCACACGCCGCGGGGCGGGGAAGTGCTCGCGAACTTCCTCTTTGGGGTGTGCGGCTGTTCACCCGATTGGACGCCGGAACACTTTGTCGACGCCGAGGTCGCGCGGATTCGCGAGCTGGTGGGCAACAAGCGGGTGATCTGCGGGTTGAGTGGTGGTGTCGACAGCAGTGTGGCGGCGGCGCTGGTGCATCGTGCGGTGGGCGACAGGCTCACCTGCATCTTCGTCGACCATGGCATGCTCCGGCTGGGCGAGCGGGAGCAGGTGGAGCGTACTTTCCGGAGCCACCTGCACGTTGACCTGCGGACGGTGGACGCCAGTGTCGAGTTCTTGGCGGACTTGGAAGGCGTTACTGATCCGGAGGTCAAGCGGAAGCGGATCGGGCATCGGTTCATTGATGTTTTCGAGCGTGAGGCGCGCGAGGTGGGCGACGATGTCGGCTTCCTGGTGCAGGGGACGCTCTACCCCGACGTGATCGAATCGTTTTCTCCCACGGGTGGTGCCAGTGTCACGATCAAGACGCACCACAACGTTGGTGGGTTGCCGGAGCGGTTGCCGTTCAAGCTGATCGAGCCGTTGCGCGAGCTGTTCAAGGACGAGGTTCGGCTGGTGGGTCGCGAGCTGGGGTTGCCGGAGGAGATGGTGGGTCGGCATCCGTTCCCGGGGCCGGGGCTGGCGATCAGGATATTGGGTGAGGTCACCCGTGAACAGCTCGACCTGTTGCGGCTGGCCGACGCCATATATATCGAAGAGATCCGGGCAGCGGGGTTGTACGACGCCATCTGGCAGGCGTTCGCGGTGTTGCTGCCGATCCGGAGTGTCGGTGTGATGGGCGATGGCCGGACCTACGACCAAGTGGTGGCGCTACGGGCGGTCACGAGTCGGGATGGCATGACGGCCGACTGGTTCCCGTTCCCGCCCGAGGTGCTGGGGCTGATCTCGAACCGGATCGGCAACGAGGTCGCGGGCGTGAACCGGGTGGTGTACGATGTCAGTAGTAAGCCGCCGGCGACGATAGAGTGGGAGTAGCAGTGTGATTGTTGAGCTTCGCGAGCTCGTGTCCTATCTGGAGGCCAAGCAGCGGGACTGCCGACGCCAGATACTCAGAGTATCGGAAGCGTCGACCATTCACCAGACCGTTCAGCAACGGGTACTCGAGTTGCTTCCGCCGGATTCGCCAGGTTTCCGCACGTTCGACCGGTTGCGCCGGCAGCGGACAGCGTGGTGGTCCGGCGACTCGCTGTACGTGTCTGCGAGGGACTGTGCAAACCTCGCCGCGCTCGCGAATGAGATAGCAACTGTGGTTCGGGAGCTTGATCCAGATGGTCCGCATGCGCGGGAAGACCTCCGGCGAGACCTAGAGGATCAGAAGGCATTGATGGTGGCCGTGTCCACCGGCGGGCCTAGAATAGACGATGTAAACCGTGAATACACAGAGCGAAGGTCTCGCCTGATACTTCCGCTGAAAGCGCGCGGGCTGGAAGATCCGTCGCCATACGATGACTTGTGGGAATGGCACGGTAAGTGGAGTGCAGACCTTCCGTCGTATCGCTCTAGGCGAGAGTACATCCGGGAGCTCTTTGCTGGGACGATTCGACGCCTCTCGCTAGATGAGACCGCAGCGGCGACGGGTCCGTTGCCGCCGCCTTCCGGATGGCCGAAGGTGGACCGTAATCTCGGTGTGGTCCGCAAGCTGCTCGACGCAGCAACCGCTGAGATCGATTTCCAGCAGGTCGGCCTGATATGCCGCGAATCACTGATAGACCTTGCGCAAGCGGTCTATCATGAACCAAGGCATCCCGCGCCCGATGGTGTTGCGGCTAGTGCAACGGACGCAAAACGAATGCTCGACGCCTATTTTAGCAGTGAGCTTGCGGGTAGCCAACAGGAAAGCGTGCGTAGGCATGCTAAAGCCGCCTTGGTACTGGCGAACGACCTCACCCACGCGAGAGCGGCAGGGTTCCGGCAAGCCGCGCTGTGCATCGAGGCTACTGGGTCGGTCGTGAATATCGTAGCAATCGTCTCAGGTAGGCGCGATCCCAGCGGCCCAGAAGGCCTGTAGCGCCCATTCCGTGAAGCCAGCGGGCTCGCATCTACCGGCGCGCTACGCGGCGATACTCAGCCGATCCACTCGTGGAGCGACATGACCACATCATTCGAGCATGCCTTCGAGCAGGTTGGCCACCTCGTTAAGAACTACGAGGCGCACCGTGCCGACTACCTGAGCTCCACCTATACCGAAGCTGCAGCTCGGAAGGACTTCCTCGACAAATTCATCGCGCTCCTAGGGTGGGACGTTGATCACAATGTACAGATCAACCCCTTTCAACAAGAAGTGCGTGTCGAACGCAACGTAGTAGACGGAGCCGCAAGGCGGCGTGCCGACTATGCATTCTTTGTAACACCAAACTTTCGCGATGTCCGATTCTTTGTCGAGGCAAAGAAGCCGTCAAGTCCAGTCGGGACTCGTGACTCGTATTTTCAAACCATTCGTTATGCATGGAACAGCCAGTGCGCCATCGCCGTGATAACAAACTTTGAAGAGCTTCATGTGCTTGACTGCCGGTATAAGCCGGACATCAACACAGCGTTGGAGCGTGCCACGCTGAAGTTCCATTTTACTCAGTACAACGACCGCACATACTTCGCCACCATCTATCACTTGCTCGGAAGGGAGGCAGTCGCAACGGGAGCGATCGAGCGCTATGCCGATCAACTGCCAAAAAGACGCGGCAAGGCATTCCAACGAGGCTTGTTCAAGGGTGGATATCAGAGTGTCGATGTTCTGTTTCTCGAAGAACTTGACCGACATCGCGAGGTGCTTGCCAAGAGTCTCAAAAACAACAACTCCTGGCTAACAGGCAACGAACTAACTGAGATAACTCAACGCGCCCTGGATCGATTGGTATTCATACGCTTCCTAGAAGACAAACTCATTGAGCCGGAGCCGCTCGTCGCGACGTTTGGCGATCGCAGTTCTGTGTGGGGTGACTTTATCGCGGCGTCTCGGAAGCTCGACGCGACCTACAACGGCATTGTCTTTAAGAAGCATCCGGTTCTCGACTCGCCCGACTTGATGATGGACGACGTGGCATTCGGCGATATTTGTGAAGAACTGGCGCACGTCAACTCCCCTTATGACTTTAATGCGATTCCTATTGCCATTTTAGGAAGCATCTATGAACGCTTTCTCGGCAAGGTCATCGTTGCGACAAGCAAACGGGCGCGGGTCGAGCCGAGCCGGGAGGCGCGTAGGGCAGGCGGAGTGTTTTACACACCCGAGTACGTCGTCAGCTACCTTGTGGAGCAAACCGTCGGAAAGCTGATTGACGGCAAATCCCCCGGGCAGATCACGGGGATGCGTTTCCTCGATGCAGCGTGCGGCAGCGGGTCATTCTTGCTGGGTGTGTTCGACCTGCTCCTGCGCCATCACACAGAGTGGTACAACGCCAACAAAGACAAGATTAAAGAAGGCGATTGCGTCGACAACGAAGATGGCAGCCTTCGACTGACGTTGGCTCGGAAAAGGGAGATTCTTCTCAAGAACGTGTTCGGTATCGACGTTGACTCCCAGGCCGTGGAAGTCGCGCAGTTGTCGCTCTACCTCAAGCTCCTGGAAGATGAAAGTACCGCGTCGGCGCGCTCGTGGCAGCTGGAGTTTCACACAACTCTCCTGCCGTCACTCGCAAAAAACATCGTGTGCGGCAACTCGTTGATCGGCCGAGATGTCTGTGACGGCGACTTTATGGCTGACGACCTCGAGCGAGAACTGAACCCGATGGACTGGAATACGCATTTCGGGGCGGTTCTGCACGATGGTGGTTTCGACGCCATAGTTGGTAATCCACCCTACGTACGTCCGCACCGTCTCGCACCCGTCGAGAAAGAGTATTTCTGGGCTCACTTTCCCAGCTTTACCCATAAGGCTGACTTGTACGCGTGTTTTGTGGACCGTGCGACTGAGCATTTGCGTGCCGGCGGCATGCTTGGGTACATCATATCGCATGGATGGATGCGCCTAAACAGCTTTCAGCGCATGCGGCAAGAGCTGCTGCACAACTATCGCATACGTGAGCTTGTCGAGCTACCATACCGAGTGTTCGCAGATGCAGCCGTCGAAACCGGGTTGCTCATCGCTCAACGCGATCTAAAGGTGGGAACCAAACACCGTGTGACTGTGCGTGTAGGATGCGTAACGCTTAGTGGTTTCGAGGTGCGTGACGTGCGCACCATTCCACAGCAAGCGTTCCACAACACCTTTCAGAACGTCTTCGACATCAGCCTTACGCCCGATAGTGAAGCAGTCAAGGATCAAATGCGGAAGGGGCCCCGCATTGGTGACCTGTACGCCGTGCAGTTCGGGCTTAAAACGGGTGACGATACAAAGTTTCTACACCGACAGGCGGGCGCGCACGTCGAGGACAGGCCTCTGTTGCGAGGAGAGAATGTTAAGCGCTATGCGTGTCTGTATGATGGTGAGTACGTGTGGTACGTGCCCGAGGCGATGCGCAGGCACCGCAACACTGCGCGGCCGGGTGAGCCAACGCGGTTCGAGCAACCAAAGGTGCTGGTGAAAGACACGTCAAAGGAATTCGCGTGTGCTTTCGATTCAGACAGCTATTACGTGAAGGATGTACTTATTGTATCTCATGCCAGTGGTCGCGCGGCGCCCGATCTACGAGCGCTTGCCGCCGTAATCAATTCCAAGGCGCTGCGATTTTACTATCGGACAACGTTTCCGACATTGCATGTGCAAAGCGAAGAGCTAGGCAGTCTTCCGTTGCCGGTTGGTATGGCTCCGGGTAATGGGGGGGAGGCGCATGTGAACGTGTTGGCAGGGTTGGTCGATGCGATGCAGGTAGCGGTGGGAAAGCAGGCCGGCGCCCGTACTCATGCTGATGCCGACTTCTATCAAGCAAAGTGTGCAGAACTTGACGCGCGGATGGAGGAAATCGTCATGACATTATATGGACTTAGTGCCACGCATCGTGCGATCGTTGCGGCAAGCAACGTGTAGGGCTCCGGATGAGCCACGCCCCGGTTAAGAGGACAACTCATCTAGGTGTTCTCTTTCAGGCCGGAAGATCGGCATGCGCGTACGGCTGCTCCCTTCCGGTCGTTTGCCCTGCGGTAGGAAGGCGCAATGCGATTTATTGGTCAGCTGATCCAACGCTTGCGGAAATTGCCGCAACCATCGTTGTATCAACCTCGCACGCCAATGCGCTCGGGGCGTACTGCACGGCTCCCGACGCGCCGTTGTTTAGGAGCGTGTTCGTATAGGTCCGTGCGACATTCGCCAGTGATCGCACCGCCGCCTTCAGGTACGCTATGAATCTCGAGCGGCTGCCTGCTGATTCAATCGACTTGGTGGTCGAGTGCGCCTCGCGCCGGAAGGCCGCTGTCGTCATCGCGTACTACCGACAGGTGGCACCCGACGAGGTCCTGGGGGCCCAATCGGGTTACGCGACCAAGCCGGTTAATCTTATCGCTCTGACCAAAGGAGTCGTCCGCCGCGTGTCCACTCCACTTAATCAGCTGCTCGTCCCAGATAAGGCGTTGATCTTCAGGATTACGCACAGGGACAACGTGGCTCACCTGTTGGAGCACGGTGTGCACTGCCGCAACTCTCCTGTGGTCAATCCGAACTTCGTGGAGATCGGCCACCCGGAAATTATCGGGCGGCGGGCTATTAAGGCGGTCGGGGTTAGCCCGTATGGCACGCTCGCCGACTATGTGCCATTCTATTTCACTCCCTGCTCACCAATGCTCTACAATATTGTAACGGGCTGGAAGGGCCTTCGGAGGCGTGACCGCGCCGAAATCGTAATCTTGTTGACCTCATTGGACACGCTCGAGCAACACGACCTTCCATACGTGGTGGCGGATCGGAACGCCGCATTGGACTTCGCGCTCCTCGCACCGTGCCGAGAACTGGTACCAGGATTATCGTGGAGGGACTGGCAGAACCGCGACTTCAGGCATGACGCTGATAATCCGGCAAAAGTGGAGCGCTATCAAGCGGAAGCGCTTGTGCATGACCACTTGCCTTCGGGGGCTCTTCGGGCCATAATTACCTACGATGAGCCAACACGGATTGCTGTGGCCCTGCTCGCGGCCGACACCGCCGCTTCACCGCCGGTTCGTATGATCCCCAGTTGGTACGTGTAATGATCCGATACGCGAAGGGCAATCTGCTCGAGGCACCCGTTGACGCATTGGTCAACACGGTGAACGAGGTCGGGGTAATGGGCAAGGGCATCGCATTGCAGTTTCGCGAGGCCTTCCCTTTGAGCGCGCGCGAGTACGAGGATGCAGCCAAGGCCGGCCGAGTCAAGGTGGGTCGTGTATTCGTCACGCGTAGCCAAGAATTACTCGGGCCTCAGTGGATTATTCATTTCCCGACCAAGAGGCATTGGCGACATCCGTCGCAACTGGCTTGGATCCGTGATGGCCTCCGTGATCTAGTGCGCATCGTCAAGCGGGAAGGCATCACGTCGATCGCGCTCCCGCCTTTGGGGTGTGGAAATGGTGGATTGGAGTGGACTCTTGTGCGGAACGAGATGGAAGCTGCGCTGTCGGCAGTTCCAAACGTGAATATCACGATCTTTGCGCCTACGGCGGAATACTATAACTCTCCGAAGCGTACGGGATTGGAGGTGTTGACGCCTGCCCGAGCGTTGATTGCTGAGATCATCCGTCGTTATTCCGTTCTTGGAATCGACTGCTCTATTCTTGAGGTTCAGAAGCTGGCATGGGTGCTGAATCGTACCCTTGAGCGTGTGCATCGGGCTGACGCGCTTGCGCTCGAATTCGGTGCTAACAAGTACGGTCCGTATTCGGATAATCTGCGCCATCTTCTCGATGGCCTAGACGGCAGCTACTTGCATTGCGAGAAGCGGCTTGCGGATGCGAAGCCGCTGGAGCCTGTATGGTTCGATGAACAGAAACGGCAGTTAATCGATGATTACTTTGCGTCCAGCGATGGACTTAGGTTCGTTCCTGCCTTGGAGCAAGCTTCTGCAGTAATCGAAGGATTCGAATCACCTCTCGGTATGGAGTTGATCGCAACGGTAGATTGGCTGGTTTATGCATCCGGAGTTGCTCCAACCGTGCCCGCCGTGACTGAAGGAATGGCTAACTGGCCGGCGGGCGCCACCGCAGCGAAGCGGAAACTTGGGTTGTTTGACGAACGCCTGATCGGCATGGCGCTGGATCGTCTAAACAGTACCTTGTACGGAGACCCCGATAGGCACGGATGAATTCTTCGAATCAGCATGCGGGTGGTCAACGAGCTAAGCCATAGCTTGCGCTCTATGCGGCAGGCATTATGGACTCGATGCTGGTTCTCTATGGCCGAGTACAAACCGGGACCCCTTGCGGAGTCCCGGTTCTCACATCACCAGCCCATCACGATCAGGCAGAGCCCACCGGCGGCACGATCGTCTCCAGCACCGCCGCATCTGCTGTATCCGTCCGCGGACCCTTCGGCGCCGTGGACTCGTACACCGTGCGCGCACTCTGCCACTCGGCGAGGGTGTCGGGCGCATCGGCGTACTGGAACTGCACCAGCCCGTCGAGCACCCCCACCAGCGCCACGCACTCGTTGGTCACCGCCTTGAGGTCGGCACGGGCCCCGATATGCGCCTCGCGGCTGAAGCCGCGGCTCGGCGCACCAAAGGACTAAAGTCCTCCCCACGCTCCCAGCTTCTCATTGAACGTCGCCCCCAGGCCGTGCTCGAGCAGCCTGGTCTCGTGCTTCTGCGCGCCGGCCAGCATCGCCGATGCCGCGGTGAGGAAGGCCCGCGTCGGCCAGTTCGACGACGGCAGCCTGAACTGCCCGCCGATCTCCGGATACTCCTCGGCCGCGACCTCCGCCACCCGGCCGAGGTGACGCAGCAGCTGCATCTGCACGGTGCGCCGGAGCTCGTTGCGGCGCGGCGGTTGACGAGGCGAACGATCACCATCACCGTGACAGAAGGCCCGCGTTAACAACCGATTATTTGTCAGCGCTGGTGTCGCAGACCCTGGTTAACTTCGTAGGGTCCCAACCCCAGCAGCCTGATGTGATCGTGTTTTCTCCTGGCTTGGAAGGCGAGTCATGCCCAGAAAGCGCACCCCTAGCTCGCTTCAGGTTATCGGAGGCGCGATTCTTTTTCTCGTCGCCCTTATCCGCATGGTTCCCGTCGGCGTCTGGATCGCCCTCGGCCTGGCTGGACTCGCGTGGTACTTCTTCCTTCGGCCTAAGCGGCCTGATGCTTTGGCGCCGAAGAGGGGCGGGCAGGCCTCTCCGTCATCTCAGACCTACCTGCCGTCTTCTCCTGCCCCATCAATCTCGCAGGTTCCGGCGGGGCGCCGAGACCGTTCACGTGCAGCAGTGAGCGGGGTCAGGCCACCCGCTGAGCCTGGGTTCCATGAGCAGCGTGACGTACCGGTTTCCGTGTTGGGAGCCGCCCCGGGATCAGTCCGCCCTTTCCGTGTTCCTGCTGCGCCGGCCGGCTATGGGCAGGCCAAGTGGTTGCATCCAGGTGAGACTGCAAACGTGTCGGGAGTAACAATCCCCGGCGGCATGATCTACGTGGGAACGACGCTGACGGCACCATCGGGCGCCTCTGATCCGTGCCTTATTGATCCCTCTTTGCCCGTGGCGGTGTACGGGAACTACGCTGTGCGCGACATGGGCTACTGGCCGAGCTACTCATCGGCATCGCTGGTTGCCCGGCGTGCATACTTGGCGTGGCTCGCAAGTGGTCGGCAAGATCCAACTGCGGACATCGGGTACGTTTTCCTCTTCTTGTATGGGCTGGAACGACGCGCGCTGGTAGACGCGGAGAGTGACCCGGCGGCTCGCGCTGACTGGCCTCACATTGCCGAGGAACTGAGGCGCTTGCTCGCGATCTACGGAGAAAAATCGGGGTCATTCCGAACGTATGCTGGATCCCTCCTCGACTGGGTCTCGCTCGCCGATCACCCCGAGAAGGCCTACTTGAGGCCAGTGCCCAGCTTTCCTCGCACATTTGAGCTGCCCCTCTACCTTCGAGTTGCACTTGGTCAGGCGGCCGTCGACGGTGCTCCGGTGCCGCCGCGTCTCGCGCTCGCATGGGCGCGACATGACCCCACGATCAACCTGAGAACCCCGGCACGACGATGCGTTCAGGAGTTCGATGAATTATTCATCCTCCGATATAAGCAGGAGTTCGGAGAGGGTATGGTTCTGCCGAAGAACCGGACCAAGCTCAAGGTAGTCCATCGGCCAGCCTCAGCAGCGTTCTTTGGACAGCGCGAGTTCAGTTTCGCGTTCGGCGACACCCCCGATATTACGGCCGTAACAGGACCGGTGCGGAATCTCCAATCCGTCGTTGATTCTGTCACAGAGCGGCTGGAACGGTTCAGTCGGAGTTGTGCAAATAACCCCGATGCCAAGCGCACACTTGATGGCCTGGTATTCCTTCCGGTCGCCGTCTGGCCGGAAACCGCCAAGGAAGCGGTCCGTTCGTTGAAGCAGCGGGCAGACGCAGGCCCCGCCCCGATGCTGTTTTCGGACTTGCTCAGCACCTTCGGCGGCGTCGCCGTTATCAACAAGGCCAGGTTGTCGGCGCTAGTCGGTGCGCTCGAGTCGCAGGGAGTCGCCTTTGAGCCTGACGTCCTCGGGGGGGCCCGGGCGCCCAAGCCCGACGAGAGCGTGGTCTTGTTCTCGGTCGACTCGGGCGGATCGGCGGCCCCGCCGACGCCAAGCTACCAAGCCGCAGTCCTGACCGTTCAATTGGCAACTGCAGTGGCCACCGCGGACGATGGCATCGGGGATGAGGAGGTTGCGCATATCCGGCAGCAGGTTTCCTCATGGTCTCATCTGACCGCGGATCATATTCGTCGGTTGACCGCGCACATTGAATTGCTGAGGACTCAGCCGGTCACGCTGGCATCACTGAAGAAGAAGCTGCAGCCGTTGAGCGTTGCGGCACGGGAGTCGATCGCCCAGTTCATGGCGACAGTGGCTCAGTCCGACGGAACAGTATCGCCCAGCGAAGTGAAAATGCTGCAGCGAGTTTATCAGGCGCTAGGTGTCGATGCATCTCGTGTCTTTACTGACCTCCACGCGGCCGGCTCCGGCTCCCAACCCGGGTTGGTCTCGAATTCCAGCAGAGGGGCGCCGTTTCGGCTGGACGCGGACCGGATCGCTGCCTTGCAACGGGATACCGAGGCCGTGTCCGTCCTACTGGCAGACATTTTCACGGACGAGGAACCACCGCAGCCCGCGCCGGTGGTCTCCGACGACGAGCCCGAAGAGTCCGACTCGGCACCGGACTCAGCAGGTTTGATGGGCCTTGACGAGGCACACAGCGCTTTTGCTCGCCTCCTCCTTTCGCGTGCGGAATGGGCGGAGGAAGAGCTGGAGGATGCCGCCGCCGATCTTGACTTGATGCTTGCGGGCGCAATCGAGCTGCTGAACGAAGCGGCGCTAGACACACATGATGTACCATTCTTCGAGGGAGAAGCCCCCGTGACGGTGAACCCCGAGATTCTTGAGAAGCTTGCAGCGTGACTGCTCCCATCAAGCCCCGGGATCGTGATGCCGTGATTCAGTCGCTGCGGGCCGGCGTCGTTCCTCGGCGGTGTCAGCACCTCGTCCAGGTAGGGCGCGTCCGTGAGATCGAAACGCTGGTAACGGACATCGAGCGCATTGCGGACGGCGGATCAGCTTTCCGGGTGGTTATCGGCGAATACGGCGCTGGCAAGACGTTCTTTCTGAATCTCGTTCGGGCCGTGGCGATCGAGAAAAAGCTGGTCGTCGCCAATGCCGACTTGAACCCCGACCGGCGCCTCCACGCCAGTGGCGGTCAGGCCCGGTCGCTCTACGGTGAGCTGATGCGAAACCTGACCACCCGGACCAAGCCGGATGGCGGCGCCCTTCCAGGCATTGTCGAAAAGTTCATCATGACTGCCAAGTCCGAAGCCAAGGCGGCAGGACAGACTACGAGCGCCGTTTTGAACCAGCGGTTAGAGCAGCTGACCGAATTGGTCAATGGATATGACTTCGCGCATGTCATCGCGGCTTATTGCAGGGGTGAAGACGAGGATAACGAGCAGCTCAAGGCGGATGCGATCCGATGGCTGCGAGGTGAGTTCAGCACGAAAACGGAAGCTCGGCAGGCCTTGGGCGTGCGATCCATTGTTGACGATGCGGCCGTGTACGATCAACTCAAGCTGATGGCACGTTTCGTTCGCTTGGCTGGTTTTGGCGGGCTGCTCGTGGAGCTGGACGAACTGGTCAACCTCTACAAGATGGCGAACGCGCAGGCAAGGAACGCGAACTACGAACAACTGCTGCGGATCCTGAATGATTCCCTGCAAGGCAATGCGGTCGGGCTCGGCTTCATTCTCGGGGGAACACCGGAATTCCTCATGGATCCCCGTCGGGGCCTTTATGGCTACCCGGCGCTCCAGAGTCGCCTGGCACAGAACACATTCGCCGCCGATGGACTTGTTGATTTCAGTGGACCCGTGGTGCGCCTGTCCAGCCTGACACCGGAGGACTTCTACGTCCTGCTGCAGAAGGTACGATCGGTGTATGCCGGTGGCGACCCCACCAAGCACCTGATTCCCGACAACGGTATCGCTGGATTCATGGAGCACTGTTCAGGGCGTATCGGTGACAGCTACTTCCGGACACCGCGAACCACGATCACCTCGTTCATCAACCTACTCGCCGTGCTCGAGCAGAATCCGGAGGCAAGCTGGAACGATCTTCTCGGCGGAATCGAGGTCCGCGCAGACGGGGGTGGCACGGCTGACAACCAAATCGAGCCCGAAGGCGGCGACGAATTGGCGTCGTTCAAGATGTGACCGGAAGCACCGGACCAGCGTCCGATAGCGCGTCCTTCTTCCTCCTCGATGAACGGATCCAGCGCTTTATCTGGGCCGAGGGGTGGCAGGCGCTTCGCGACGTGCAGGAGCTGGCGATTCCCCACATCATACCCGCCGACCGGGATGTCATCGTGGCTGCTCCTACCGCGGCCGGGAAAACCGAGGCGGCTTTCCTCCCGGCGCTGACGCGTGTTTTGAGCGTCGATACCCCATCGCTCATCGTTTACATCAGCCCCTTGAAAGCGCTGATTAACGACCAGTTTGGCCGACTCGAACTGCTCTGCGCGAACCTCGATGTACCGGTGTGGCCGTGGCATGGTGACGTGCCGTCATCGGTCAAGACACGATTCCTTCGTAAGCCGCATGGCGTGCTACTCATCACGCCTGAGTCGCTTGAGGCAATGCTCTGCACCCGGGGAACGTCCGTCGCGGCGGTGTTCGGGCAGACGGCATACTTCATTGTTGATGAACTGCATGCGTTCATTGGGTCGGAACGCGGAAAGCAGTTGCAGTCGCTATTGCACCGTATCGAGCATGTGATTGGTCGTGTAGTGCCTCGTATCGGCCTATCTGCCACCCTTGGCGACATGGGTCTCGCAGCGGAGTTTCTCCGTCCGGGGAACGGCAAGAACGTGGCAATGGTGATCGCCGGATCAGCGGGCCAGGAACTCAGAGTGTTGATCAAGGGCTATGAGGAACCGCTGGTTGTCCGACCCGATCCCGCGACTCCGCCGCCTGATGATGCCAGCAGTGATCCCGAACAAATGGATACGCCGGAACCCGCCTCCCCGTCGGCGATTGCCAGCCACCTATTCACGGAGCTGCGCGGTTCGAGCAACCTCGTGTTTCCGAACTCGCGCCGGGAAGTCGAGCGGTATACAGACCTGCTGAACCGGATGTGTGAGCGGCACAAGGTTCCGAGCGAGTTCTGGCCGCACCACGGCAATCTGTCGAAGGAGCTGCGGGCAGCGACCGAGGCTGCGCTCAAGCAGCGGGAAGCCCCCGCAACGGCGATCTGCACCAACACGTTGGAACTCGGCATCGACATCGGAGCGGTGCAAAGCGTCGCACAGATTGGCCCGCCGCCTGCGGTTGCCAGCCTACGTCAGCGGCTTGGCCGGTCAGGTCGCAAGCCGGGGCAGCCAGCGATCCTCAGGGGCTACTGTGTGGAGGGGGCCCTGGGCGGCCGAGCATCGCTCGCGGACGAGCTGCGCCTCGATACGGTGAAGATGACTGCGATGGTCCTGCTATTGGTCGAAAAGTGGTTTGAGCCCCCCATGGCTCACGGAGCCCACTTCTCTACACTCGTGCAGCAGGTCCTATCCTATGTGGCCCAGAACGGCGGGGCACGGATCGGCCGGTTGTATGCTCTCCTGTGTGGCAGCGGCGCCCCATTCCAGGGTGTGACAAAGGATGAGTTCGTAGCGCTCATCCGGCACTTGGGCGAGAAGGAACTGCTGGTTCAGGACGCCTCCGGCGATTTGCTCCATGGCTGCGTGGGTGAGAAGTTCGTGAACCACTACACCTTCTACGCGGCATTCGCTGCGGATGAGGAGTTCCGAATCGTGGCCGGCGGGCGCACACTCGGTACGCTGCCCGTATCTCAGATGCTCACGGTCGGCCAACGGATCCTCTTTGGCGGGAAGACTTGGCGGGTCGACGATATCGACGAACCTCAGAAGACCATCATCGTGTCCCGAGCCCGCGGGGGAGTGCCGCCACTGTTCTCCGGCGGTCTGGGCCGAACGCACACTCGTGTACGCCATCGGATGCGGCAGTTGTTGGAGTCCGACGACGTCCCGGTATTCCTTGACCGGACTGCAGCCCGATTCCTCGCAGAGGGTCGAGCCAACTACGCAGCAAGAGGCCTGGCAACTGAGCACGTAGTTGATCAGGGTGGTGAGGTTGTCATTCTCACATGGCTGGGGGATGCAGCCAACGAGGCATTGGCGTGCATTCTTCGATGTCGAGGCTACGCCGTCAACCCGGCCGGGCCGGGCATCGAAGTGACAAAGGGCCAGTCGAGCGTCGAAGCGATACTCGATGCGTTTGCGGACGCCGCAAGCGATGAACCACCGCCCATCGACGTCCTGCTGGCGGACGTCAAGAATCTGCAGCGGGAAAAGTGGGATTGGGCTCTGCCCGACACGCTTCTGAGAAAGGGATATGCCAGCCTGAATCTGAACGTGGGCGAGGCGCTGGATTGGGCAAGGAAGGTTGGCTAGCGTACCGTCGGCCGACGGGACACGCCGCCCGTCCCGCCGCCCTGCGCCCCAAGTCCTACTGTCATGGCCCAACTCCCCAAAGAGAGGTGGGTAGTTTCACACGATCGCTACTTGGGGAATTTAACGCGATCGGTGACAGGTATTCGCCAAATCGCCGATTGACTGCGGGCGCTGCGGCAAGCAGGTCTACTTGGAGCCTTCCGGGCTGGTTCCTTCCGGAGGACGGATTGCCGGGTCTGACCTACCACCGCAACCGCCGCCGGTGGACACGCCCTGGCGATCAAGTGGAAGTACGTGTGTTCGCCCGCGGGCGGGAGTTCGCGATTAAGCCCCCGCGCCGCCCCTTCGGCTCAGAAACTGCAATCCGCCGACGCGGTGGCGGCCCCGTGCCGCTTGCGTGCGTTAGGTTGGAAGTTGTCAAGTGGAACGGATGGACACGACCGAGTTGTTAGCCGATTCGAGCCCCTTCCCCCAAAGGACAAGGCCGTGGCGTCAGGATCAACCCAAAACCAAGTAATTGCGGCGATCGAGCAGTGGCGGACGAAGCTACTGCAACTCGACCGCCGAAACGCGCTACTGTACTTCGCGAGCGGGAAGCGCGGAGCCGAGATCGTTGTCGAAGACACGGACCGCCTTTTCAAAGGCCTCACCAAGCGAGACGGACTGACGTTCGAATACGCGGAACGGTCGCGCAAAAAGCCGTCTGATTTGTTTGCGCTGGCCCCTGCCGTAGAGACTCCCATCGTGGAGCCGGCCATCGACGTGCGGCCAGGAGATCTGGAAACCACGCTTCCGCCGCTCGAGCTCCAGAAGCGGCTAACCACCCTTTACAAACGCAGCCGGGAGTGGCAGGAAGAGCAGGGGCTCAATGTGCTCTCGTTGGCTTGCGGATTCTTGCGTTGGGTCGACGAGGACCAAGAGCCTGCGTATTCGCCACTCCTCCTTCTTCCGTCGGAGCTGAAGCGGAAGTCGCCCCGTGATCCATTCTCACTTATGGCGGACGGTGAAGAGGAGTTGTCCGGCAATCCCACGCTCCAGTACAGGCTTGCTTCTACTACCGGTGTCGAGCTTCCGGAATTCGTGGAACAATCAGTTGAAGAGTATTGGGATCAAGTTGAGCAACTGATAGTTGGGCGGAAGAACTGGGCGGTGGACCGCATTTTCGTGCTTTCGACCTTCCCGTTCTCGAAACTCGCAATGTGGTCGGACCTTGGGAAAATGGCGGAAGGGGGCGTCATCAACCCCCTCATCCGCCGACTTGCCGGCGATGGTGGCGCGGAAATTCCACCGGGAGGTGGAGAGGCGGTGGCTTTCCCCTCAAACGACGACGAACTGCAAGGCGCACAACTCGATTCACTGTTGGATGTGCGCCAGGATTGCGCAGTGGTGGATGCGGACTTCAGCCAACTCCGGGCAATTGAACTGGCACGCTCCGGGGCACATCTCGTCATCCACGGGCCACCGGGCACCGGCAAGAGCCAGACGATTGCGAATATCATCGCAACGCTCATGGCGTCTGGGAAGCGCATTCTATTCGTCAGTGAAAAGACAGCGGCACTTGACGTGGTCAAGCGAAGGTTGAACGATGTTGGGCTTGGGAGCTTCTGCCTCGACCTCCACAGCGATCGGAGCAAGAAGGCCTCGGTCTATGCCCAGCTAAAAGCAGCGCTCGAAACTCCCAGTCGTAAGGCTGGCGAGTTTCCGTACGACCGGTACATAACGAGACGGGATGAGCTGAACGGGGTGGTTCGTGCGCTCCATGAAGTCCGCAAGCCACTCGGGAAGTCGGTGTTCGACGTTCATGGCATTGTTGCTACCTGTGGGGCGGTTCCCGCCGTCCCGGTCGAAGTGAAGGACATCGGTGCACTCGATGCGCATCGCCTTCAGCAGATTCAGGATGCCGCGGAGCAAGTGGCGCGTCGACCTGAAACATTCGGCGCACATGTGACGAGCCGATGGCGCTCACTTGGCGCCGTTTCCTCATCTCTCCGGCTCGCAGAGGAAATCCGCGCCGAACTGGGCGGGATCGAAGCGTCAGCCATGAAGGTCCTTGATAATGCATCGGAGGTCCATGGGCGGCTGGGCGTCGGCACGCCAGATCCAACCCTGCCTGAGCTCGCTACGCTCATTGAGGTTCTCGACCACGTCGCGACGCAACGCAGGCCAGTACCAACCGAGTGGACCGAGGTAGGGGGGCTTTCTAGGGTAACCCATATTGTCTCCCGGCTTGAATGCGCCATCGCGGAACGCGCCAGGCTCCTGGGTGCGATCAAACAAGTATTCGTCGACGTGCCGGCGCCAGCCGTTTGCAACGAATGGCTCCCGCGAATTCGCGCTCTTCTCACCGACCATTCTAAATGGAGCCAGGCCCTCGGAGACTCCGGCGAGGCGCAGCTATTTGCCCAACCACAAGCTAGTCGGGACAAGTATGGCGAATTGTCCGCGATACTGGGTGAGATGTTGTTGTTGAGCCGCCGCGTGAACCGGATGATCTCGCCCGACGCGAACGGGGCCGCATGGTCAGAACTGGCGTGGGCAAAGTTACTGGCCGATACGGCAAGCAGCATCGGCGCGCCAATGCCCTCGTGGGCGTCCGTCGACGACCTTAACCGGGCGGAGGCAGCGGTAGAGAATGCCGTTGCCCTACTGGAGACGTTGAACACCCGTGAGAAGACGCTTGCAGAGCGATTCGAGACGGAGATTGTCGCGCACGTCACAGCCGACCTGCAAGTCAGATACAAGACGGATTACCGCACTCCCTGGCGTTGGTTATCTGCCAGCTATCGGCGCGACAATCGCATGTTGCGTGGACTTCTCAAGCGGCCAGGTCGACTTGGCCTCGACGAGGCCCTCAACGCCGTCCAACAGGCCCTGACCGTGCAACGCCTTACGCGCGAATGGCGCGACCTGGAACCGCTGTTGTCCAAGTGCCTCGGGGACAGATTCGCTGGGCGTGAGACCCCGTTGGAAGCCGTGCGGGGGGACATTGCCGCAGTTCGAGGGCTGCACAGGCACCCGCAGGTGGATAGTGACGCGCTACGCTCTGTTCTTCACGATCCAACCACAAGGCGCGAGCTTCGGAATGCACACGAATCCTTCCTGGCGCTCGAACGACGTTTGACCGCGGTTTATGTGTCTCCTCTCTCGGCAATTGGCAGCGACCTAGCTGCCGCCACCTATGGGGCAGAACTCGCGAAGCAGCTTGCGGAACTCGCGACAGACCTGCCACGAGATACGTCGCCCTTCAGCGCGGCACCCGCTTCTCTGGCCGAACTGGCGGCCGCCGTCGAGGCCGGATCGCAACTGTCGATACTCGGTCTCGAGGCGGAGGGTCTGTTCAATGAGGCGAGCAAAGTCTGCGCGGGTCACTTCTCCGGTTGGGATACCGACTGCGATGCCCTTCGGGGCGACCTGAACTGGGCGCAGCGCCTCAGCAACCTCACTGGCGGGTCGATGCCTGAGGGCTTGATCCACGCCATTGAAAGTATCGCTGAGAAGCCAAGTGGACTTCCGATGCGCGGGCAAGCCATCGCAGCATCAGTTGCCGCGCTCGGCCAGGCTTTCGCCGCTGCATCGGAGCACTTTCCGGAGGAGCGTACGCCCTGGGGTGGCTGGGACAACGTTCGACTTGGGGTTCTCAGGGCGTGGTGTATAGATCTGGCTTCCCATGCCGACGAGGCAGTCGACTGGATTGACTACTGTCGCATTTGCGAAAGGCTTGACTCGCTGGTCGGTGGCGCGGCGGTGGCTGCGACGCGGGCCCTGACTGATCGGGCGGAACTCGTCCCAAGAATCATTAGCCGGACCATCTGTCTTGAATGGCTCTCTTTGATCTATCAGCAGACACCAGAGCTGAGTGTGTCGCCACGAGACATTGACAACACGTTGGCCGAGTTCCGATTGCTCGATGCCCAGCGGCCCCAGGCCGCAAGGGAACGGGTCAAGCGTGAATGTGCAAAGGGCCTCGATGGGCTATCGAATTTGGCGGGGGTGGGTGAGCTTGGCGTTCTGTCTCACCAGTTGAGCCTAAGTCGTCGTCAGTTGCCAGTCCGCAAGCTGATCGAGAAGATTCCCAACCTGCTCTTGCGCATCAAGCCGTGTTTCATGATGAGCCCGCTCGCGGTGAGCCAGTTCCTGCCTGCCAGTTTCGGGGACACGGATACACTCGCGTTCGACGCTGTCGTGTTCGACGAAGCCTCTCAGGTGTTTCCAGAGGATGCGATTCCCGCGATTGCAAGAGGGCGCCAAGCGATTGTGGTTGGAGACCAGCAACAGTTGCCGCCCTCCAACTTTTTCCGGAACGTTGAAGATGAGACCGAGCAGGAGGAAGAAGGGGAACCCGAAAGCGACGGGGTTGGAGACCGGCTACGCGGAGTCGAGAGCGTCCTCGATGCGCTTGTCGGCATGCGCGGAGCCGGTGTCGCGGATGCGAATCTGAAGGTTCACTACCGCAGTCAGCACGACGCGCTGATCCGGTACTCCAATCATTACTTCTACGAAGACAAGTTGCTGACGTTTCCGGCGTCTGGTGCTCAACGCCAAGGATTCGGACTCCACTCCGTATACTTGCCGGAGGGCCGCTTTGAGGCAGGCGGGAGCAGGACGAACCGTGTCGAGGCGCAGAAGGTTGCGGATCTTGTCTTTGACCTGATGGCATCTCAGCCAGATGCTGAAAGCATTGGGGTGGTCGCGCTGTCCAGGGCCCAGGCCGACCTGATCACCGACCTCATTAATCAGCGGCGATTGACGGATCGCAGGTATGATGATCGGTTCGCCGATGAGCGGCATGAGCGGTTCTTCGTCAAGAACCTGGAGAATGTCCAAGGTGATGAGCGGGACCACATTCTTTTTAGCATTGGGTATGGTCCGACGACTGCGACGGGGGCGGTGCACAACCGCTTTGGGCCCGTCAATGCCGATGGCGGTCATCGGCGCCTGAATGTGGCGGTTAGTCGCGCACGCCGCAGCATGAGCGTCGTGCACTCGCTACGGCCCGAGGATATCACCTCGCAGATGAAGGGCGCGCTTCTGCTCCGTCGATATCTCGAATTTATTCGGCTAGGCGAAGCTGCCATCGAAGGTGCCATCGACGGGGCGCCGGGAGGGGACGCGGAGAGCCCGTTTGAGGACGCCGTTGGCCGTGCCCTCATCGCACGGGGCTATCGGATCCAGCGGCAGGTCGGCTGTGCCAAGTTTTCGATTGACTTGGCGGTCCTTGCCGAGGATGGCGAGGGCTTCGATCTGGCGGTCGAGTGCGATGGTGCTGCCTACCACCGGTCACCCAGTGCCCGGGATAGAGATCGAATTCGTCAGGAAATCCTCGAGCGCTTGGGCTGGCGGGGGAGGATTCACCGGGTGTGGTCGACGGCCTGGATTCGTAACCCGGAAGGGGAATTGGATCGCGTTGTGGAGGCCATTACGGCAGCACGGTCGCTCCCGCGCGACGGGAGGTCGATCATGCCTGATCCAGCACCCGATCCAGTGACATCGCTCGTCGCCGACGAGCGCAAACCGGGGCCTGCCGCTCCGGTTGTGGGGATCCACTCGAGGCGACCGCTGCTCGACCGCTATGAGTACGCCGACCTTCGAGGGTTCCGGTCGCGCGGGGACATCTACACCGAGTCGCCAAGTCTACTCGCAGCACTGGTCGACGCGGTCGTGGAGGTTGAATCGCCGGTCCATCAGGATATCGTGGTCGAACGTATCAGGAACCATTACGGGTTGGCCCGGGCGGGGAACCAAGTGCGCGCCGCCATCGCGCAAGGAGTCAATGTGGCCGTTCGGCAATCTTTGGTGTCGTGGCTTCCGGCGCCCGGCAGTGCGGGACGACACAGCCAGTTTTTGGAACCTTTTCTGACGGCTGCCATCCGCCCCCGCGGCCAAGACGTCGAAGGGAAGGTGCGAAGCATTGAGCACATTTCAGATCCTGAAATCGATGCCGCCGTTCGGTTGGTCGTGACCGCGATGGGTGGGGGTGCACAGGAAGAGGTGGTAATAGCAACTGCCCGGGCTTTTGGATACAGCAGAACAGGAGGGCTCGTCGAGCCCAGGCTGCGCAAGTGCATCACGCGGATGGTCACAGAGGGAAGGCTCCGTGATCGGCTGGGCTCGTTGGTTGTCGCATAAGGTTTGCTACTCCCTGCGCTGCGACGGTGGATATCCGGGTTGTGCTGCCAGACAGCCGTCGGTTTCTAGTGTTGCCCGCGCTCACCCACAGCAGTGGCGAGGTGGTGCGCTTCCTCCTCGCCGCGGGCCCGGTCAACCAGCTCCGGTTCCTCATCAATCGTCTCGTCTGGGGGAAGGGGAAGCGTCCCTTCGGCGAGGACGAGACACCGTTACAGGTCGACCTTAACCGAGTCGTCGACCGCGTCGGACGGCGTGATCGTCACACGGTACGTGAAGGGCGGCGCGGTGAAAACCCGAACCTTTGAGGAATAGGCAATGACCCTATGTTTGATGCCCTCGGCTGATTTTCGGGTTCGCCGGCGACGCCATTTGCAGCGTCGTACGAATGTTCAGTGTACGGAGGTGCGATGACGCGGTTCGACTCACTGGTATTCCCAACGCATTCAGTACGCTTGGCTCTGTGTACTCTCGTGTGTGGATTGACCACGCTCGGTGCTCAGACCAGCCCGAAGGGGCTTCGGCGATCCGTTGATAGCTTCACCGGCGATACCATCGTGGCCACGGACTACGGCCGGCTTAATCAACCATCTGGCTGCGGCCGCTCCGATCTCGCGATCATTCTTATGCGGCATAAGGGAGGCCGCGGAACAGCTGACTTTCTCACGTACCAATGGATCAAGATCGACGATCCCTTTGGCGGCAAGGCCTACTGGCTCAATGGCATGAACGCCTTCCTGAATGTCGATGGCGAGATCATTGAGCTTCAGCGTGACCCGCAGTCGCCAAACCTTAAGGGCGCTGGCTCGACTCGGGAAGAGTCAGGTGCTTTTGTACTCCCGCCAGGGGCATTGGAGCGGATCGCATCAACGCCCTCTGTCAAGTTGCGGATCAAGGGAACGGACCGCACCTGCGATGGTACCTTTGAACCGAACATCACGGCCCGCGCGGCACTACTTGTCGGTCATCTTCCGAGCGCGTCCCAACGAGATCCGTAGTTGACGCGCGTATGTGAGCTGCACGTGCTTCACGCGAAACCGGGACCCCGCACTCGCGAGGCCCCGGTTCTCACATCACCCGCTCCGCACGATCAGGCAGAACCCACCGGCGGCACGATCGTCTCCACCATCGCCGCGTCCGCCGTCTCCGTCCGCGGACCCTTCGGCGCCGTGGACTCGTACACCGTGCGCGCACTCTGCCACTCGGCGAGGGTGTCGGGCGCATCGGCGTACTGGAACTGCACCAGCCCGTCGAGC
>JBDSMU010000191.1:0-3146 GCA_039915685.1 Gemmatimonadales bacterium | reverse complement strand
CCCCGCACCCATCCGCATTCCCACCCAACGAGTTCGCGTCGCGCCACGTCGGCCCTCGCGCCGATGACATCCAGGCGATGCTCGGCGTGCTCGGCTACGACTCGCTCGATGCGTTCATCGACGACGTGGTCCCCGACAGCATCCGGCTCGACCGGCCGCTCGCACTGGCTCCCGGCCGCGGCGAACGCGAGACGCTGAACACCATTCGCGCGCTCTCCGAGCGCAACCAGGTGTTCCGCTCGTATCTCGGCATGGGCTACCACGGCACCTTCGTGCCGCCGGTGGTGCAGCGCAACGTGCTCGAGAACCCGGGTTGGTACACAGCATACACGCCGTATCAGGCCGAAATCGCGCAGGGTCGGCTCGAAGCGCTGCTCAACTTCCAGACCATGGTGAGTGACCTCACCGGACTCGAGATCGCCAACGCGTCGTTGCTCGACGAGGGGACAGCGGCCGCAGAAGCTATGGCGCTCACCCTTGCGATGACCAAGCACACCGGCACCGCGACATACCTGATCGACGCGGCGTGTCATCCCCAGACGATCGCGGTGGTGCACACTCGCGCCGAGGCGCGGGGTGTTGCGATCGTGGTGCAGGACCCGGAGAAGTTTGTCTTTGGCGAAGTCGATGGCGGCACGGTGGTCGGTTGCCTCCTGCAGTATCCCGCGACCGACGGCGCAGCGCGTGATTGGCGGGGCGTGTGTGAGAAGGCGCATGCCGCGGGTGCGGTGGTGACGGTTGCCACCGACCTGCTCGCGCTGGCACTGCTGGAGGCACCGGGCACCTGGGGCGCCGACGTGGCAGTGGGGAACACCCAGCGATTCGGTGTGCCGATGGGGTACGGCGGCCCGCACGCGGCGTTCCTCGCGACGAAGGATGCTTTCAAGCGCAACATTCCCGGGCGGATCATCGGTGTGTCGCGCGACAGCGACGGCCGGCCGGCGCTCCGGATGGCGTTGCAGACTCGTGAGCAGCACATCCGTCGCGACAAGGCGACGAGCAACGTCTGCACGGCGCAAGTGCTGCTCGCGGTGATGGCATCGATGTACGCCGTCTGGCACGGCCCCGAGGGAATTCGCCGGATTGCGGAGCAGGTACACGGCCGCGCGGTGCTGTTGGCGCGCGCCGTCAAGCGGTTGGGTTATGCGCTGGCGCACGAGAACTTCTTCGATACGGTGTCGGTGGTGGTCGAGCCGTGGCAGCAGGACCGGGTGATCGAGGCCGCGCTGGCGCGGCGAATCAACTTGCGCCGACTCGGTCGCGACCGCGTGGTGGTCGCCCTCGACGAAACGGTGACGCTGGGCGACCTCGCCGATCTCATTTCCTGTTTCGCGATCTCCCACTCGCTGCCGTTCATGGTCGAGGGCGAAGCGGTACCTGCCAACGAGGCCATCCCGAAGGCGCTTTGCCGCACCACCGAGTATCTCTCGCATCCGGTGTTTCATCTGCACCGCTCCGAAACCGAGATGCTGCGCTACATGCGCGCGCTCGAGGCCAAGGATCTTTCGCTCACTGCCGCGATGATCCCGCTGGGCTCGTGCACGATGAAGCTCAACGCCACCACCGAGATGATGCCGGTGAGTTTCCCGGGGCTCTCCAAGCTGCATCCGTTCGCGCCGCGCGAGCAGGCGCAGGGGTACGCCGAGCTGTTTCGGCAACTTGAAGACTCTCTGTGCGAGATCACCGGCTTTGCGAAGGTCTCGCTGCAGCCCAACGCCGGGTCGCAGGGTGAGTTTGCCGGCTTGCTGGCGATCCGTGCGTATCACCGGTCGCGTGGCGATGAGCACCGCACCGTCTGCCTCATTCCGATGAGTGCGCATGGGACGAACCCGGCGAGTGCGGTGATGGCGGGGATGTCGGTGGTGGTCGTGGCGTCGGATGCGAAGGGCAACATCGACGTTGCCGACCTCAAGACGAAGGCCGAGCAGCACGCCGACAAGTTGGCGGCACTGATGGTCACGTATCCGTCGACGCACGGCGTGTTCGAGGCATCGATCCGCGAGATCTGCGACGTGGTGCATGAACACGGCGGGCAGGTGTACATGGACGGCGCCAACATGAATGCGCAGGTGGGGCTCTGCAGGCCGGGTGACATCGGCGCCGATGTCTGTCACCTCAACCTGCACAAGACGTTCTGCATTCCGCATGGCGGTGGCGGTCCGGGGATGGGACCGATCGGAGTTGGGGCGCACCTGGGGCCGTTCCTTCCGGATCACCCGGTGGTGCCGCTCGGGCATGCCGAAAGCAGCGGCACGATCTCGGCCGGTCCGTGGGGGAGCCCGAGCATCCTGCCGATCTCCTGGACGTATATCCAGCTCATGGGTTCCGAAGGGCTGACGTTTGCGACCAAGGTCGCGATTCTCTCGGCGAACTACATCGCGAAGCGGCTCGAGGGACACTACGACCTGTTGTATGCGGCGCCGAACGGATTGGTCGCGCACGAATGCATTCTCGACACGCGGGTGTTCAAGACGGCGGGGATCGATGTCGAGGACATCGCCAAGCGGATCATCGACTACGGCTTCCATCCACCGACGGTCTCGTTCCCGGTGCCGGGCACGCTGATGGTCGAGCCGACGGAGTCGGAGCCGAAGGAGGAGCTCGACCGATTCATCGAAGCGTTGATCATGATCCGCGACGAAATTCGCGAAGTCGAGACCGGTGTGGCGGCGCGAGACAACAACGTGCTGGTGCGTGCGCCGCACACGTTGGAGCAGGTGATTGCCGACAACTGGGACAGGCCGTATGGTCGCGAGAAGGCGGCGTTCCCCGTGCCGGCAACACGCGCGCGCAAGGTGTGGCCGACCGTGAGCCGGATCGATAGTGCGTTTGGCGACAGGAACCTGGTGTGTACGTGTCCGCCGATCGAGGCGTACGGAGAGACGGGAGACTAGAGACTAGAGACTAGCTGACAGCGAGCGCCGCCATACCCATCAGGTGAATTCCATTAGGCCGGTTGATGCACGGCGGAGAGGAGCGGACACCATGACCTCGCATCGTTTCTCACTGGCACTGTTTGTCATGCTGTTCCTGAGCGGGTGCCCCAGCGCGCCGCCGCCACCGGCTGTTCTACTCAAGCCAGCCAATGCGGTCCATCCCGCCGAATTTTCCGGCATTGCGAGAGTCCGGGAATTGTCGGATGGAAG
>JBDSMU010000185.1:0-13443 GCA_039915685.1 Gemmatimonadales bacterium | reverse complement strand
ATCGGTGATCGAGGCATCTCGACCGAGGATTTGCTGCAGTACGGCGTCCCCGAGGAATGGCTCGACGACGTGCTCGCCTCGACTGAGGAGACGATTCTCGACGTCGCCACCCACCTGCCACAGGAAGCAGCCGAAGCGGTCCTCGAGCTCGCGACCGGTGGCCGACCGGCCATCCCGATTGTTGTTGCACCAAACGCCGATCCGTTCGCCCACCCCGATGCGCAGCGCCGCTTCCGGGTGATGCAGAACGTCGAGGAGCTCGAACGCGCGCTCGACTTCCCATGGGAGAAGTGGTCGGTCTTCCTCCACCCTGCGCAACGCGAGATCGTCGAACGCCGATTCGGTGGCCCCGCGCGCGTGGCGGGGACGGCTGGCACAGGAAAGACCGTGGTCGCCCTGCATCGCGCGGTTCACCTGGCCCGCACCAATCCGCAGGCCCGCGTCCTGATGACCACCTTCTCGGTGACGCTCGCGCGGATGCTGCGGCAGAAGATGAAGCGCCTCACTGGCAACGATGCCGACCTCGCGAAGCGGATCCTGATCGAGCCGATCAACGACGCTGGCATCACCCTGTACGAGCAGTCGTTCGGCCGGCCGACCCCAGCGACAGATGCGATGGTACGTTCTCTGATCACGACCTTCTCAAAAGAGGTTGGCGGGCACTCGTTCTCCGAGGGATTCCTCGTGCACGAATGGGCAGACGTGGTGGACGCCTGGCAACTGACCTCCTGGGACGCGTACCGCGATGTGGCGCGCCTCGGCCGCAAGACTCGACTTGGCGAAAAGCAGCGCGCGGTGCTCTGGGAGATTTTCGCCAAGGTGCGCGCCCGGCTTGAAGAGGGCGCGCTCTTCACCCCGGCGATGGTGTTCGCGGCCGTAGCGGATGACCTCAACCGCACCGGCGCGGTGCCCTTCCACTTCGTGGTGGTGGACGAGGCACAGGACGTGAACGTCCCGCAGCTCCGTTTCCTCGGGGCCCTCGCCGGTGACCGCCCAGATGGGCTCTTCTTCGCCGGCGACCTCGGGCAGCGAATATTCCAGACGCCGTTCTCCTGGAAGTCGCTCGGCGTCGACGTGCGCGGCCGGTCGCACGCCCTGCGAATCAACTACCGCACCTCGCACCAGATTCGCCGTCAGGCCGATCGACTCCTCGGCCCCGAGGTCGCCGACGTGGATGGCAACGTCGAGGACCGGCGCGGCTCGGTATCGGTCTTCAATGGCCCTGAGCCTGAGGTCCGGCTCTTTGCGACCGAGCCGGAGGAAATCACTGCGATCGGGGAATGGATCACGGCACGCCTCGCCGATGGAATGATCCCGGAGGAAATTGGAGTCTTCGTTCGGTCCGCGGCCCAAGTCGCCAGGGCACGGGACGCTATCCGCGCTGCGGGGCTGGAACCGACCGCCCCCTCGCCCGGCGTCGACCCGGAGCCGTCGAAGGTGGTCCTGATGCCGATGCACCTGGCAAAAGGGCTCGAGTTTCGCGCCGTTGTCACAGCCTGCTGCGATGATGAAGTCCTGCCGCTCCAGTCCCGCATCGAGGAAGTGACCGATGCTTCGGATCTGGAGGAGGTGTACAACACCGAGCGGCATCTGCTGTACGTGGCGTGCACACGGGCAAGGGATCGGTTACTGGTTACTGCGGTGGAGCCGGGGTCGGAGTTTTTGGGAGATCTGCATGGAAATGCATAGAGCACTGCGCCAATGACGTCAGTTCTTCCGTTCCTCAGCAAATACGACCCTCCCGGCACCAGCGAAGGCAGCCTCGACCCGCTAGGCCTCTATCAGGTCGCCGACCAGCTCGCGGTGGACCTTGTTCCAGCCGTGCGCGAACGCATGCAGCGGGTTCGGTTCCTGACCGCCATGACGATCGGCTCGCTGGTCACGGAGGATATCGAGGACACCGGCAAGCACCGCGACGTTTCGCCCACGCTCGTCTGGGAATGGCTGGTCGTCGAGGCCCTTATCCGATCGTACGATGGCGACGCCGCCATCCAGGGTACTGCGGGCGCGATGGTCACACGACGCGCGATCAAGACCTACAACTACCTCGACGCCAACAGCTACCTCAAGACCCCTCGGATTTTCGGTTTCAACGGGGTGTACAAGCGGCTCGCAATTCAACTGGGTCTCGTAGATGTGCACTTGGGTCCCGGCCAGATGGCTGACCAGTTGAAAAGTGCCTGGGCGAAAGATCGCGGCCTTTCGCCTGCAGATGCTGACGCGCTCATTGCCCAATGGCGTGACGCGGTACTCAGGTCGATCTCTGCCGATCGACCCCGTACGAACCCTCGGTGGACAGCAGTTGACTGGCGCGAACTGGCCGACGCGTTCGCGCCGGAGCAGGGTGGAAGGGCTGAGAGAAAGCTGCTCCGATCAATGCTGCTTTCCGACGGTCCGAAGGCGCTCGGGGCACTTCCTCAGATCTGGGAGCTTTACGAGTCGGGAACAGTGGAAAACGACGCTAGCGAACAGGAAGTGCTGGCTGCATTGAAGACCCTCGCGCCACATCTCACACCGCGGATCGATGCAATCGTTGCGTACGAGCGCTTCGCGCGCGCGTTGACAAACGCGTATGACGCCATCCGCATCTGCGCGTCTCGGACGAATACCGGGGTGTCGCTGGCCGAAGCGGCCACCGGGTCGGAGTTCAAGCCTGCAGCTGAAACAGTGAAAACGCGGCTAGCTGACGCAGTCGCAGCGCTCGAGGCTTCCGGCGGTGTTGGGGCGAGGTGCCGTGACATCGTGAACGACCGCTTCTCGTCGTTTCGAGAAGCTGATTCTCCGACGCAGCTCGCTGATCAGCTGATCCTTCACCACGAAGGGATCCAGAAGTCCAAGTCGGCGGAAGGGAAGCGACCCTGGTTTGACCGCCTCGGCGGCGGGAAAGTGCATATCCGCCTGCGGTACCGACTGCTTGACGAATGCCCGCCGTTGGACACGTTCGTACATACCTATCGAGCCGCACCGATCAGTCGTTTCCATGGTGACCTGCGTTGAAGGCCCACAAGAAGGCCAATGATGCCACGGCGATGCTGGAGCTTTGGCGACCTCCGAAGGGTGCCGGTCCGCCGGTCGGCTGTCTGGCCACGACGTACACCTTTCATTCAGAACTCTTCGACGAACAGTGCCTCGGCCGGTTCCTCGATCTCGACGCCGAGCCCGATCGCGAGGACCTGGCGTATCTGGTGAACAGGGAAACGGCGCTCGAAGGTGTGTACGCCGGCGTACTGGTCGATCATGCCTTCGCTGGAGTCGAGCATTCGCTTCGGTGGGACGTGTTGCCTGTTCGGCTGCCTGCCCGTATCCAGCACTCGAAGGTGAGCGTCCTGGCCTGGGAGCGGCACGTCCGCTTCATCGTGGCATCGGCAAACCTGACAGAGCAGGGGTATCGCACCAATCGTGAAATCGCGTCGGTGATTGACCTGACTCCCGGTGACGCCGACGCAGCCTTCGCCAATGATGTTATTGGTTTTGTCGGCGGGCTCATCAATTTTGTGCCCCAGGGAGATCGTCCGTCCGAAGCCGCGCTTCGTGCCAGGGCGTTTCTGGATGCCCTGCCGATTCGGTTTGAAGATTGGCATGCCCCGGCTCGGAGTCAGGTCGTATATCGCTATTTCGTGTCGACATTTCCCCGCACCACAGCGACGCCTGCCATAAGCTCACTTGAGGGAGTGCTGGCTCAATGCAAACGGTGGCGTGCGCTCCCTACGGAAGTACAGGTGGCATCACCGTTCTTTGATGCATCACCGACAGTATGTGAGCCGCTCACTGAGGTTGTTCGAAATCTCGGTCGCGCACGGGCCCGGGTGGTAAAGATCGCCGTACCTGTAGAGCAAGCGGCGACGGACAAGAGTCCCGCGAGGTTGCTCGCGCCGCGGTCCCTGATGGCTGCACTGGGGGCTGGAACGGAACTGTCCTTCCTGGGGCTACCGGCCAGTGATCTCGAGGCAAACCCAAGGTGCTGGCATGCCAAGATGATTCAGTTTTCGGGCGGCAGCTATACCGCCGTAATGGTCGGGTCCTCCAACTTCACGTCTGCGGGGCTGGGGATCAGGGGATCGTATAATGCGGAAGCCAATGTCCTGATGGTCACCGAAGATGCGAATGCACGGAAGCAGGTAGCGAGACTCTGGGATGGGTTTGCGCCCATCAACGATCCCGAGAATGCGGAGTGGCTTGGGCCGGCTGATCAGGGTGACGATGAGCTGCCGGGGCCTGTCCTGCCGGTAGGCTTCCTGTCTGCGGCATTCGATGCTGCTACGCCGCGGGCGCTGATCTTCTCTCTGAATCCGGATGGATTGCCGCCGTCGTGGGCAATTAGGATTCAGGGTGTGACCGAGAGCTTGTCCCGAGATTCGGATGACTGGATCAGGGAGGGCGCGCCCGCCGAGTACCGTGTACCGTGGAATGATCCTCATCCACCCACCGAGGTACTTGTGCTCGTGGACAGGAACGCGATCCGCTGGAGCATCAATGCCATCGACCAGCGGCAACTTCCCGCTCCTGCAGCAATCGACGAAATGTCCGCGGACGACATGCTCCGCGTCATCGCCTCCACCGATCCGTCGGCTGCCCTTCGCGTGTGGGCGTCTCGACGCACCCGGTCGGAAACCTTTAATGAACTTCTCGATAGCGTGTCACCCCTGGATCTCGACCCGCTCAAACGCTACGGGCTCGGTGCGACTTTCTTGCACCGTATCCGTGCGCGGGCCCGCTCCCTGGCCGCTCTTCGCGGCACTCTCGAGCGTCCGGCGCATAGTCGTCGGGCTCTCGAATCCCGGCTTCGTGGAATCATGGGCATCGAAGCGCTTGCCAATCGGTATCTGGGAGAGTGGGAGCGCGAGGCACGCCCAGACGATGCCGTGCTCGCCATGAGCGACCTCCTTCTGGTGCTGTCAGAAGTCTCATACTCAGAGGGCGAGGGTGGACTGACGAACCGGGAGTTCAGGTCGGTGTACCAACCGTTTCTGCATGCCCTGGCACGTTCACTCGACGAGCGCCTTGCGGTGGTGGCGAGTGGGGCGGGCCCGGAATCGATGGCATTCTGGACACGGGTGGTCGGGAGGTGCGCCGGTGATTGACCCGTTTCAGGCTCCCGAATCACTGCTACTCGGGGCGAACGCGGCTGCGCGGATTCCGATCGCCGACCAGCAACGCCAGAGGGCAGAGGTAGACGAAGTGCTTCGACGCTTCAGCTCACAGCCGGGGGTAGTGGTCGCTGATGAAGTGGGGATGGGCAAGACCTTCGTCGCATTGGGCGTCGCATTCAGCGTGGCGATGCGCGCGAAGTCAGGGCCGGTGGTAGTGATGGCTCCCGCCAATCTTATCGACAAGTGGGTTCAGGACTTACACACCTTTTGCGAACTCTACGTCGACGGAATCACCCCTGAATTGAACTCCAGCGCGGATGGAGCTTCGAGGCTGCGGACTACCGATCGCCTCCGGTACGGCATTGCCCGCCACAGCATTGAGTTCATGAAGCTGCTCGATGACCCTCCTCGCGAGCGGTGCCAGATCATCTTTCTGGCTCAGGGGGCCATGAGCAGGCAGCAGACTGACAAATGGATCCGTTTGTACCTCATTGCCGAAACACTACGAAAGCACGGTCGCAGGAAGCGGCTGGCGCTGGTGAAACCACGCATTCATAACTTCCTCGCCCGGCTGCTCTGGGCCATTGGAGAGCAGCGAAAGGCGGGTGACGGCAACCGCCTTTGGGCTACACTCCTGAAATCACCGGCGGATCGCTGGCGTGCCATTGTCAACGCAAGTCGTCCGTCCGAACCCAACTGGATGACCGACGATCCAATCCCCGTGTCCCTCGTCAGGGCCATGGACAGGCTGAACCTCGTGCCAATGGCCGAGGCGCTTGAGAAGCTGCCCGTCCGCGCCGCCGGAACGCAGGAACTGACTGATGCCCGGGTGGACAGGGCGCGAGAGGAGATCGTCAAGGCGTTAAATGATATTTGGGTTGAAGCGCTGCGGCAGATGAAGTGGAGATCTCCGCTGTTGGTTCTGGACGAAGCACATCACGTCAAGAACCCCGGCACTATGCTGGCAAAGCAGTTCCAGAGTCTCGATGCCGATGTACCTCGAACCGGTGACGGCGCGATGGCAAATGCGTTCGAGAGAATGCTCTTCCTGACCGCAACGCCATTTCAACTCGCTCACACCGAGTTGGTAAGAGTGCTCGAGCGCTTTTGCGATGTTCGGTGGGATCGGGCAGCGTTTGGAGAGCATTCGGTCGTCAAGGATTCACTACACCAACTGGGCCAGCGACTGGACGTTTGCCAGCGAACTGTTATGGCGTTTCACCGGGCATGGTCACGTCTCGACCCAGGGGATGTTGCGCAGTGGATCGATGGACCTGACGGCGCCGAGATCAGCCACCGGGCGGCCGCGGCACGCGACAGGCTCGCGGAAGCGGAGGCTGGTCGGGTCGCCGCCGAAAATGCCCTGAGGCCGTGGATCGTGCGACACAACAAGGACGACGTCTGGGCCGGCTCATCCATCCCGCGCCGCCGCAGGCTGGAGGGCGGGGCCAGGGTTGAGGGAGCCCCGAACGGCATACCGGTACCATCCCGGCAGCTGCTGCCGTTCTACCTTGCGGCGCGAAGCGCGATCAACCCGCACAAGGATCTACTCGGCGAGGCGCTTTGCTCTTCGTTTGAGGCGTTCCGGGACACGCGTAAGAGAAATCGCGCGCAACGGGATGAGCTCGACGAAGTGCAGGATACAGAAATGGACCGGCGCTCGCACTCGAAATGGTACCTCGAGGAGTTCGACCGAGCCATGACGGATCAGGCGGGCGCCGATCATCCGAAGTTGTCCGACACCGTGCGCCGGACGGTTGACTTGTGGGAGGGCGGCGAGAAGGTCCTCGTGTTTGCGTTCTACCGAGAGACTTGCCGCGCGCTCAGGTTCTACATAAGCCAAGAACTAGAACGCCGGATGACCGACGTCGGAATTCGCCGTGCAGGTGTCGCCGTTGGCGACACTTCCCAAACGGAGCTTGCGAAAGCGATCGACAGCGTTCAAAACCGTTTCTTCGACACATTGGATTCGCCGGGTCGACGGGCGATTGATGCCGCCCTTCAAGGGATCATCGAAGGCGAGGGCGGACCAGGAGTTACCCAGTCCGACTGGGGTGGACAGCTGCAAGAGGTGATGCGTCGGTTCTTACGTGTACCAACCACGGTGATGCGGTGCTTTCCGTTCGAACGTGACCGTGATCCCGACGCCGCACCCGACACGGTTGTGTCCGAGTTTCTCGAGCATTGCGATGAGTCTGGATTGAGCTGGGGAACCAAACTTCGACGCTTTACGCAGTTGTTGTCCCGTGAGTGCTCCGAGGCGGAGCGCGGCGCATATCTCGCTGCCACCAATCGCATCCAGACCGGCGGGATCCGCGTCGCAAGCACGGATGAACACTACGATTCGGAAGGCGACAGGGGGACCGTACTCCTGGCGAATGTACAAATCGCCTCTGGCGGGACGGATCGCGACCAGCGGGCGCGCTTGATGCGGGCTTTCAATACACCGTTCTTCCCGGACATCCTCGTTTGCAGCCAGGTCATGGGCGAGGGGGTCGACCTCCAGCGGAACTGCAGGTACGTGATCCATCACGACCTGGACTGGAACCCGAGCACGATCGAGCAGCGCACGGGAAGAATCGACCGGATCGGCTGCAAGGCAGAAGGCAAGCATTCGATCGTTGTGGACTTGCCGTACCTCGCAGGTATGGGCGACGAGCGCCAGTTCAGGGTGATGTCAGAACGGGAAACCTGGTTCAAGGTCGTGATGGGGCAAGACAAGGTCGCGCAGATGATCACTGATGAAAAGGCACCGGCGGTGCCGCTGCCACCTGCGATTACCAAGCGGCTGAGCTTCCGGCTTGGATTGAGCGAGCCAGCGGTTGGCAACTGACCATCATAGGGACAGGCAGCGCAGCCGGCGGTACGAACGGAACGGCCGGATTCAAGCTCGGCCAATGAACGAAACCCGCCCGAATGAATGAGCTACGAAAGTGGTTGGCGTACATACGCGTAAAGCGTCCCTGGTTTTCTCACCGACACGAGCACAATTCCAACGTCCGGAAAAGCTGCCATCGCGGTGAGCCGGGCGTTCACAGCTTCTTCAGTTCCGACAACACCAGTGCCTTTTGCCCTTGGTGTGGGTGTTCCATCGACCTTACAGACATTGGTGCCGTACTTGGTCCAAAGCGCAGCACGAAGATTGACAGTTCCCCGCTCCCACTCTGCATCTAGAAATGCCACCACGGATGCATGGTCCTCATCGCGAACACAAATGACGTTGCAGGTGTTCTGCTGATACTCAGGCGCGTCCATGTTCGGGGGCTGGCGCCACGGGGCACCTACGAGCTGAAATCCGCCTGGCTCGATCGAGGCGGCGTCGAATGTCACTCTCCATGCTTCGTCACGAAGCAATCTTGGTGCGTTCGTCCACATCAACTCAAACCTCTCACGCAAGCCGGGGTGGCAGGCAGCGTGCCGAATTTCGGTCAGGCCGTCAGACCCGCCTCGTCCGATGGGTGGCTTCTTGGCCCCGCACTGACCACAATGCGACGTACTTGATCCACGGTCAGGGAACTGGTCCAGGATCGACTTTTCAAGCGTGCCTGCGTCGGCAAGTACATGATCGGACTCGAACGTGCGAACAGCCATGTCCCAGCCGCGATGATCGTTCACGCGGCCGATACGTGCAGCAACGCCGACTTTGAACCAGTCCCCGTGCTCATTGGCCCTGTTGATTAGGTATACGTAACCTGGGCTTCCCATGCCTAGCCTCCTCTGCCTGTCACCGATCGCGTGAAATTCCCCAGGTAGCGATCGTGTGAAATTCCCCACCCCTCTTTGGGGAGTTGGGCCATGACAGCAGGACTTGGGGCGCAGGACGGCGGGACGGGCGGGTCTCCGGCGGCATCTTTCGGGCAGCCTTGGCCCGGAGCGGAGACGATGGTGACGGAAACGGTGGTCGAGCAGGTCGTCCAGGCCTTGGCGCGAGGCGAGAGCGTGTCGGCGATCGCCCGCGCCTACGGCCTCGACCGCAAGACGGTCCGGGTGTGGCGACGGCGGGGGCAGTACGGGGCGCGGGCGGCGCGTCCGACGACCTCCCAGCTCGATCCCTATCGGGCGTGGATCGCCCAGCGCGCGCCCGAGGTCGGCTATAACGCCACGGTCGTGCACCGCGAGCTCTGCGAGCAGGGCTTCACGGGCTCCGTCATCATCGTCCGCCGGGCCCTGGTGCCGCTGCGGGCGATCGCGACGCCCACGGCGACCGTGCGCTTTGAGACCGGCCCGGGCGAGCAAGCGCAGGTCGACTTCGGGCAGGTCCGGGTGTGGCTCGACGACGTACCGGTCGCGGCCCAGATCTTTGTCATGACGCTCGGCTTTTCGCGGCGCTGCTTCGCCGTCGCCTTTCCCCGTCAGCGGGTGCGCGAGTGGCTGGGTGGGCACGAGCAGGCCTTTCAGCATTTCGGCGGCGTGACCGATCGGGTCGTCGTCGATAACGCGAAGGCGATGGTGCTCGCGCACACGCGGGACGCGACCACGTGGCATCCCACCTATGCGGACTTCGCCGGCTACTACGGCTTTCGGCCGTGGGCGTGTGCCCCCTACCGCCCGCAGACGAAAGGCAAAGTGGAATCCGGCGTGAAGTACGTCGCGCGCAATGCCCTCGCCGGCAAGCGGTTTCACTCGTGGGCGCATCTGAATGCGTGGCTGCTGGAGTGGGCCACGACGATCGCCGATCAGCGCGTGCACGGCACGACGCATGAGCTGCCCGCCGTGCGCTTCGCGCGCGAGGCCCTCACGCCGCTTGATGGGCGCCCGCCGTATGCCTTGGCCCACGTGCGCGAGCGCGTGGTCGCGCAGGACGCGCTCGTGAGCATCGATGGGTCCCGCTATAGCGTCCCGGCGCATCTTGCCGGCACGACGGTCACCGTGCGCGAGCACGCGACCGACTTCACCATCTGGCAGCGGGACACACTCGTGGCGACGCACGTGCGGCAGGGGCGGCAGCAGGTCGTGATGGTGCCGGCGCACTACGCCGGACTACTGCGCGTCGATCGCACGCCCCTCGCGGCGATGCCGCCGCAGTACGATCCGCGCTACGTCACGCACGGAGACGTCGCGGTCCGGGACCTGAGCATCTACGAGCGCTTCGCGGCCTCCATGAGCGCCGAGGTCGCCGCATGAGTCGCGCGCTGATCTCACCCCTGGCGGAGCTCGAGGTGCTGAGCACGCAGTGTCAGCACCTCCGCCTCACCCGTGTCGCGCAGACGCTGCCCTCGCTGCTCGAGCAGGCGGCGCAGCAGGAGCTGAGCTACAGCGCGTTTCTGCAGGCGGTGCTGGCCACCGAAGTCGCCGCCAAGGTCGAGAAGCATCAGACGATGCGCGTGCAGATGGCGCGCTTTCCCTTTCACAAAACCCTCGAGGGCTTCGACTGGAAGGCGCAGCCGTCGATCGATCCCAAAGTGATCAAGGAGCTCGCGACGATGCGTTTCGTCGAGCATGGCGCCAACGCCCTGCTCCTCGGGCCGCCGGGCGTGGGGAAAACGCACCTGAGCGTGGCGCTTGGGCTCGAAGCGTGTCGCCTCGGGGTGCGCGTCATGTTTACGACGGCCGCGGCGCTCATCACGATGCTCGGGAAGGCCCTCTACGAAAACCGTCTGGAGGAGCGCCTCAAGATGCTGACCCAGCCCAAGCTCTTGATCATCGATGAAATCGGCTACATCCCGATTGATCGCCAGGGCGCCAATCTCTTCTTCCAGCTCGTCAGTCGACGGTACGAGCGCGGGGCGATCCTGCTCACGAGCAATCAAAGCCTCGGGGCGTGGGGCGATGTGTTTGGGGATGCGGTGATCGCCAGCGCCATCCTCGATCGCCTGCTGCACCACGCGACCACGGTCAACATCAAAGGCGATTCCTACCGCCTGCGCGAGAAGCGGAAGGCGGGGCTGATCGCCTCCACCCTCATCCCTCATCCCGAGGCGTGAGACCCACCGGGTGGGGAGTTTGAGACGATCGCTCCCTGGGGAGAATCAGACGATCATTGACATGCCGACCGTGATTGCGTTGAGCTGAACCACCCGGGTATAAGAGCTTGCCGCACGAACGCATACGCGATCGTAATATCCGGATTGCTGTTCCCCCGTGCCTCCAGAAACCGCCCGACCGCATCCTTGTAGATCTCATACTGTAGCACATAGTGACCTTCCGCCATCTCCCCCCTGAGTCCCGCCTCGCCGTACGCCTCGGCGCCATACCCCAGATGGTTGGTCTTCCAGTCAACGATGAACCACCTCCCATCGTGCTCGAAAACCAGGTCGATCACGCCGTTGAGAAAGCCGTCGATAGCGCGCTGGTCTAGTTGACCCAGCGTGTCGGCATAATCCACCAGCCATGGCTCTCCCGATGACCGAAGTCGCTCCGCGATATCCGGTACCCGGAACTGATCAAGCGCGAGGTTGAAGCGCCACTCGCGCAACGTCTTCTCCCGCGGCACATCACGCAACGCAAACCCTAGCGCCGGAATCGGCGTGCGGAGCGTGCCCCGGGCCATGGTGGCGACCGCATCGATCAGGCGGTCATGATCGGCAGCGGGCACGTCCGCGAGAATTCCATACTCGAGCAGGATATCCGCCGCCGCCATATGTATCTCTGCGTCCTCCGCGTCAAAGTCGACGCGCTCAAACAAGGCGTGCACCGCTACACCACTTCGCGCACCCATCGGGAGGAGGTCCAGATCGGGCCGCTCAGCGGGAGCCGGCGCCACCTCGACCACCGACGGGTCGGCGACGTCGCGAGCGCTCTGCCCCTCGCTGGTGAGGCTGGTATATGAAGTAGTCGTCCAGGTACGGATTGTCTTCCGTGGGTCTTCGCGCCGGACAATCTGTGAAAGCACCGGCGCCGCGTCAGCTTCAGGCGCCGGAGCATCTGCCACCGCCGACGTACCTACAATGTCGACCCCGCCGTTCGACGCCGCGACCATCGCGCCTACTGCACCGGTGACATCGGGCCACTCGTCCTTGGCCGCAGCATCAGCGGCAGCATCAACGCCACGCAGCAGCCACCCCATCGCGCCCCGCGCCTTCTGCGTCGATCCGCACCCGACCGCCACATAGCACCGCGATTTCGCACGGGTCAGCGCCACATACGCGAGGCGCAGGTTCTCCTGGAACCCCGCCGCGAGGTGCTTTGCATCGGCGGCAGCACGGTCCGGCGAATCGCTGAAGTGACCCTGCCACCGCTCGGCGTCGCGCACCACAACGAGTTCGTCGGTGGTCCTGTCCCGACCATCCCAGCACGAGGGTGCAAAGACGATCGGCCACTCCAGCCCTTTCGCGACGTGCATCGTCCGGATCTGCACCGCATCGGCGTCCGACTCGAGCCGGATCTGTCGCTTCTCCGTGTCGGCATCGGCCGCAGTCGGCCAGTGCATCATCCACTGCGCCAACCGCATCACATTCCCGTTGGTCTCCGATTCGGCCTCTTGCAACAGCTCGAGCACATGACGCAGGTCGGTGAGACGGCGTTCGCCGTCGTCGCGCGACGCCAGACGTGCCATGGCACCCGATTCGCCGAGTAGCCGGACCAGTGCGCTGAACGGGCCAAACGCGCGGCTCCGGTCGAGCGCCTCGCGGAACTGGTCGCGCAACGCGACAAGGCGCGGATGATCGACGTCGCTCCGCCAGGCATACAGATCGGCGGCATTCTCACCCAGCAACACCGTTGCCGCCGCAGCGCGGAGGCGACTAACTGACTCAGGCATCGCAACCGCTTCGAGCACTGCGAGTACCTCGCTCCACACCGCTGTTTCGGTAACGTCGCCCGAGCCTGAGATCACCGCGTTGACGCCGACATTGCGGAGCGATTCCTGGTAATCCGCCGCCTCGGCGTGGGTGCGAACGAGAACGGCAATGTCGCCCGGCAGCACCGGCGCACCCTTCAGCGTGACCTGTGCTGTGAGGCGAAGGATTTCCCTGACCACCTGTTCGCGAATGTCTCCCTTCACATTGTCTTTATTCGACGGTCCGCCTGAAACAATCCATCGCAATGCGGCGGTACTCTCCGGATCATCGAGCAACGCGGTGTCGCGGCCGGCGGTAACAGGGACGAAATTCATCTCCTCAGCCGGTACCCCGAACGGATCTGGTGCGCGGGTGAACAGCGACGCCAGTCCATCGAGCAGGCGTTGCGACGATCGCCAGTTGCGCTCCAGGCGGAAAACCCGACCGTCGCCCGCCGCGCTTCGGGTGTCGAGATACGCCTGCAGGTCGGCGCCGCGCCAGGAATAGATCGCCTGCTTCGGGTCGCCGACGATGATCAGCGGGCGCTTGGTGAACGCCGAGTTGAAGATCGTCCACTGCGCCGGATCGGTATCCTGCGCTTCGTCCACGAGCACCGCGTCGAAACGCTCGTGCAT
>JBDSMU010000159.1:0-5269 GCA_039915685.1 Gemmatimonadales bacterium | reverse complement strand
GCCCGCAGCACTGCGGCAACATTGTTGTGATCGGCTGCGAGGCCGCGTGAATCCCCGATCCGACGCCGAAGGCCGATGGCGCGAACGTACGCAACTCGCGCGGCATCGACGTCGCCGTTGGCTTCACTCAGTCCGCCCAGTTCGGCGATGGCATTTGCCGTTGCGCGAATGTCACCGCTCTGGGTCGCGATGCGCTCCGCTCGTTGCAGGTGAGCGGTGGCGTCGGCAACCTGACCTTCGCGGGCCAGGGCCGCGCCGATGTTGCCGAGGGCGGCGCCCATTCCGACCGAATCGGGAATGGTCGATGCTCGCGCCAGTGACTGTCGCCACACGGCGATCGCTGCTGCCGGACCGTTCCGGCCGTACACACCGACACCTGCGATGCGAACGCTGTCCACCCATAACTTTGACGCCCGCTGCGCGGGCGACCACTGGGTGTAGCGTGCAAGTTCCCGCAACAAAAAGTCGTCGTTCCATGCGACCCGGTGCGCCTGGGCGAGGCGTTGTGCGGTGCGCAGGTATGGCGCCTGGTTCGGCGGCGCAGCGCGTGCGGCATTGACAAGTGCTGTCCGAAACGCGTCGCGCAGCCGATCGGGGCTGCTCCGACTTTCGCGAGCGAGCGCAGTATCCGACGCCTGTGCTGCGCGAAGCCCTAAGGCATCGGACATGGGGCGAGTTGTAGGTGACTCTCCGAGCAGAGGATCAGGGGCCGCGAGACGAGACTGCGGTGAGGGGTCGATCGTGGTGTGGAACTCGACCAGCACTGATCGCGACCAACGATCCCAACCGGTTCGTGCTTCAACCTGCCACCGATACGCGTCGCGCGGATCGAGCCGCACCGAGTCGGGCATTCCAACGGTGGTGTCACCGACCTGAGCCTCGAACAGGACAGTACCGGCTGAGTCGAACAGCGTGACGCGATAGCTGCTCGCTTCATCGACCCGGCTCCAGGTGAACGTCCGGGCCGTAACCACCCGACCAAGCGGCGCGATCGGGATCGGTGCCGCCGACGCTGCGAGGGTGGGCTCGCGGTGCACTGTGGAGTCGGGGGAGCGTGCGGGGAGGACGACCAGTATCAGCGCCGCTGCGATGGCGGTCACGAGAGCCGCAGTACGACCCAACCGACGCGCTGATGGCGATCGGCTGCCCGCGTCCGGAATGGTCGCAGCAACGGCGGGGTCGGCCATCAGGACTCCAACCGCAGCCAGTTGGCGCCGACAGTACGAGCAGGACGCCAAATGGGCATGGGCCGCTGTGAGCTCGGTACCTCGGAGTGCGCCGTCCGCGACGGCGGCGAGCGTCACGTCGTCGAGGCACGCGCCGAGGATACCGGGCGGCGGTGTCAGCACTGCGAGATGCAGAAGGTCGGCAATGGGAATCGACGTCATTGCGTTGTCATACGGTGGCTGGGTCGGAAATTGCTCGTCAGAGGTCGCCACGACCGACCCCCTCGCGTTCCAGCGCGGCCCGCATCGACTCCAGGGCGCGGCTGACCCGGTTGTAGACCGCCTTGGCGTTGGGCCAGCCGACGAGCTTCGCCACGTGGGCCGCGCTCAGCTCATCGACCACGAAGAGTTGCACGGCGAGGCGGACGTCCGGTGGGTGGACCTCGAGCGCCGTAGCGAGGCGCCCGGCCAGGTCGGCGAGTTCGCCGGGATCGCCGACCGACACTGGAATCTCGGGGAGCAGTGGTAGCGGCTCCGGCCGACGAACCGGGAGGGACTCGGGGCAGGGATTCGTCTGGCGGACGAGCCTGATCTCCCGAAGGAAGGCCGTGAAGGACATCTCCATTCCCGACCTGGCGCGCACGACTTCGAACGCCTCCACCGGGGAATGGCCGCCAATGCAAAGCGCCAGGTAGATATCTCGATGGAATTCCGACAGTCCGACCGGAACCGGCGTCTGGCGGCGGCCCTCGGTGCTGCGCAACCAGTCGACCGTGATGTTACGCACGACAATGACGAGCCAGGTCGACACTGCCGCCCGGGCCGCGGCCTGGCCCGAATAGCGGCGGAGGCGCTCGAAGGCGTTGGCTGTCAGCGCAGCGCACGTCTCGGCGTAGACATCCATGACATCGTCACTGTCCGGGATGAGGCGCCGAATCGTCGCGTGCATCAACGGCCGATAGCGGTTCTCGAACGCGTCCCATGCGGCGCGCTCGTCGCCCGAGTCCAGGTGCGCCTGCCAGCGCTCCACTCATCGCCTCCACGTGCGAGATGGCGAGCCGATCCGTCCCGCAATCATGGACCGGTGGAGGCTCCTGCGTAAGGGCGACCTCTCGACCTATCGGACGACGATCCTGCCCGCCATGGTATGCGGGAAATACGGATCGAAATAGTTGTACGTTCCCGGGGTCAGGAACGTGACGCGGTATGCCGGCGGGCCGTACCCGAATACGCCGCTCGGCGCAAACTCACTGTTCGTCCACTCCACTCTGTGCGCATCGGTAATGTCGCTCGAGTCCCATTCGACCGTTTCTCCGACTGTCACGGTGTCCACTGCCGGGTTGCTGGAGCCGTTCCGACCGCTCACCCAGACTGGATCCCAGCCCGCCTCGGTCCCGGTGATCAGGAGCGGGCCCGTCCCAGTCCCCGTCAGCCTGAATCCGAACGGAGCGTTCAGCCCGGTCACGATCTCCAGATCGATCACGTTGGCGCCACGCTGAAGCATCCAAGGGCCGAGGTCCACCTCGCCGTTGGCGTCAACGACCCCGCTGCCACTCGTCTGGTCGACCACCTGCCCGGAGGCGATCACCCGGCCAATTGTCCACGTCACCGAGAAGCCGGAGGAAGGGTTTCCGAAGCGGTCAAGGAAGCGAACGCGCGGATCGATCGGCGCCAGCGTGCCCGCAGGAACCACTGGGGCCGCGCCACTCAGTACAACCGCAGTCGCGGGCACGCTCCCAATCACCGTGGACGTCAGGGTGAAGGGTGACAATGCCGGTGCGGCGTTGACCGGAGTGATCGTGATCGTCGCGGCACCGACCGCAACTCCGCCGATCCAGTCCGAAATCGAAATGGTGCCGTCCGACCCGGTCGTCCGGAGGGAACCACCACCCAGTGATGATGCCGTCGTCGATACGGAGAACTGCACACCGCCGACCGGGTTGTTGTACTGGTCGGCGACGCGGAGGACAATTGGCGGGGCGACGGGCTCGCCGGCGCGAACGGTTGGCGGCGCGGATACCGGTCGGTTGATCGCGACGGGCGGCCCGGCAAGCACTGTGACCTGAAAGCTCGCGACTTGGGGGCCACCCGCCAGGTTGGCAGTGGCGTTCAATGTATAGACGCCCATACGTGTGCCCACCGTCCAGCTCGCGAGCATGGCAACACCATCGGAACCGGTGACCGACGCCGCACCGCCCAGCTGGCCGGCGCCGACAGATCCGGAAAATTTCACCGCGACGCCTGCCACCGGGCGCCCGTCTCTGTCGGAGATTCGCACCGCCGGAAGGCGCGCGAGAGTCTGCCCAGCCGAGGCGGTTTGTGACCCGCCATCGACCACGGTCATTGTCGACGGTTGCGGTAAATCGAGCGTTACACCGTCGCCGCACGAAGCGGACACCATCAACCCGGCTGCGATGCAAAGCGTCTGTGACAATTTCATTGGCGACCTCCAACCCTCGCGGGCATTGTTGCTGTGGATGCATTTACCCCGCACCGTGCCAAGTGCACCGATGGTGAATGCGATGACCTTCTTCCAGGGGTGGGTCCGGGTTACGGAACGACTTTGCCATCCAGACGTGCCTCCAGCGACCTATCGCGAGCTCGCTGCGTACCCAGCGTGACCTTCCAAAATGTGTCACGCGCTTTCGCCCCCAACTGTGACAACCGGAACCGCGGGTTGACGGCTCGATACGGCTCCCTGGCGCCGACTTGCCCGACGCCGGAAGCCACGGAGACTCGGTAGATGGTTTTAGACGGTTGGGAGGTTGTCGAACGGTCGAAGGACGCTGCGGCGAGGGCGAAGCGCCCCGTAGCGGATGAAGGATGAAGGTCGCAGCACGACAATGACCAGCCAGGTCGACACCGACACTCGGGACGCGGCCTGCTTACGGGACCGCGGTGATATCAAACCTTGCGACCAAGTTCACGCCGTCGGGGCGCGTGACGGTTGCCGTCACAACAACCGGTCCCGGCGCGGCGCCCAGCGTAAGCCGCGCGCTGGCCTGCCCGAACTCAGTCGTCGTGGTCGTCTGCCCGGTGAGTTGCCCTGAGGCAGCGCTTACCGGCACGACTGTCCAGGTGACCGTCACACCTCCAATCTCCCTGAAGGACGCGTCCGTCACTTTGACGTTCAGGAAAAACGGGATTTGCGTGCCGACCGTTGCCGACTGGTTGTTTCCTGAGGTGATCGCCACACTCGATGGCGGTCCGGTGGTTGTCCCCCACGCCTCGATGGAAGTCGCCGGAGTGCCGACCATTTGTGCTCGCAGCCGTTGCGTGCCCTCGCCGAGCTCACTCCCGAATGTCCAAGTCGTCACCGCCCGTCCGTTGCCATCCGTCACCGTGGTTCCCGCGCTCACGGTCCCGCCGCCGCTCGTGACGATCCACTCGACCGGTGTATTCACCACCCGTTGCCAGGTGGGAAACCCTCGAGCGGAGACCTCAACCGCCACCTGGACCTGTCGCCCAGGCATCCCGTTGAGGAATAGGCTCCACTCATCAGAACCTTCATCGACAAAACCAAGGAAGAGGTTGTCGACCGCGCCGGAGGCAGTGAAGCGCGTCGTGGGGAGGCCCTCAACCGTGGCGACGAGCGCATGCACGTCGCGGCCCCCCTGCGGGCCGATCCTCCATTGGACCGACGCTTGGCCGGCGGGGTTCGTGGTGGTTGAAGGAACGGCGCTGCCAAGCCCACTCGCGACGGCCCAGTTGACGGTCACGCCAGCGATGGGCCGTTGGTCGGTATCGAGCACTTGCACGGTGGGGGCTTGTGACAACAGGGCTCCGGGGGTCGCGGCCTGCCCGTCACCTGCCACGTTGCGCAGCGTGCCGAGCGCCCGAATGGTGAACGTGGCGGCGGCGGCGGCGGGGTTGCCGGAAATCTGTGCGCGCACTTCCTGGCTCCCGGTGCCGGGCCCAGACCCGGCGACCCAACTCACCCGTGCAATGCCCTGCGCATCGGTGAGGGCGGAGGAGCTGCCGGAAGCGCTGCCGGCGCCCGCAAACTCCACGGTCACGCCAGATACGGGAACGCTAGCCTGATCTGTGACCCGAACGGCGAGCGGGGATGCCAAGGCGGTCGCCGGCAGGGCGACTTGGTTGTT
>JBDSMU010000114.1:0-6736 GCA_039915685.1 Gemmatimonadales bacterium | reverse complement strand
TGTTCCTGAGCGGGTGCCCCAGCGCGCCGCCGCCACCGGCTGTTCTACTCAAGCCAGCCAATGCGGTCCATCCCGCCGAATTTTCCGGCATTGCGAGAGTCCGGGAATTGTCGGATGGAAGGCTCATCGTTCTCGACTCCGCCGAGCGGAAACTTTTTGTAGTGAGCTTCACGACCGGTGACGTCGCACCCTTGGGGCGAGTCGGAGATGGCCCCGAGGAGTATCGGTTCCCAATCGGGCTGTTCGCGCTTCCCGGCGATTCTACCGTCGTCACCGACGGCCAGACTCGAAGGTTGATCATCTTCCGGGGGGATCGTCCGGCAGCGACAGTCCCAGCGGAGGCACCGGTAATGGACGCCGTCAAGGGATTCATCATTGGTGCCGATCCGGCCGGCAACATCGCCAAGGCGTTTCGCCCCCGAGGCCTCGGGCGCCCCACTGACCAAGGCGACTCGATCATCATCGCGCGTTACTCGCGGGCCGAGGGCCGCGGCGATACGTTGGCGAGGATGCGGTCCGGCTTTGGAGGTGCCCCCGGCTCCGCCAACGAAAACACGCCAGCGGCGGCTCGCGCGGCCGGCCCCATTCCCGACCGCCAGTATATGTATGCCCCTGTCATCGGCGACCAAGCGATCGGTTTCCCGGATGGCTGGATTGCCGTGGCTCGAATGGAACCGTATCGGGTGGATTGGATCGACCCGCTCGGCAAGATGTTTCGGGGCCCACCGATACCTGTTTCGGTCACGCCGCTCAACGACAACGAGAAACGGTTCTATCTGGCGCGAATGGCAAAACTTGATGGGAAACCGGCGGGCAACCTGGAAGACATCAAAGACTGGAGATCGGCGATTCCGCCATTCTGGGGGTTCTACAACGCTGCCTTATACCAAGCCCCGGGCGGCAGTCTCCTGATCGCGAGAGCCCCTACGGCCGCCCTGCCCACTCCGACATACGATTTGGTGAACCGACGCGGGGCGTACCTCGGTCAACTGGTTCTGCCGGTGGGGCAGCGGGTGGCGGGATTTGGTGCCCGCAGTATCTACGTCGTGGTAGTCGACACGGATGGATTGGAAACTCTGCAGAGGCATCCTTGGCCGTGACCCCGGCGAGGTACGCCAGATCCCTCCTTCATGTAAAGTGACAGGGTAATAGCAAGTAATGTCTTGACAATATTATGTTATATGACAATCTTTAGACTGACATTTGACTGTTTCCACCCAATTGTGTCTGGTTTGGAAGAGGTCTTATCCCCATATGGCATACTCATTCAAGACGATCCAGCGTCGCCAGGTAGAAGAATCGTTGGCACCGTGGAGCACCATTTCCCCGCACGACCAACCGAGCGGTGGCTGGGTGAAGACCATCCGGCAGGCGCTCGGCATGAGCGCGGCCCAGCTCGGCCGGCGTCTGGGGCTCAGCCGTCAGGCCGCCGCCGATCTGGAGCGACGGGAAGTCAGCCTGTCGGTGACCTTGGCCACGCTTCAAAAGGCGGCCGCGGCGATGAACGCAGATCTCGTCTACGCCATCGTTCCGAGGCAGGGTCTCGACGCCACTATTCGCGCTCAGGCGCGGAAGAAGGCCGAGCACACGCTCGGCCGGGCAGCGCACACCATGAAACTGGAAGCGCAGGGCGGGTCTGACAGTGAATACAACGCGCAGCTCGACGACGCGGAAGAACAGATCATGGAGGAACGGCCCCGGGATCTTTGGGACGGGGAGGACACACCCGCGACTCCGAAATAGGCATGCGCTCGACGAGTGACCCCGCGGGAAGCACGCCGCTGGATGACGACGAGTTGGCTGACCTGATCCCCACCCACCTGACCACGCGAGCTCAATTGAATGCATGGGAGCAGGCGAACATCAACGATGCGATGAGGTGGGTGCTAGGTCGCCGCAACAAGCCGAGTATGCTGGATGTCGACACGTTGATGGATCTTCACCGGAGGATGTTCGGCAGCACGTGGCGCTGGGCTGGCGTGCTGCGCACCACGGCGAAGAACATCGGTGTACCAGTGCACACCATAGCCGAACAACTGGGCAACCTTGTTGCGGATGCGGGATACTGGGTCGAGCATCAGACCTACCAGCCCGATGAGATGGCGGTTCGCTATCACCATCGACTGGTCTCGATCCACCTCTTCCCCAACGGTAACGGCCGGCATGCCCGGTTGGCGACAGACTTGTTGTTGGAGTCGATCGATGAGCCGCGATTCAGTTGGGGGGCCGCGAGCGTAGTCGAGGGCGACGACCCTCGATCGCGATATCTCAGTGCGCTGAGGGAGGCGGACTGCGGCGAGCTCGCTGCGTTGATGGCATTCGTTCGAAGTTGATGCGGGGGTCGAGAGGGGCTGCACTCTCGGAGCTGCCGTCGATGGCGTCGTGTCGCGATCGGGAGTAGTGTTGTGCAGATTGGTGCCGACTCAACATGATGCCAAGCTCCGTGGGTGTTGAAGCAGCGCGCGTCAATGCTCATTCTTCCAACGCCTGTATCCCCCCGAAACCGCGGAGTGCCGATGACCGACGACCGCCTTCATGATGACCTGATACTGAGCGAGGATCAGTTCCGGGAGATCATCGAGCGCGCGACGCGCATGGAGCGAAATGACGACGGTGTTTCCGTCACGATCCTGCGGCAGGTCGCGGATGAACTCGGTATTGAAGCGACAGCGCTTGAGCGGGCGCTCGGTGACGTGGTAGGCCTCCCCGACAGCAAGCGACCTGTCAGGGGTTGGATGGGGCGGACATTCACGAAAGTGTGTCGCGTGATCGACCAGATCCTCCCACGGAAAGGGCGATTGCTGGCTGGCATGTTCGCGGGTGCATCGCTGGGTTGGTTGTCGGCGCACATCGCCGTTGGACTCCAACGGATCGTTGGAGGATTTTCGGCAACGATTGGAAGTTCATCGTTCATCGACGTCCCCGTCGCTGCGGCATTGATTGCCCTGACGCTCGCGAATTCTCTCAGTCGTCGGTACGCCGGCGGATTCGGTCGGTACTGTGCTGAAACTCTGGCCATCTGGGGCGCATTCGGCGCCGCGTGGACGATCACGTCAGGGGCGCCCACCAGTGACCTGATGACGTGGGTGGCCATCGCCACTGGCGCGTCAATGATGTGGGGCTGGCTGATAATCCCTCGGAACGCGCCGGGGCAACGGATTGCGCCGCTCCAACAACTGCGGTCGTTGGTTACGTCGACGGGCCGTCGCGATACGCGAATTGACGGCCCTGTTGAGCGGAGTGCGTGGCGCGCCGCAATGCCGTGGGTCACGCTTGAGCTGTCGCTCCGCCATGCACGGGGAGCGACCTCGTCTTGAGAGGTTTGCCTGCTGGTGTGAGGTCGCGGCCAAATCATTGTCGACAGGGAGGTGCCAGCATGCGCCACGGATTGCTGATCGTCATCGCTCTGCTCGCGTTCGCCTGCTCACAGCCAGCCCCCGTGCCCACGGCGCCACAGGCATCGTTTCTCGTGACCGTAAACGACGGAAACATCGCGGCTCCCGACACCGTCGCAGCCGGTTGGCAGACGATGCGGGTGCAGGAAGACGGTGCGGGCCACATTGTTGTCGCATTCCGCCTGAACGGAAACACCACGACAGCAGGAGTGGCCGCATTCTTGGCGGCGTTGGATACCGCACGCATTACCCCTGCAGAAGCCGTTGCCATTGGTGGCCCCGAGATCGGGGACAGCGGCGACGTAGTTGTGAACATGACCCCTGGCACGTACGTGCTGGCGTGCGTGCGGCGACACGACGACGGCCATCGACACGCGAGCCGGGGTGAGTGGCACGTCGTCGAAGCGGTGGGCCCCGCGCAGGGTGAGCCGCCAGTGGATTCGGTGATCGAGGTCAGCATGGCGGACTTTGCCTATGTCACCCAGGTGCCATGGCACGCCGGCCAACGAACGATCAAGGTCGCCAACGTTGGCCGCGAGGACCATCAGCTCCGCATCGATCGCCTGCGTGCCGGTGCGACGCTGCAGGAATGGATTGCGGCGGAGGACCGGTCGCGGCTGTCGGAGCCCATTGCAGGAGTTGCGCGCACGGGCCAGGGGCAGACTGTCTACTTGCCGATTGATCTACCAGCCGGGAGCTACGTGCTGTACTGCCTTGTGCCGTCTGCCTCAACAGGCGAACCGCACGCGATGCTTGGGATGATCCGGACGGTGGTGGTGGAGTAGGTCTGATACTTCCGGCGCAACCGCGTTTGCCGGACCCCGATTGCGTTGAGTTCGGTTGCCCTGACCGGTGGTATGATATATCATCATACCAAGGAGGGCCCATGCCCAAGGCCAAAATTGCCGTCACGCTCGACATGCCGGTGTTGCTACGGCTCGATCGCGCTGTCGACGGCGGAATGTTTCCAAATCGTAGCCAGGCGATCGAGGCCGCGGTCATGGAGAAGTTGGACCGGTTGGAGCATCGGCGTCTCGCCGCAGAGTGTGCCAAGCTGGACCCGGCCGCCGAACAGGCGATGGCAGAGGAAGGTTTCGGCGAAGACATGGCCGCATGGCCCGCATACTGAGGGGAGAAGTTCGTTGGGCTGACCTGGATCCGACCCGCGGTCGTGAACAGGCCGGACTACGGCCCGTCCTCATTCTTAGTCAGGACATCTTCAACGAGCGTTCGGGCACTGTGATCGCATTGGCTCTCACGAGCCAGCCGCAGCGCGCGGGGTTCCCGCTCACATATGAGCTGACGCACGCCTCGCTGCCCAAGCGATCGTGGGTGAAGATCGGACAGATTCGGACACTATCGGTGGAGCGAATCGGAAAGCGGCTCGCGATAGTGTCGGCCGAGGATCTGGCGGTGGTCGTGGAAGGCCTCAACGAGATCATCGGGGCCTGAGTGCACCGCGTGACGATGGAATCACCCCTACCGAGGACGACCCAATGAGCAACCATGTATCCTGGATGCTGGAACTCGACGTGAACGACGGGCGCGAGACCAAAATGGCCGGGTTGATGGACGAAATGAGCGCTGCCACCAAGACCAACGAGCCGAACACGCTGTGCTACGAGTGGAATTTCAGCCCTGACGGCAAGCACTGTCACCTCTGGGAGCGGTATGCCGACTCCGACGCGGCGATGGTCCACATTGCCACCTTCGGCGAGAAGTACGCGGGGCGGTTCATGGATGTGTTCACGCCCACTCGTCTCACGGTGTACGGATCCCCGAGCGACGCCGTCCGCAATGCGTTGGATGGCATGGGCGCCGCCTGTATGGCTACGACAAAGGGGTTCAGTCGATAGCCGTACCATCCATCAACTGCCGAGTGAAGTAGGTGTAGCCGAGCGCGGTGGTGTGAGCGCTCTGGATGGCGTTGGCGCCGGGGCCGTGCCCGCCTTCGATGACTTCATAGTACAGATACGGCATGCCCAACTCGCCCATCTTCGCGGCGAGCTTACGTGCGTGCTGAGGGCCGACGCGATCGTCCTTGGTCGTGGTCCAGATGAACGGCATCGGGTAGTTCACGCCGGGCTTGAGATTGTGATACGGTGAGATGCTCGCCAGGAATGCCCGCTCCTCGGGGTTCTCCACGGTGCCATACTCGCCTACCCACGATGCACCGGCCGCGATCTGTTCGTAGCGGAGCATGTCGAGCAACGGTACCGCAATCTGGACTGCGTTCCAGAGCTCAGGGTGCTGATTCATCTCGACGCCCATGAGCAGTCCGCCATTCGAGCCGCCTACGATACCGAGTCGGCGCGGTGAAGTGATCTTCCGGGCGATCAGGTCCTGGGCCACGGCAGCAAAGTCATCGTAGATCACCTGACGCTTCGTCTTGAGACCAGCTTGGTGCCAGGCTGGGCCGAACTCCCCACCGCCGCGGATGTTCGCGAGCACGTATGCGCCGCCGCGCTCGATCCAGAGCTTGCCGGCGTTTTGGCTGTACGCCGGCGTGTTCGATACCTCGAAGCCACCATACGCGGTGAGAATCGTTGGCGTCGAGCCGTCGAGTGGCATCAGCTTCGGGTGAACGACAAAGTATGGAACCTTGGTACCGTCCTTTGACGTGGCCTCGAATTGCTCTACCACGCTGCCCGATGCATCGAAGCGCGCCGGCTGTGACTTGAGTATGGACGCAGTGCCCTTTGCCGCGTCGGCAAGCCAGGTGGAACTCGGCGTGAGGAAGCCGGTGACGCCAAGGAACGCCATGTCGCTGTGAGAATCGACACTGCCAACGCCAGTCGCCATGTTGTCAGGCAACTCGATGCGCGTGCGGGTCCATTGGCCCGTTGGCGTGGGGGCGAACGAATACACGCGTCCCCGAACATTGTCGGTCATGCCGACCAACAGGCGAGTGCGCGTTGCCGAGGCACCCGCCACCGATTCACGCGGCCCAGGTTCGACGATCGCCACCGGTGCCAGTGCATCAGGGGACTTCATGGCGGTGGTCAACGCGAACGAAGCCAGCCCACCACTCTTGATTGTCGTGTTCCCGACTGTCCAAGGCTCCGAGAGCCGCACCACAACCTGTCCGTCGAGCATCGTCGCGAACCCCGATTTCGCCGGCATGGCCAGGAGAGCGACGTCGTGTGACCGGACGATGTAATGCTCTGAATGGAAGAAATCGAGACCACGGTAGATCACGCTCATGCGATTCCCAGCGGCATCCTCGATCGTGGCGGGCCCCGCCCAGACATCGCTCTTGGTGCCTCGGAATAGTTCAACCGCGTCGGCGAGTGGCTGTCCCCGCGCCAGTCGCTTGACGATGTAGGGATAGCCCGACGCGG
>JBDSMU010000107.1:0-4280 GCA_039915685.1 Gemmatimonadales bacterium | reverse complement strand
ATCCCACCGCACGCCGACTCCGGCCACGCCGACCGCGACGTCCGCAAGCTCCGTTTCCGACGCGTGCGCGAGCGAGGGAATGAGGTCGACCGGCACGAGCAACGCCGCGCCATTGGCCAGCGTGACGTGAAGGCACCGACGAGCGCGTTCGTACCGCGCTGTGGCTGCGAGCGGAGCCGACTCCCGAGCCCGCCGTCGCGCCGCAGGCACCTGGGCGAGAATCTGTTCGTCAGGGACGGTTCGCCTAGCCATGAATCCTCCTCCAGGCGTCCTCGATCAGGGAGTGATGCCGCTCGACCAGCCGAAATGCGCGAACGACATCCTGACTCTTCATGCCGTAGACTGCCCACACAGCCGGTGGTCGTCCGGGCATCCCGAGCCGAATGACCACGAGCTCCCCGGTGCCCCGTTCAATGTGGACGTGCGGTGGCGGATGTTCACGGGGCGGGCCGTAGACACGGACGACAAAGCCATCTGACCGGAGGAGTCGGCATGGAGATGATAACCCAACGGTTGGGTTCCTTCAAGAAGGCGTGTGCGGGCTGACGATCCAAGAATGGCGCGGGTGGGGACTGGGGGATGCCCACAATGACGCAACTCAAGGTCAGTCAAACGCAAACTCGTCACTGTCGAGATGGTCTGTCGGGAGTCCGATCGGTGTCGGTCATGGGCGCCCCAGGATCTGCGGCCGCGGGGCGCCAGCCGGCAGCGGTCCGAACGTGACATGCATTACCGCCCAGCCCTGCCGCCGGCACCCACCCAGCACAGCTGGCGCGAACCGGTACTTGGCGAGCGCCTTCCTGAATTTTCGGTCGTAGGTCGGGTCGATCAGGCCAACGGTGTGCAAGGTGTCCCACGATCCATCGGTCTTCACCAGGAATCGCAGCTCGAGCGTGCCATTCATGCTCTTCGGGGCATCTGGTGGCGGCAGGAACGTGCTGCGGACTTGCGGCGGGAGATAGTAGGGGGTGATGGATTGCATGGAAAGGTACCGCCTCTTCGAGAGTCGCGTGCAAGCTTCCAGAAGGCCAACCGACCTTGGACTGTCGGCTGCCTCGCTTGCAGGTCTGGTAGCATGATGATACCTTGAAAGAGCATTCGGAGACAGCGTGGACGCGACGTACCCCCTTGCTGTTGTCCATGCTCTCCTGCGAGACGGCCACTATCGCGTAACCGCTTCGGCAGCAACGAGCACACGAGCATCGGGGATGGATGCAATCGACCTGATCGGATGCATTGCCAGCCTGACCAGAGCCGACTTTCACAAGACGATGCCGGCCGAGCGGCTGAAGGGTCTGTGGCAAGACGTCTACCGCCCGACGTGGTGCGGTGTTCCCCTCTACGTCAAGCTTCAGGTCGTCGCACATCAAGCAAGCGGCGGCAGGCTGGTGATCGTGTCGTTCAAGAAGAGGTGATGATGCGCAACAAGAATGCGCTGGAGAGTTGCCCTCTCTGCGGTGGTGAGATCACGACGTTCCGGGGCAGTACCGAGGTGATGATAGGAGCGCGCCAAATTGTCGTTCGCGATGCTCATGAACGCTGCACCGAGTGTGGCGAAGGGTTCTATGGCCCGGGGCAGCTCGAACGCCTGGAGCGCGACGCCGCATCCCAGATTCGTGCAAGGGAGGGGCTACTCACTCCCGATCAGATCAGGGCCATCCGGGAGCGACTCGGTCTCTCCCAGGCGGCGTTCGAGCAACTGCTCGGCGTCGGGCCCAAGACGGTCGTTCGATGGGAACGCGGTACCGTGTTCCAGAATCGATCGACCGACGCGCTGATCCGCGTGGTGGACGCTGTGCCGGGCGTGGTCCCGTTTCTCGATGCTCTCCGGAACAGCGCACGAGCCCACGGAGCCCACGGAGCCCACGGGTGGTCCGCCCCTTCGGGGCGGACATCACCCGGGCTCGGCACTGAGGGCGAGTAAACTCGCCTTGATTGTCGTGACCTTCGCACCGCTGGGAGTAAGGAGGCTCTTAGCCTCCCTATGTGCCGAGAAGCGGCTCTTAGCCGCTGGCAGAGAAGCGGCTATCAGCTGCTGGCTCTCACGCGGCTGGATCCTGCGGTCGAAGAACGCATTGTGGACGGTTTCGACGTCGGCGAGCAGGACCACCTGAAGGTACTGGGCTTCCCTGAATGTACGCCCATCGCGTGGTCCGACCATTTGCCCAAGCCGTGAATCGGCGGGCAGGGATGGGCGGCTCCACGCTCAGTTGCGTCTCGAGCCTGTCCCTAAAGTGACGGCTCGGCGGACAAAAGCGCTAAAGCGCTCTCATCACCACTCGCCCCGAAGTGGCCCAGGACTTCAGTCCTTTTGTTGCCGAGCTGCGACTTTAGTCGTGGAGCGACGCGGCCGGCCCCCCTTCGCGCCATTCAGGCGGGCAGCTACCGCCTTGGCATGGGACGTGGTTCGCCCGGCCAGCGTCGCGAGATGCCGGACCCGTTCGTTGGGTTCGACAGCGGCCAACAGCAGCCCCGCAACGCTCAGATCGACATCCAGCGCCTCCCAGCGAAGCGCGCTGCCGGAGGCTGAAATCACAACCTTCGACAACTCCATCGGAGATGCTCGTCGCAACGGTGCGATACTGCGCGTCGGAAAAGCGAAGAGCATCCCGTTCGACAATTCAAGCACAATGCGTTCCTTGGCGCGGTCGAATCGAACCGCCTTGGCGCGATGCCCAGACTTGCGGGCCGAACGCTCGCGGTCGCGCGCTTCGGGCACTTGGGCCAGAATCTCTGCGTCAGTCAATGTTCGATCAGCCATGACACTCCTTCCACGCTTGCGATAGTAACAAGATATTCGCTTCGACAAGGCGAACAGCAGACATGACATCCGCGTTCTTCATACGGTACACCGCACGAACCGTCACCGCTTGACCTCTCATCGGTAGATAAAGCACCACCTCTGCGTCGGCCCGCCATACATGGACGTGCGGTGGACCATGCTCGCGCGGCGGGAGCAGGATACCAAGCTCAAACCCACTCGATCGAAGCACAGTTGGCGTTGAACCATGACATTAAACCCATCGGATGGGTTTTCAAGGCTTGCCCGGTTGCGACGCAGGAAATCGTCAGATGCGAGCGCCGTACCGGGAGCACTCGGGTCGTGGTCGGGCTGTGGCCCCCTTCCCCGCGGCCGCAGCCTCTCCCACTTGGCGCGGAGGCCGCGTCTCCGGGCATGGAGCGTGGTGCGTTTGCTCGCGAGCGCCTTACACGTGCCAAACAGGCTCCATCATTTCCGATTCAGCCTCTTCCGTTTTCCCGTCAACCTGCTTCATGGGCCGGTAAGCCTCTTCGGTATCAACGCACCCTCTCGCGTTGGCCGCCGAGACACTTCCGTTTTTCCGTCAGCCTCTGTCGTAGACCGGCGAGCCGATTCCGTCTCGCCGTCACCCTCTTTCACGAGGGCGTCATCGTCGTGCGTTTCGTTTGCAGCGTCTGCTTCCGGGTGTGCAGTCGATCGCTCCGGGCGATCGCCCTCTCTCGTTCCGGCGAAAGCGTTGCGACTGTGTTTTCACGACGGGAGCACGTTTCACGTTTGGCACATCCGTCGCGGTGGAGGGATTGCGTCGCGAGTCAGTCGGGTCATCCGCGATGACATGCCTGCAGTGACCGTGGCACTGTCTCCCGACGACGGCCACTTCGATGGGAGGCGTTATGCAGGGCGCCATTCGCAGGAAACTCTCAATGGTCGAGCGGGCACTCACGTTCGTGGACGCCCGTCGCTAAAGCGACGGCTCGGCCACTGACCCGCTGAAGCGGGACAGCAATCCCACCTCCCACCGGACATCAGACCAGCGAATAAATTGCAGTGCGGCTTCAGCCGCTCGGTGCGCCGAGCCGCGGCTTTAGCCGCGGGGTGGCGGAGGTCGCGGCCGAGGAGTATCCGGAGATCGGCGGGAAGTTCAGGCTGCCGTCGTCGAACTGGCCGACGCGGGCCTTCCTCATCGCGGCGTCGGCGATGCTGGCCGGCGCGCAGAAGCACGAGACCGGGCTGCTCGAGCACGGCCTGGGGGCAACGTTTATCGCGTCGCTGACCGTGGCGCCGGGATTGCCGGTGTGTCGTCGCGTCGCCATCGGCCGGCCCGCTTCAGCGGGTCTGTTGCCGAGCCGCGGCTTCAGCCGCGGACAACGAGTGCGTCGCGCTGGTGGGGGTGCTCGACGGGCTGGTGCAGTTCCAGTACGCCGATGCGCCCGACACCCTCGCCGAGTGGCAGAGTGCGCGCACGGTGTACGAGTCCACGGCGCCGAAGGGTCCGCGGACGGAGACGGCGGACGCGGCG
>JBDSMU010000097.1:0-2745 GCA_039915685.1 Gemmatimonadales bacterium | reverse complement strand
GATCGATCCCTGGCACTTGAGCTCGAGAAGCGGGGCTACGAGTGGCTCACGAGCGGGGTTGCAGTTCCAGCGGGCGTTTCCTGATGGGGGCCACAGCTGCACCGGTGGCACCGGGAGAATCGCGCGGCGTGGCCGGCTCCCTAGTCGAACTTGCTGCCAACTCCGAGTTTGGCACCGGACCTGACTGGCTGGTTGCCCTTCGGCAGGCGGGTCTCGACCGGTTTGCCGAGGTTGGGATTCCCACGTCGAAGAATGAGGAATGGCGGTTCACTCCGGTTGGACCAATCGGCACGCTCGAGTGGAAGGCAGCTGGAGAGTCCGCAGTCGTAAGGGCCGAAGACATTGCCCCGTATCTCTTTGGAAAAAACGATTGGCCACTACTGGTGATCGTCGACGGTGTCGTAGACAAGTCGTTGTCATCGCTACAACTATTAACTGGCGGCGCAACGTTCGGGTCGCTGGCTGGGGCAATCGCGGCAGGCCGACCGGAAGTCGAGGCCCACTTGGGCCGCCATGCCTCCCCCGACGTCACACCCTTCAGCGCGCTCAACGCGGCAGTCATCGCCGACGGAGCCTTCCTGCACGTGCCAGCCGATGTCGTCCTCCCGACGCCAGTCCAGGTGCTCCACGTGGTGACTCGCGGTGCACACGACGCGGTGGTGTCTCCCCGTGTCCTCGCGGTCCTCGACCGCGGCGCCCGGGCCTCGATCATCGAGAGCTTCGTCACCCTTGCCGACACCCCGTATTTCACCAACACCTGTTCCGAGTCGGTGCTGGGCGAGAACGCGTGGCTGGAGTATGTGCGGGTGCAGCGGGAAGGTTCGAAGGCGTGGCACATCGGGTTGAGCCGAGTCGATCAGGATCGCGACTCGCACTATCGGTCGTTCACGCTCAACATGGGCGGCAAGCTGGCGCGCCACGACCTGCACACAAAGCTCAACGCGCCGAATATCGAGACGCTGCTCTACGGGCTCTATCTCACCAAGGGCGAGCAGCTCGTCGACAATCACACCGCCATCTTTCACGATCATCCCAACTGCAATTCGTGGGAGGTCTACAAGGGTGTGCTCGCCGAGAAATCGCGGGCGGTGTTCAACGGCAAGGTGCTGGTGAAGCCTGAGGCGCAGAAGACCGATGCCAAGCAGACCAATCGTAACCTGCTGCTCTCGAACGATGCCAAGGTCAACACCAAGCCGCAGCTCGAGATCTTTGCTGACGACGTGAAGTGCACGCACGGTGCCACGATCGGCAAGCTTGATGAGCAGCAGCGCTACTACATGGCCACTCGCGGGATCGGTGGCAAGACGGCCCAGGCCCTCCTCATCTGGGCGTTTGCCGCCGAGGTGTTGATGGAGGTGAGCGTGGCTCCGGTGCGTGAGGCGCTCGAGGGCGTGGTGCGCCGTCAGCTCGACGCGCTGATCGCATAGCTGGATGACCATTGCGGCGGTGGGTGAGACCAGCACCGTACAGCCAACCGCGCTGGACGTCGATGCGCTGCGCGCCCAGTTTCCGATCTTGGCGGGCACGTCGCGTGGGAAGCCGCTCATCTATCTCGACAGTGCCGCCACGACGCAGAAGCCGCAGGTAGTGCTCGATGCACTTGCCGCGTTCTATGCATCCGGCAACGCCAACATTCACCGGGGTGTCTACGAGTTGAGTGAGCGCGCCACCGTGGCCTACGATGGCGCACGCTCTCGTGTCGCGCGGTTCATCGGCGCATCGAATGATGCGGAGGTGGTGTTTGTCCGCGGGACCACCGAGGCGATCAACCTGGTGGCGCGGTCATTCCCGGCCATCACACCGGGTTGCACCGTGCTGGTCTCGGAGATGGAGCATCACGCCAACATCGTCCCCTGGCAGCTTGCTGGCGCGCGCACTGTGCCGATTCCGGTAACCGATTCTGGCGAGCTCGACATGGGTGCCGCGGAGCAGCTGATCGGCGAGCGGCCCGCGATGCTGGCGGTGGTGCATGTGTCGAACACGCTCGGCACCGTGAACCCCATCGCCGAACTCTGTCGGATGGCGCGCGCCGCTGGCGTGCCAGTGCTGGTCGACGGCGCCCAGGCCGTTGGTCACTTTCCAGTCGACGTTGCCGCGCTCGGCTGCGATTTCTACTGCTTCTCGGCGCACAAGCTCTACGGCCCCACCGGCATCGGAGTGCTCTGGGCGAAGGCCCCACATCTCGAACAGATGCCGCCATGGCAGGGCGGGGGCGACATGATCGACACGGTGAGCTTCGAGCGCACCACGTTTGCGCCGGCGCCGGGCAAGTTCGAGGCGGGTACACCGCACATCGCCGGCGTGATCGGGATGGTGGCAGCGATCGATTGGCTGGAGCGGCAAGACCGGGGCGCGCTGCACGCCCACGAGGCCGACCTCCTGGCCTACGGGACGGCGTTACTCGACTCGATTCCAAGCCTTCGACTGGTGGGCACGGCATCCGACAAGATCGGAGTACTCACATTCACGCTTGCCGGCGTGCATCCGCATGACCTCGCGTCGTTGCTCGACGCTGACGGCATCTGCGTGCGTGCGGGTCATCATTGCACCCAGCCGCTGCACCGTCGGCTCGGGCTGCCGGCCACAACCCGTGCGTCGCTCGCGCCCTACAACACGCACGCCGAGCTCGACCTGTTGGCTGGATCGCTGCAAAGCGCGGCCGCGGTGTTTGCAGGGTGAGGATGAACGAGTTGTACCAGAGCGTGATCATCGAGCACGATCGGTCGCCGCGCAACTTCCGGACGA
>JBDSMU010000039.1:0-15773 GCA_039915685.1 Gemmatimonadales bacterium | reverse complement strand
ACCGTGTGAAGGATGCCGGCACGCTGGAGGCGGCCTACAACGATCCCGAGGGAATCACGGCGCAGTTCAATCTCAACCTTCTCGCTCGCCTGAACCGTGAACTCGATGCGACGTTCAAGCTCGATCAGTTCCGGCACCAGGCGTGGTGGAACGCTGCAGAATCGCGAATCGAGATGCACCTCGAGTCGCGATTCACCCAGGACGTCATCGTCGCGGACAAGCCGTTCCACTTCGACGTGGGCGAGACCATCTGGACTGAGTCGTCCTACAAGTACGATCGGGAGATGCTCGACGCGCTGGTCAGTGAGGCAGGATTTGGCGTGACCTGCCTGTGGACGGATCCAGACGAGCGTTTCTGGGTCGCGTTCCTCGACGCGAACTGATCAGCGGAACGTCGCGATTTCCGCGAGTGGTTTTCTGGAGAGGTCCGGAACCCGCGCGTCGACTGCTGGATATCCCGCGACGACCAGCATGACGGCGCGTTCGTTTGCCGGACGGCCAAGGATCGTGGACAGAAACGCCATCGGATTCGGGGTGTGGGTGAGCGTCGCGAGTCCGGCGTGGTGCAGCGCCGCGAGCAGGAAACCAGTTGCGATGCCGACCGATTCTGAGACGTAATAATGCGTCTGGCGCGACCCGTCAGGTTTGAGTCCATATCGCTCTGCGAATACCGCGATCAAATACGGCGCCGTCTCGAGATACGGCTTGTGGCTGTCGGTGCCCAAAGGCGCCAGCACCGCCAGCCATTCGGCTGGGGCGGTAGCATAGAACTCTGCTTCCGCGGTCTCGGCGGCGTCCCGGATCGCGCGCTTGATGCCGGGATCACCAACCACGACAAAATGCCACGGCTGTTGGTGCGCACCGCTGGGCGCCGTGCCGGCCGCCTCGATGCACGCTGCAATCACAGACTCCGGCACCGGTCGGTTGCTGAACTGACGGATGGTCCGCCTTCGCTGCATCGCCGCCGCGAACTCCCGACTCCGCGTCTCCATTTCTGCCGGCGGATACTCCCGATAGGCGGACAGCGGGACGAACCCCGGTTGGTCCAACGTGTTGGTCATGGCGAGTTCCATGCAGGTCGACTGTTCATTTTTCTCGCGGCGCCTCGACGTCCTCGTCGGGACGGCGATAGGCCCCGCTACGTAGCTGCACCACGAGGCCAACGAGCGATGCGGCGGCCGCTTCAGCCAGGGCAAACGTCCCAGGGCTGGCGTCGAGATCCTCATGGCTTGTCGCGTACGGTCGGTAATAACCGATCCATGTATCGACGACCGCCTGAGCGCCGGCCTGAATCATTCCGATGTCCGTGAGCCATTCGGCAAGAAGGCGCCGCAGTGTCTCTGGCCCTGACGCATCGCCGTGGGTGAACACCGCGAACCCGCGACCTGCAAGGTGCTTTGGATAGTCCCAGCCTCCCAGCTCGAGCGCCTTCGCGAGCGCTGGATCCTTGCCCCGAGTGGTCGTCGGATCGGCGTTCCCGCCGTCGGCGCAGACGAGCCGGTCGATCATGAGCTTGAGACTGGCCGGCGCCTGGTACCAGTGCACCGGGCAGAGCAGCATCACGCCATGCGCAGCCGTCCATCGTGGGTAGATCTCAGCCATCCAATCATTGGTCTGGCCGAGCGCGTGGTTGGGATAGCACGAGCAGGGCCAGTGGCACAGCGGCATGGTGGTTGACACACACGCCTTGCACGGATGAATCACCTTCCATGGCTCGTCTGCGAGGGTAGAGAGATCGAGAAAGTCGACCTCGAATCCGTCGACCGATTCGATGGCGGCCTGCACAGCCTCCGCGAGCCGGCGCGTCTTCGAGATCTCGCCCGGACAGGTGTGCTCGCTCCGCGTCGATCCGTTGACCACGAGAATCCGCGAGGGAGATGCGGGGTCACGGTGGCGGTGCTCGGCCTTGGCGATGGCGTCGCGCGTCGCCAGCCACTCCACCGGCAGCTCGAACGCGGGATCGGCAAACTCGTCGCCCGCCGGCTGCTTCCGTGGCGACTTCCGGTACTCGATATAACCGTCCCAAGCCTTCTCGAAGACCCGCTCGAGCTCGACGGAGACCTCCTCAAACACCGGGTCAAAAAAACGGGCCATGAAGCGCTCGCGAAATTGCTCCCGCGTGAGGGGAACGTATTCGTCACGAGTGCGAACCGGAGGTGTCTTCATCGCCACGTCCTTTCGGTGCAGGTGCCCGCCGCAAAATCAACGGTCAACTCCTCAACCCTTCAACCTTTCAACCCTTCAACCTTTTCAACCTTTCAACCTTTCAACCTTTCAACCTTTCAACCTTTCAACCCTTCACCTCCGTTTACACCCACACATCGTTGGGAGCCCGTAGCGGCGACTCAGCGTCGCCGGTGTTGACCGTGCCCCCAGGCTCGATCAGCAGGATCTGACATTCTTCCCTCGCGAACGGCCGGTGCTCGACGCCGCGCGGCACGACGATCATCTCCCCTTCGTGCAGTTCGACTGTCCCGTCCCGAAACTCGATGCCGAGTGTGCCGGACACGACGAGGAACATTTCGTCGGTGTCGTGGTGTGCATGCCAGACAAACTCACCAAAGACTTTCGCCAACTTGACCTGATAGTTGTTGAGGTTGGCCACGACACACGGCGTCCATGGTGCATCGACAAGGGCAAGCTTCGCGGCGAGGTTAACGACGTTCCGCCGAGGCTCGCCCTCGGGTCTGGACGACGCCATCAGCTCTTGCCGCCGTCGACCGTGGCCGGCATCCCTGCCAGCTGCCTATCGTGCAACCGCGCGAGCAGGACGACAGCGCAGAGTGCTCCGAGGAGCGCCATGGCCATGTCGGATTGAGTATCCCACGGGTCGCCCTGCATGCCAAGAAACGCGTCTGCCCCCTGGCCGAGCGCCATGGCAGCACCCCACTCGACCAGTTCGTACAGCAGGCTCACCGATAGGGCCACGGCAGTGGCGAGCACGGCGACCCACGCAGGCGTGCGGACAATCTGACGGCGCACAAAAATCTCTCTCGCGGCGAGCGCTGGCACCAACCCCTGCGCGAAGTGTCCCAGCTTGTCGTAGGGATTGCGGTCGAGCTCGAGCCCTTGCTGCACCCATGCACCGAGCGGCACTCGGGCGTACGTATAGGCCCCACCCAGGATCAGGATTGCGGCGTGTGCGCCGATGAGCAAGTAGAGCAGTGACGTGAGGGGAAAGCGTCGGCTGGTCAGGAACAGCATCGGCAGCACCAAGAGAACCGGTGCGACCTCCATCCACCATGTTGTTCTTTCGTATGGGTGGACGCCGGAGACCACGAGGGCGCAGACAACCACGACGCTGAGTGGTACAAGCCAAGGCCTGGGAGACATGCCGAGATCTAGCCGGAGACTCGGCGCCGCGCCACCGGCGGAGAGTGTTCGTCAGGTCGTTCCAGATCCCGGGTCCGCTCGACCGCGTCAAGGAGCCGAATGAATCCCTGGACGGGCACGACCTCAGGCCGTGACGCCGGCTCGATCCCGGCCGTTTCCAGCATCGCAGTCGCCTGCATCGCGTCGCACTTGAGCGCCTCGCGCACCGCGCGATGCATCTGCTTACGTCGATATGAAAAAAGAGACGTGACAAGGTGTCGCAGTGCCGCGATGCGGGCTGGTTCGACCAGGGGATCGGCCCGGGGCACCAAATGCAGCACTGCGCTGTCGACCCGTGGCGGGGGGCGAAACGCACCGGCTGGAATGAGGAATTCCCGGGTTGGGACCGCCACCGCCTGGATCCCGATCGACAACGCGCCGTAATCGTCATGCCCTGCCGGTGCGACCACGCGATCGGCCACCTCTTTCTGCACCAGAAAGGTGACGCTCAAGGGAAGTGGCGGGGACAGAGCGCGATCGAGCAGCGGAGAGGTGATGTAGTACGGGATGTTACCGGCGACCCGCCACGGCATACCACGAGCCGTCCAGGGAGCCACCACGTCGGCCCACGAGAACTCGAGGGCGTCCCCGGCGATGAGCGCGAAATTCTTTCCGGCAAAGCGACGCGTGAGCGCGGCGATCATGCGATCGTCGCGCTCGATGGCCACCACCATCGCGCCGGTGTCCAGCAACGCGTCCGTCAGCGAGCCCTGCCCCGGGCCGATCTCGAGGACCACATCGCCGGACGATGCGCCGGTTGCCTCGGCAATCCGGGCGAGCAGGGACCGATCGGTGAGAAAGTGTTGGCCGAGTAGTTTCCGTGCCCGCATCACATCCTCATGACGAGCAGGGTCCGATCGTCGCCGGTCTCGCCGCCCCATGCTTCGAGGTCACGGAAGACGGCGGCAACGATTTCCTCCGGCGTCCGGAGGCGCTCCTCCTCCACGATCGTGAGAATGCGCACTTCGCCATATCGCTCCCCGTTGGTGCCAACCTGGTCGACCAGTCCGTCAGTGAACGCGACCAGGAGATCTTGGGTGAAGTGCCACGGAGCGACACGCCGGCTGAACTCCGTACCGGCAAGACCGAGTGGCGGCGACGTCGGAGCGAGGCGGGACGCGGGTCCGAAGCGCGGCACGCGGAACGCATACGGGTGGCCGGCGTTCGCATAGCTTATCCGCCCGGCGGTCGGGTCGAACACCGCATAGCAGATCGTCAGGTACATCTCCGTCGACTCCAGCTCGGGGGCGAGCGAACGATGCATCAGCGTCAACATCGCGTCCGGGGTCGACTCCGAGTGTGAGTGGATGCCGGCGGCCGCCATCACCTGAGCGGCGATCAGCGCGGCGGAGAATCCGTGCGACGATACGTCGCCGAGCATCACCCCGACGCGACCGCGCCCGAGGCGCAGGAAGGTGTAGAAGTCGCCACCGAGCGATTCCGCGGCGAACGACCGCACTGCGATGTCGGCATCGCCGCGGACCACGTCAGGCGTGGGCATGAGGCGAACCTGGAGATCGTGCGCAAGCTTCAGCTCGTGCTCCACGCGGTGCTGCGCGTGCTCGCGGGCGACGAGCCTGGCGTTCTCCAATGCCGCCCCGATCTGGGTTGCAACCGCGGAGACCAGTTTCGTCTCCTCGCGGGTGAATGATCCTCCGCCCGCTCGGTCGGCGAGCGAAAGCGTGCCGACCACCCGCGATGGCTGCCCGGCCGCCGCGTACATGATGGGTACAGCGAGCAGCTCACCGGAGACCCATTCCGGCTGGGGGCCCGTCGCAATCTTGCGGGTGCGATACGCGCGGGCGATCACGGCTGTCTCGTCATCCACCGATACCTCGTCGGGAACGATCCCGTCGGCCACACCGGTCATCGCGACGCTGCGGAGCACCTGGGCGGTATCATCGACGAGCCGCAGCCCGGCGCGGCGTGCGCCCACGACGGCCGTCACCTCGCGCAGGATGATGGCGGCAACTTCCTCGACCGCGCGGGCGCGACCGAGGAGCTCACCGATGGAGTAGAGCAGGTCAATCTCCTCATAGCGCGCGGCGAGTTCGGTGGTCAACGTCAGCGTGGTGCGTTCCGCCTCGAAGAGTGCGGTCACCACTGGCATCACCCGTCGTCCGATATCGTCGGCAACAATCCCCGGCGCCGGCACCACCTCCAGGAATACGTTTTCGGTGCCGGGTAGCGCGAGCCATGCGGGGTCGGTGCCCGCGACGCGTGGCGGGGTCGGCAGGTCGGTGCCAGCGGGCGCGGCAATCAAGCGCCAGCGCTCGCCCTCAAGGCGCCACAAGCGGAGCGTCGCCCCCGTCAGAGTGCCGAGCGGGGACAGTACATTGCCGAGGTTGGTCAGCAGCGCGGCAGCGTCATCCAGATCGTGTTTCCCCGCGCGTTGAACGAAACGGCATCGGCGAGTCGGCGAATCATGAAAATGCCGCGACCGCACTCGGATTCGAGCATGTCGTCGTCGGTGGGATCGGGAACCGCGGCGGGGTCGAACCCCTCACCCTCGTCGGTCACGCTGACCACCACGCGATCCCGGTGCAACTCGACATCGACCAGCACCCGCCGGTCGGGATCGTTGCCGTTGCCGTACACCATTGCGTTCGCGACGGCTTCTGCGACGACAGTACAGAGGCGGAACCGTGTGCGCGTCGTCGCGGTCACACCCGCGAAGCAGCACGCCGCAACAGCCTCGACCACTTCACCCACTTGCGAGAGGTCAGTGGCAAGATCGAGCGAAAAATGATCGCGACCTGCGGAACGCTGCGGCGACTCCATGGAAGGCTCGCTCACCAGTTAAAAGCCCGCGAGGGCCTCAGTCGCGGAATCAGCGATGACGAAGAGGGTGTCGAGTTTGGTCAGCTCGAAGAGCGAGCGAAGGTCCTCGTTGAGGGCGGACAGGCGAAGTTCGCCACCGGCCTCCCTGACCTTCTTGTTGATCGAGACAAGGGCGCCGAGCCCGGACGAATCGATGTAGGCGGTCTTCGCGAAATCGAGTACGAACTTGCGGTCACCGTGGTCGAGGGCATCGCTCACGAGCTGCTTCAGTTCCTGGCGATTGGCCACGATAAGCTGCCCCTCCACCGTCAGGATCGTCACGCCGCTGGGATCGCGGCTCGATGCAAAGGTCATGCGTGCAACTCCTGGAGTTCGGATGGCTCGGGAGCGCTCTGGAGCGCCACCATGGCTGCGACATCCACAATATCATCCGGTGTGGCGCCTCGCGACAGGTCGGAAAGCGGACGGGCCAAACCCTGCAGCAGCGGACCGGCCGCGGTGGCGCCGCCGAGGCGCTGTACCAACTTGTATCCGATATTGGCAGCGTCGAGCGACGGGAACACCAGCACGTTGGCGGAGCCGGCCACCGGGGAACCGCCACACTTGACGGCCGCCACCGCCGGGATGATCGCGGCATCGACCTGCAACGGGCCGTCGCACCGGATGTCGGGTGCCAGCGTCCTGAAGCGGGCGACCGCTTCCCGGACATGTTCCACCGCAGGCCCATCCGCGCTCCCGTGGGTGGCGAACGACAGGAAAGCGACGACGGGTGCGTCTCCGACCAGCCGGGTGCGATCGCGGGCAGCCGCCACACCGGCATCGGCCATGGCTGCCGGCGATGGGCTCGGCACGACCGCGATGTCGGTGAACGTGAAGGTGCGGCCATCCGGCATCCCGAGGTACATCGCCGACGACACAGTGCCGCCCTGCACCCGAGGCCCGATCGCCCACAACGCCGCACGGAGCACGTCGGCGGTGCTGGTCACCGCGCCCGCCACGCACCCATCGGCTTCGCCCAACGCCACCAGCGACGCCGCGAAACGGAGCGGATCCCCTGCCAGGTCGAGGGCATGCATTCCGTCGCGAATGGCATCGGGTCGGCGGCGGCGGAGGTGCGCCGCGACCGCCACGACCCTCTGGTCGTCGACGGGATCGACACAGGCAGCGTCGATGACGATCGGCACCGCGATGCCGAGGCGGTCGAGCATCTCGGCCGCATGCTGCACGCGCGGGTCGCGCCCCTCGGGAAGCACCAGTCGGGCACGCCGTCCGGCGGCACGCTCTCTGATGGCCTCGCGGAAGGTCACTGCGGGAACTTGCGGCGCAGCGCGTCGGCGACGGCGGGATGCACCAAGCCCCCGACATCTGCGCCGAAGCGCGCCGCCTCGCGGATCAGCGACGACGACAGGTAGGTGAGGTCGACGGCGGGGACGAGGAACACCGTCTCGAGTTCGCCGTGCAGCCGACGATTCATCATGGCCATCTGGAACTCGTACTCGAAGTCGCTGACAGCACGGAGCCCGCGAAGCACGATGGTGCCCTCGCGGGCACGCGCAAAATCTGCCAGCAGGCCGGAGAACGACGCAAACTCAATCCGCGGATGATTGTCCATCGCGGTGCGCAACATTTCGAGTCGCTCGTCGACCGAGAAGAGCGGTTCCTTGTTGGGATTGATCGCGACCGCCACGATGAGCTGGTCGAACATCCCGAGCGCACGCCGGATCAGGTCCTCGTGCCCACGGGTCGGCGGATCGAATGAGCCCGGATAGATCGCGATTCGAGTCATGGCGCCCTGAGGAAGGTGACGGCGATGTCGCCCCATTGCCGGGTCTCGTCACCATCGATGACGCGTGTCGGCGGATGCTCCACGGCGAGTACCGCGGCGAACGGGGCGGCGCGAAACCGGGCGACGAGGCGCTCGGCAAGGTCAGTGGCAAAGGGCGGATCGGCAAGCGCCAAGTCGAATTCACCGTCGGCGAGGCTGTCGGTGAACCGTATCACATCTTCACGCCGGACGGTGGTCCGGTCAGCGACACCCAGCGTAGCAATGTTGCGGTGGATCGTGTCGACGGCGCGCGCGCTGGAGTCGATGAACGTGGCGCAGGCTGCTCCCCGTGACAGCGCCTCGAGTCCCAGCGCACCGCTCCCGGCGCAGAGGTCCAGCACGCGTGCTCCGGGTAGCTCTGGCCCGAGAATGGCGAGCCACGCCTCGCGAACACGCTCAGCGGTGGGCCGAACGCCTCCGCCGGACGGCACGGCAAGACGGCGCCCCCGCCACGTGCCGCTGACGATTCGCGTCACGCCGGATCCGAGAGGGCACAGATTTTCGCCTGGAGCGTTACCCGCCCGCGGTATTCGTTCAACTCAAGGCGGAAGGCCGCATCCACACGGCCGCTGCCAATACCGGTAGCGCGATCGCCACACCCAAACGCAATCGCGTCGATCGAGGCACCGGCGCCCTGCAACGTCGCCTTCAGGTGATTGGTACCGACCACCCGAGGATCCTGCAGGCGCACCCCACGGACCCCGAACACCGGCGAGGGATTACCCATGCCACATGGCTCCAAGTGTCTCAGCAACACCTCCAGCTCGGGCGTCACGTCACTGAGCGGGAGCTCAAGATCTACCTTCTGCGTCGGGCCAAGGTCGTCGAGATCGAGTTCGGTTGCCGCAATGGCGTTGAGGCGGTCCCGGAATGCGTCGACCTCGCTGCGCGCAATGGTGAGCCCTGCCGCCATCCGGTGGCCACCGTAGCGGAGCAGCAGATCGCCGCAACGCTGGAGTGCGTCGTGGAGATCGAACGCCGCGATACTCCGCCCACTCCCCTTGCCCGTGTCCCCGTCAAGGGCGATCAGGAAGGTCGGGCGGCCGTAGCGCTCCACGACGCGGGACGCCACGATGCCGATCACGCCAGAATGCCATCCCTCACCGGCGAGCACGATTGCAGGATGTCGTGTCGGATCGGCGTAGTGCGTGGCGACATGATCAAGAACCTCCTCAAGAATCCGCTGATCGAGCTCCTGCCGTTCCCGGTTGAGCGCATCGAGCCGGCTCGCGAGTGCCGCGGCCTCTGCGTCGTCATCGGTGAGGAGGAGTCGGAGACCGTCCTTCGCATCGGCGATCCGGCCCACCGCGTTGAGGCGGGGCGCCAGGATGTAGCCCACCTGGCCGGCCCGAAGTGGACCACCGCCCTGGCCGGTCGTTCTGATCAGCGCCCTCAGTCCCGCCCAGCGCGACGTGGCGAGAACGCGCAAGCCGTGCTTGACCAGAATCCGATTCTCACCGCGCAGCGGGACAACGTCGGCGACCGTGGCCATCGCAACCAGATCGAGGAGGTGAAACGGCAAGCCCGCGGGGAGGGCGAGCGGCTCCACCAGCGCCTGCACCAGCTTGAAGGCAATACCGGTTCCGCACAAGTCGCCCAGTCCGGAGGTGTCATCGGCGCGCTGTGGATCGACCACGGCGTCGGCGTCGGGGAGCACCGCACCAGGGAGGTGATGATCGGTCACGACCACACGAATCCCGAGGGCCCGGGCTTCCGCCACCGTCTCGACGGCGCTGATCCCGCAGTCACAGGTGATGATCAAGCCGGCCTGGATCCTTGCCGCTTCGGCAAGCCCTGCGGCACCGAAATCGTAGCCGTCATCGACACGATGGGGCACGAAGGGGTGAACGTTCGCCCCGGCCATGCGCAGCGCGCGGGTGAGCAATGCCGTGGCGCACTGTCCGTCGACGTCGTAGTCGCCGTGGACGAGAATGGGGATGCGCATCGACACGGCACCCACCACCTGGCGCACCGCCTCAGCCATTCCGGCGAGCGCGTGGGGCGAAGCGAGATCATCAAGGGGCGGGCGGAGGAAGGTACGGGCACTGGCAGCGTCGAAACCGCGCTGCACCAGAAGTTCAGCGAGCGGCAGCGGCAGGGAGAGTTCCGCGGCAAGGGCGCGGGACGCGGTCGCGTCAGGGGCTGGCACGACCCGCCACCGCGCACCCATGATCAGGCAGGGACCTCGAGGAAGTAGATGATGGCTCCGCACATCTCGCAGCCATCGAGCAGCATTCCTTCTGCCTCGAGCCGACCGACGCGCGAACTCGGGATCGACGTATGACACGCGGTGCAAGTCGCCTTCATCGCTGGAACGAGCACCTCGGTCTTGCGCGAGCCGCGGAGACGATCGTAGCGCAGCCGCACGGTTCGGTCGAGTTGGCTCGCCACCTGCTCGCGCTCCACACGAGCGGCCTCGACTTGCGCCGTGAGCGCCGCTGCGCGCGTGGCGAGGCCCGCACGGGCCTCTGCCTGGTCCTGCTCGATCGCGGCGAGCCGGTCAGTGGTGCTGCGGACCGCGGTAGTACGGTCTGTTGCCTCCTCGGAGACCCGTACCCAGTCTGATTCCTCCTGCGCAAGGATGCCACGCGCCACCTCGATGTCACCCATCAGCGTCGCCGCCTCGCGCGGATTGCGCACGAACTCGAGACGCTCGCGCCGCCTATCCTGGTGCTGCCGTCCCGCCTCGATCTTCCGTTCAACTTCGTCCCGGCGCCGGCCGGCCTCATCGGACAGCCGAGTGGTCGACGCAATGTCGGCGCGAACCCGATCCACGGCCGCATCGAGGTCGGCCAGTTCGGCGTCGATCTCGCTTGTCTGGGTGGTGAGCTCCGCCAGGTGGCGATCACGTGTCTGGACGTCAAGCAACTTCGGAAGGTCAGGATGCATCAGCGGCTAATCCTCCTCAGGCGGCGGAACCCGGTCGATCTCGGGGCGGGAACGATTCCTAAGATACATGGAGAAGCGGGCACTTCCCTCGCGGCTCAGCGCCTGGCGGCGCCGCACCCGGCTCACCGGATCGGGATCAGCGGCGATGCCGTCGAAATCGGACCGCTCCTCCAGCGCGCTCAGCGAGCCGACATACCAGCGATCGATGTCGAATGCCGGCTCGAAAGGGCCACCGCCACCCACCCGATCGAAGAGCTCCTGAAGCCGGGGGTGCATTGCCGGGGGAGCGACCGGCGCCGTTGAGCCCGGCGAGGTCGCCAGCAGCAATTCGTACAGCTTTCGGTGACTGCGCACCATGAACAGTTCCGGGGCGAGCTCGTCGCGGGCGCGATCAAGCCACCCAGGGTGATTGATAAAGAGGCGAAGGAGAAAACGTTCGACTTCTCCCGTGGCAACCCTGGTCGGAACATCCCCGATCGGCACGCCGGATTCGTGCTCGGAGGCACGCAACGGAGCAAGACGACTCGGCATCGGCGTGGCCCGACTTGGTGCAGTCGTTTCGGCGGCGACGGTCTCACGCGGAACGCCGAGTCGGTCGGCCACCCGGGAGATGTAGAGTTCCTTCATCACCGGATCAGATGCGGCCCGGAGCGTCGACAGAACGCGGTCGAGCGCCTCGCGGGCGCGCCGAACGTCACCAAACCATCCTTTCATTTCCAACATGTGGAGCTTGCGCTCGAGCACGTCCTCCGCATCGGCCACGATCGCCTCGATGGCAGCGGCCCCACCGCGTCGCGCCAACGTGTCGGGGTCTTCACCCGCGGGCATGGTCGCGACCCGAACCCGGACTCCGTGGGCCACCAGAATGTCGGCGGCGCGGAACGTGGCCTTGAGCCCGGCGGGATCGGAGTCGTACATCACCACCACCTCTGCGGCATACCGCTTGAGCAGCACCGCCTGCTGCTCGGTGGTCGAGGTACCGAGCGGTGCCACGACATGCTCGATCCCGGCCAGCGCCAGGCGCTGCACGTCGAAGTAACCCTCGACCAGGATTGCATACCCTTCCTTCCGGATGGCGTTGCGGGCCAGGTGCAGGTGGTAGAGCTGTTCGCCCTTGTGGAAGATCGGCGATTCGGGGGAGTTGAGATACTTGGGCTCACCCGACCCGATGATCCGCCCGCCGAAGCCGACGACCCGTCCACGCAGGTCGTGGATCGGGAAGAGAAGCCGACCGCGGAAGCGCGGGTAGACGGTTCCATCTTCACGACGGTTGAGGAGTGCCGCCTCTGTCAGCACGCCCTCGTCGATGCCGAGCTGTTGCATCGCATCGAGGAACTGCCTTCCGCGGGGTGCGTAACCGAGGCCGAGTTCTGCCGCGGCGTCGAGCGAGAACTCGCGCTCGAGGAGGTAGCGTCTGGTGGGTTCTGCTTCGGGGAGATCACGAAGCTGCGTTGCATACCAGCCCTGCGCGGCGTCGCACGCCTGATACAACGGTTCACGAGGGTCCGGTCCGGTGCGTTCGGCCGCCTCGGGAATCACGATTCCATATCGTCGCGCAACCTCCCGGACCGCCGATGGATAGTCGAGACCAAATCGCTCTCGATACCACGTGAAGACGTCACCGGCGGCGTGACACACAAAGCAGTAATAGAGGTTCTTCTTCGGGATGACGGCGAAGTTCCGATTGGTGCCGCCGTGGAACGGGCACGGACCGCGGTAGTCACTTCCCTGACGCTTGAGCTGCACGCTTTCCTGCACGATCTCGAGAAGATCCGCAGTGTCCCGCACCTGCTCGACGAGTTCGTCAGGGATCCGACCCATCAGCGCAACACCACCACGGTCACGCCCGTGCCGCCCTGCTGCCGTGGGGCGAAGTCGAACGACGCCACCCGTTTGTCCGACTGGAGCACCCGGCGCACCACGTCACGAAGCACGCCGGTTCCCATGCCATGAATGATGCGCAGCGTCGGCTGTTCCGATAGGACCGCCCCGTCGACGGCGCCGAGCACGATCGACTCGGCTTCATCGGCGCGCAGTCCGCGGAGGTCGAGCTCGTGCACTGCGTCGCGCTCCGCGGCGTCGCCGAGGATCGGCGCGTCGACGGTGACCCGTCGCGCGAGCGCGGCAACCGGCGTCAACGATACCGCCTGTACCACCAACCGCATTGCGCCGACCAGCACCACGGCCCTCCCATCACCGCGCAACTCAACCACGTCGCCGGTGCTACCCGTTCCGAGGCGCACGCGATCCCCTACATTGATCGCGGATGAATCCCCGGTGAGCACCACCACATCGTCGTCAGCGCGCTGTGATTCCTGCCGTACGCCTTCCTCAACCAGGCGCCGGGCCTCTTTGCCCGCGGCCTCGTCCGCCGCGCCGCGCGCCATCGAGAGCGCTGCGTCGACCCGCCTGCGGGCCTCCAGCAAGTAGGCTTTCGCCTGCCGGGCACGATCTCGCTCTGCCTCCTTCTCGCGCGCACGCAGGGTAGCGTCCCGCTCATCCTGCACAGTGTCACGACTGGCTGCCACTGCCTCGCGACTACTGATGTCGATGGTGCGTTCCTGAAGCACGGCCTCCAGCTTGTGGAGCGACTGTTCGCGCGCCTCGACCGCAGCAATCAACTGGTCGAGATCGCGTTCCGCCTCGGGGACCAGCGCCTCGGCGGCAGCGACCACGTCGGGATCAACACCCAGGCGGCGCGCGATCGCAATGCCGTAGGACCGGCCGGGAATTCCCTTGGTGAAGCGATATGTCGGGGAGAGCGTTGCTGCATCGAACTGGAGCGAACCATTCACCACACCCGGGGTGCGCGATGCCAGGGTTTTGAGCGCGCCCAGGTGCGTTGTCGCCAGCGTGAGCACACCGCGCCGCGTCAGCGTCTCGAGGACCGCCATCGCGAGTGCGCCACCCTCGGCGGGATCGGTCCCCGACCCGACCTCATCAAGCACGACCAGGCTCGACGCGTCGGCGCCGTCGAGGATACGGCGGAGCTCAGCGACGTGCGCCGCAAACGTCGACAGGTCGTCGGCCAGCGACTGGTGATCGCCGATGTCAACGAATATCTGGTGCACCACCGGCAACTCGGTACCGGTGCCCACCGGCGGCACGATCCCGGACTGGGCCAACGCGAGCATGAGCGCCGTTCCCTTGAGCAGGACGGTATTGCCGCCGGTGTTGGGACCGGAGATGAGCAGCGTGCGCTCACCGGGATCGAGCTCGAGGTCAAACGGGACGACGGATATGCCCCGGGCAAGGAGGAGCGGGTGGCGTGCATCGCGCAGCGCGAGCGGTCCACCCACCTCGTGCACACGTGGTACTTCGCCGGCACTCACCAACGCCCACGTGGCCCGAGCACTGACGCCGTCGACGTCGACCGCCATGGCGTGCAGCGCCGCGATCGCGGGACGTGCCGGGCGCAGCAACTCGGTGAGGTCCCGAAGCACCTTGAGCGTCTCCCGCTCCTCATCGATCACGGCCGCGCGCATCGCATTGCCAAGCGTGATGGCGGCTGTCGGCTCGATGAACAGCGTTCCCGCACTGCCTGACTCGTCGTGGATGATGCCATCGGGACGCTGACGCGCATCCCGGCGCACCGGAATCACGTACCGACCGCCGCGCATCGTGACGGTCGCGCCGGACGGGAGTGCCGTGGCGTCCATCTCGCGCAGCATTCCGTCGAGCCGACGCAGCAAGCGTTCCCGCGAGGCATGCATCTCCCTGCGCGCTGCCGCGAGTGCGGGGCTGGCGCTGTCGAGCAACTCGCCATCCTCGCTCACCGCCTGCTCGAGCGCGCGCTCGATGGCGCGGTCAATCGGCGACGCGCGCCGAGCCGCGAGGCGAGGACAAACCTCCTCAAGTCGGTCCAGTTCCCGAAGCATCGTCCGGGTCGCAATCAGCGTCACCCGCAGGGTGGCAAGCTCGGTGAGCTCGAGCACCGCGCCGTCGAGTCGCAGTCGACCAAGCGCGGTGCGGACATCGGGGACGGGCGAAACCACCAGGAGGTCGCCACGCCGAAGTACGGCGAGTACCTCGCCGACGTCAGCCAACTCATTGCGAATCCATGTCACGTCGGTGCGTGGACGACGAGCGCGCATGGCCGACGCGCCGAGAGCCCCGGCAGCATGATGGGCCACGAGCTCAAGGACTGCGACGAACTCGATGGACTGCAGCGCGCCCTCGGCGGGACCGGGGTGCAATGTCGACGGGGTGTCGCCCTCACTGGAGGACGACACCCCGTGCCGGGAGAGCGGCATGACGCTCATCCCTGCTGCAGCGCCTCGCGGGCAATCTCGTTGATCGTGCGGCCGTCGGCCTTTCCCTTGAACTGCGACATCAGTACCACCATGATCCCACCCAGAGTGATTTGTCCCTCGGCCACCGCGCGAGCGGCCGCCGCACGAATTTCCGAAGGATCCACTTCCGGCGGCATGTAGCCGCGCAATACAGCCAGCTCGGCCGATTCCGAATCGGCCAGGTCGACGCGGTTGCCCGCCGTGTACTGCTCGATCGAGTCGTGACGCTGCTTGATCTGTCGGCGGAGAATCTCCACCACATCGTCATCGGCCAATGGGCGTGACAACTCGATCTCCCGGTTCATCAACGCAGCAAGGACCGTCCCGAGCAACACGGTCCGGTCCTTGTTCGATTCCTTCCGTGCGATCACCTGATCGGCACGGAGGCGATCAGCAAGCTCAGGCATGCGACCGACCGCGGCGCGTCTTGCGCTGCGCGGCGTTCATCTTGCGCTTCCGCTTCTCGCTCGGCTTCTCATAGTGCCGATGCTTGCGGAGGTCGGAGAGGATCCCGGCCTTCTCGCACTTCTTCTTGAAACGCTTGAGCGCCCGTTCGAAACTCTCATCCTCATGGATGACGACTTCTGACATGTCCTGAAATCACCTCTCTCAAA
>JBDSMU010000027.1:0-6461 GCA_039915685.1 Gemmatimonadales bacterium | reverse complement strand
CGTCCGTGGCGTACCGGGTGATCGACCAGGTCACGCTGTCCGTGGGCGTTGATAACATCGGCGACGTTTATCCCGACAAGAACTCCGCGGGTAATCCCACCACGTCAGGCAACAGCAACTTCGCGATTTTCCCGTACAACAGCGTCTCACCGTTCGGTTTCAGTGGACGGTATGTGTACGGCAGGGCGTCGGTGGTGTTCTAAGTTGTACGGATGACGGAGAACGGCGAGCGGAGAACGGGGGGTCGACAGCAGCGCTCCGTTCTCCGTTCTCCGTTCTCCGTTCTCCGTCTTCCGTCTTCCGTCTTCCGTTCTCCGTTCTCCGTTCTCCGTTCTCCGTTCTCCGTTCTCGTTGCCCACCCGCAGATTTCTGGAGCGCCATGCTTGGACGGACCAAACCTCTATCGACGTCGGGCACGCCCTCCGTTCGGCGGCGGGGCACCCTGGCCCAGCGTCAGGCCGCGCTGCTCAGGCTGTCCGCCGAAGTGGCGGCAGCCCATGACGAGGCCGATATCTGCCACCGGGTCGTCGCCGGGTTGCACGACGATGCATTGGGGTACGACTTCCTCGGCATGTTCCTGCTCGATGCCGCGGGTGACAGAATCCTCAAGGCCAGTATCGGCTGGCCGGACGTGCCGACCAATTGGCGGGTGCGTCCCGGACAAGGTCTGAGTGACCGGGCCGTTCGCGACGGCAAGCTCCACTACACCGCGGCGGTGACTGCCGAGCAGGGTTACCTGCCGAGCCTCGCGAGCGGGTCGGAGGTGGACGTCCCGTTGCGAGTCGACGGCGAAACCATCGGTGTACTGGTGATCGAAAGCGCGCTCCCCAATGCGTTTGCCCCGGCGGACTTCAAAGTGCTCACCGCCGTGGCGGATTTCGCCAGTGTGGCGATTGGCCGTGCACGGCTGTTGGTCAGTGCGCGACGTCGCGCCGATGAACAGCAGGCACTACTCGACACCATGGCGGATCTGTCGGGGCAGCTGGAACTATCCAAATTGCTCCACGCCGTCCTTGGGCGTGCCGCTGCTCGGTGTGACCGGGGGTGAACTCGCGATCTTCGAGGATGACAGTCAGGAGTTGCTGGTGGTTGCGAGCGAGGGAATTTCCCGCGACTCGACCGGGACGCGCTTGCGCCTGGGCGAGGGCGCCATGGGCAAGGTCGCGGAGTCGCACGAACCGATGATCATCCCGAACTACGCAGAATGGGCTGGTAGGTCGAACAAGTATTCCGACGTGCGCGACACCGTGCAGGCGGTCATGGTTGCTCCGCTTCTGATCGGTTCGCGATTGGTTGGGGCCATCGCAAGCACCCATGCGAACCCGACCCGCAACTTCGGCCCCGATGACCTCCGGCTGTTGCAGTTGTTCGCCCCGCAGGCAGCGATCGCGATCGAGAATGCCCGGCTGTACACGATGGCGCAGCGTCAGAAGGAATATTTCGAGGCGGTGGTGAGCACCAGCCCGGTGGCGATCGTGACGCTGGAGCTCGACGGGCGGATCACCTCGTTCAATCCTGCCTTCGAAACGCTGTTCGGGTTTTCACAGGCCGAGGCACTGGGGCAGGATCTCGACACGCTGATCAACGATGAGCGAACCCTCTCCGAGGCTATCGCCTACACCACTCAAGCGACGCATGCCACGGCGCGTGCCATCGGCAAGCGACGTCGGAAGGACGGCACCATGATCGACGTGGAGCTGGCGGGTGTCCCCGTGCTTGTGGAGGGCCAGATCGTCGGGATCATGGCGCTCTATCACGACGTCACCGACCTGCTCCAGGCCAAGAGTGAGGCCGAATCGGCCAATCAGGCCAAGAGCCAGTTCCTGGCCAACATGAGCCATGAACTGCGCACTCCTCTCAATGCGATCATCGGCTACAGGAATGCTCAAGGAGGACGCCGAGGACGAAGGGAGGCAGGAAGTGGTGGCCGACCTGGAGAAGATCCGGTCATCTGGGCGTCATCTCCTTGCACTGATCAACGACGTGCTCGATCTCTCCAAGATCGAGGCGGGAAAGATGGAACTCTATCTCGAAACCTTCGACCTGCGGCCACTGGTGGAGGATGTGCGAACGACCGTGCAGCCGCTGCTGGCCCAGAACGGCAACACGTTGCATGTGCAGGTGGACCCGGCCGTGGGGTTGCTCCGCGCCGACTTGACCAAGGTTCGGCAGATCCTGCTCAACCTGCTTTCCAACGCCACAAAGTTCACCGAAAAGGGCACCATCCATCTCGAGGTGAGTCGAGCGGATGCCGGACGTCAGAGCGGACACGATGTAGTGCTTCGGGTTCGCGACGACGGTATTGGCATGAACGAGGAACAGCAGGGCCGGTTGTTCGAGGCCTTCTCGCAGGCGGAAGCGTCGACGACGCGGCGATTCGGCGGCACCGGTCTCGGTCTGGCGATCACCCGTCGCTTCTGCGAGATGATGGGAGGCACGGTGGATGTCGAGAGTACTCCTGGCGCAGGGTCCACATTTACCATCCAGATTCCCGAGGATGTCGATGCGGCTGCCGCCTCCGATGACAGTGACGCGGGTGTTGCGTTGGAATCGGGTGGCGCAAGTGGCCGGGTTTTGGTGATCGACGACGAAGCATCGGTGCGCTCGCTGTTGCGCCGCTTCCTGGTGCGCGAAGGGTTTGCCGTGGAAGAGGCGTCGAGCGGTGAAGTCGGAATCGCCCTCGCACGAAGCACCCGTCCGGATGCAATCACGCTCGACGTGATGATGCCGGGGATGGATGGCTGGGAAGTGCTGGCCGCGCTCAAGGACGACCCACACCTTGCCGACATCCCGGTGATCATGCTCACGGTTGTCGATGACAAGAAGTTGGGCTACGCGTTGGGCGCGGCAGAGTACTTGACCAAGCCGATCGATCGGGAGCACCTGCGCCGGGTCCTGGCCGGCTATCGCGCGGGCGACGAGACCCGCCGGGTCCTCGTGGTAGAGGATGACCTCGCCACTGGCGACTTGCTGCGCCGTACTCTTGAGTCAGAGGGGTGGACCGTGGTCGTGGCGCAGAATGGTCGCGAAGGACTGGAGCGCTACGACGAGACATGCCCTTCATTGATCCTGCTCGACCTGATGATGCCGGAGATGGACGGCTTCGATTTTCTCGAGACGATCAGCGCGGCGGACGATCTGGAGACCATCGCGGCCTGTATCGAGGCCGGCGCGGAGGACCTACTGCCCAAGCCGTTCGATCCCGTGATCCTGCGGGCGCGGGTGAGTGCGTCGGTGGAGAAGAAGCGGCTCCGCAATCGCGAGGTCGACTATCTCCGGCAGGTGGACCGGGTGGTGGAGGCGGCGATCGCGGTGGAGCGTGGTCAGTACACTGCGGGCAGCCTGACCGCTGTAGCGGCGCGAGACGACGCGATTGGTCACCTCGCCCGGGTCTTCGATGCGATGGCCGCAGGCGTCCGGGCCAGAGAGGAGCGCCTCACCGATCAGGTCGACACGCTGCGTCGCGAAATCGATGAGGCGCAGTGGGGAGCCGCGTCGGGCGGCGCCGCACCCTTGGACCCGGGCACGCTCCTGCCCGGTACCCAGTTTGGCGATCGTTATACCATCACACGGGTGGTGGGGCGCGGCGGTATGGGAACAGTGTACAAGGCCCACGACCGCGAACTGTCCGAGGACATCGCCATCAAGTTGATCAGACCCGATGTGTTGAGCGGCGACCCCACGCTGGTGGATCGGTTCAAGAGTGAAATCCGTCTGGCTCGGCGCATCTCGCATCGAAACGTGGTCCGTACCCACGACTTCGGCGAATGGGACGGTGCCTGCTACGTGACGATGGAGTATGTGGAGGGAATCACGGTCCGCGACCTGATCGACATGCGCGGCCATCTGTCTGCGACGGCGACCATCGGCGTGGCCCGTCAGCTTGCGGCGTCACTCGCCGTCGCGCACGAGCAAGGCGTGGTGCATCGCGACATCAAGCCTCAAAACCTGCTGCTGGACGCCGCGGGAGTCCTCAAGGTGATGGACTTCGGCATCGCCCGCCTTGCCGACCGCAACACCAGCCTGACCCAAGCCGGCATGTTGGTGGGGACGCCCGCGTACATGGCACCGGAACAGTTGATGGCGGAGGATGTTGATGCGCGCAGCGACCTGTACGCCGCAGGCGTCACGCTCTACGAGTGCCTCACCGGCTCGCTCCCCTATGTGGCCGACAACCCGTTCGCGCTGATTGCCAAGGTGCTCCACCACGTGCCGCCCTCGCCGCGCGACCTTCGGCCAGAAATACCGCTGCCGCTGTCGGGCCTGGTGATGCAGCTCATGGCGAAGGATGCCGACGATCGCCCCGCTAGCGCGGTGGCGATGGGCGAATTGCTCGCGCAGCTCGGATAAGTGCCAGACCCGCGCGACGCGCTCGATTCGGTGGCCTCCGAGCAGCCGGCCAGCGCCATGGTCGCCCGCATTGACGGCCTCGCCAGATGACGTAACATTATCAAGCCTGCGCGTGTCCAGGCGCTCGCGGCTTTGGCCGATTGGCAGCGACCAGAACCTTCCATGACCTGCCAAACCGCCCCTTGGGGCGGAGGAGGCTTCATGCGAACCATCATCCCCTTGGCGATCCTCGTCCTCACCGCATGCTCCGACGTGTCCCCGCCCACGGCGCCGCCGACGGTTGAACCTGCCTTCTCCGGCGCCGCAACTCGAGTCGAGGGAACCTTCTTCGGGGTCGCTTCGTGCCAAGCTGACATCGGCTACAATATCCGGTTCGGCGGACCGCGCGTACTGGTCCGCCACGTTTCCGGGACGGACACCACGCTGTCGTTTGGCACGCAGGATTTCATAGGATGGCGGCTACCAGAAACGACCTTCGACCAGACAACGGTGGACTTCACGGTGCTCGGTGGCGCGGAGATGTTCAATGTCAAGCGCGAACCCGATGGCACGCTCCAAGTGCGGATTCATGAGGGAACACTGATCTTCAGGTCGGTCACGGGCAACTACACAGTCATTGCACGTCACGTGATCCGGATCGTTCCTGGACAGGACGACCCGGTGAACCAGTGGAGTTGTCGCATCGCAGGTCGGGCCTGACAAGCCACCGGCGTCGCCGACACGGCGGCCGCAAGAAGAACGCCTGATCCACGGCGCTGCAGCATACTGAAAGGGCCGGCTCTCCACACGGGGGCCGGCCCTTTCTGCGTCGTCGAAGGTTGATCGTGCAATGGGCCAGCTGCTACATCGCTGGGACGAACATGATGTGCGCTTTGGGGGTGCCCGGATACATCACCCACGGTGCGCCGCGGCTCGGCGCAGCGGGAAGCCCTGTCGAGGCGGGTGTGGCATACGGCATGTACACAACGTACAGCGCGCGGGCCGCGGCGCCGACCGTTCCGGCTGCAACGTTGGCCACCGTGGAGTCACCGGAGATCGACCACAACGCCGCTTGCTTCGGCATCTTGATCTTTCCGGCCCGGACCTCGCGGAAGCGCACCGTGTCGACCTTGTCGCCTTCCACTCCGCTTGCACGCAGCGCCCGCCCGCGCGCCATGAACGGTTCCATCGACTTGTGGTAGCAGGCCACGTGGAAACTCGCCGACCTCGGATCATCCGCCAGGCAAGTCATCGCCCCAGTGCCCGCCCGCAATGAGACCAGCTTGCCGCCAGCTGCATAACCCAGCACGGTCGCATTGGCACGAAACTCCTCCGGAAGCGGAAGTACGGCCAGGGCAATCTGCCGGTCGGCGGTGGGAGCGGACGTTTGGGCGATCAGCGCAAACGGTGCTACGACCAGGGCGGCCAACAGGAACAATCGACGCATCAGGCACTCCGGGCAAAGGGATGGTGAACGATGCCACCCTCAGCCCGGTCGCGCCAGCGGCGCCTCTGTACAACCCGACGGAGAAAGCGTTCAATTGACAGGGCTTTCATACCGTGACCGGCAATGTCCATTATTCCAAAGGTTTGATGGTGTGGGTCCGTCCAGGCTCGACCAGCCAATCATTGAAGAGGTGCACCGATGCAATCGCTTTCGATCTCGATGGTCCTTCAGATACTGGTGGCACTCGGCCTTTTGAGCGTCTGGATTCTGCGAGCTCGCTCGGCGACGGCGTATCGAGGGGGAGAGGCCCGATCCTTGAGGGAGGAGTTCTCAGCCTACGGACTGTCGGATGCGGTCTTCTACATCGTGGGGGCCCTCAAGATCTCAGCGGCGATCCTGCTGCTTGCCGGGATCTGGTATTCGCAGGTCGTGCTTCCTGCCGCCGCCGTGGTAGCCGGACTCATGCTCGGAGCGCTGGCGATGCACGTGAAGGTCAAGGATCCTCTCATTCGGTCCGTACCGGCTCTCCTGATGCTGGGCATGAGTGTCGCAATCATCGTTCTGGCGTAGCCCCAGGGCCTTGGCCATGGGGGGTTCTACTCCAGGTGGCTCCGCAGCATCCACGCGTTTTTCTCATGAACATCGAGCCGCCGGGTGCCGAGATCGGCGCTGGCTTGGTCGCCCG
>JBDSMU010000201.1:0-17425 GCA_039915685.1 Gemmatimonadales bacterium | reverse complement strand
CCGACCGCCCGACTGACGACCGATGAGAGCCGCCGAAAGGTTGGTGTCGACAAGCCATTTGCCGATCGCCGAGGAGCAGGTTTGACTAGTCCTCACCGAGCGCCATCCAGCTCCGCACGATCGGCGTCACCATCCGCTCGGTCATCCCCCACAGGAAGCCGTGATCAAGCTGGTACCCCTGGGCCGTGAAGCGCTGCCCGCGCGATTCGACGGCAAGCGAGCGGAAGATGCCGGGCTGCGCGAGCCATTCCAGCGGTACCCACTGCGCCACGGCGACCTCGCTGCTCGACCCGGCATCGACCCGACTCGGAAGCCGGAAAACAAACGGGCGGACAACGATCGCCGGAAGAACGGCCGTGTGCGGTGCCAGGTCGTCGAGGGTTGCCCTGCACCACGTGCGTTCGAGATTCACGCCCGTTTCTTCAGCGGTCTCCCTGATGGCGGTGTGGAGGAGGTCGGCATCGCCGGGCTCACGTCGTCCACCTGGGAGCGCGAGATGACCCGACCACGGATCACCGGTGCGCTCCGTGCGCCGGATCACCAGCAACTGATCGGGATCGGGGGCGAGCAGCACCGCCACCGCAGCCTGGCGGAGAGCGGGATCATCGGTCACCACGGGTGGTCTGGACGCGAGCTCGGCGACGAGCCGGTCGAGGCGGCTCATTCCTGCACGCCGATCAGTCGAGGTGACGCGACAGGAATTGCGTGGTCCGGTTGAACACCTCCTCCATCGCCTCCGACGCGCCGGCCCACGGATGCTTGGACCCAAACACATGATCGGCACCCTCGACCCAGAATGTCTCGGCGAGCTCCGCCTGCGCCGCGGCATGCAGCGCTCGGGCTTCCTCGATCGGGATCGTCTCGTCGGCAGTCCCATGCACTTGCAACCACGGGCGGTCGAGTGCTGCTGCAGCGGCGGCGATATTGAGCCGGCCGTGCTCATGGATGAGACAGTCCTCGACCACTTCATAATTGAGCGGCAGTTCCTGTCGCGTGCGCGAATTGAGGATCGAGATCGTGCCCGCCCGCTTCCACGCGGCGAGCTCGTCGTCGGTGTGACGGCGCACCCGCCCGATGCCGGCCCACGTCACCACGGCGCTGATCGCGGGCGCTTCGTGAGCCAGACAGAGCGACATGCCGCCCCCCCGCGAGTGACCGACGATGCCGACGCTCGAGGGTGGCACCGTGCCGAGCTCCCCGCGCTGCAGTGCACTGAGCAGCAAACCGAGATCGTCGAGCTCGCGCGAATACGTATTGGCGGCGAAACACTCGAGACGGGTGAAATCACCGGCATGGTCGACGCCCGACCCACTTACCGACGCGGTCACTGCCACGAACCCGGCCCGCGCGAGGCGTTCGGCATACACTGGCAGGAACGCGTAGTCCTTGAATCCCTTGAAACCGTGGTGGACGATCACGGCCGGTGCAGGCTCGCTCCGGGTCGTGGCCCGCGTGTCGACGAAGATCGGACCCAGCGCGCCGTCGAGCTGGTGACTGGTCCTGGTGGGTGTAGCCATCAGCGCACGGCTGGTTCGAGCATGGTCACCTCGTGCGCGGTGGCATCGAGCTCTGCCATCACGCCCACCGGGACCGTCCATTGATCGCTGATGTGGCCAATCGGGAAACCTGCCGCAACGGGGATCTTGAGCGGGCCGAAGTAGGTGTCGAGCACGACGTCGAGCCCCAGACCGCCGTCGTCCGTGGCGCGGCGCATCTCGGTGAAGTTTCCCACCGCCACTCCCGCCAATCCCTGCAGCGCGCCGAGCATTCGCAGGTGCGCCAGCATCCGGTCGATACTGTACAGATCCTCGCTGACATCTTCGAGGAAAAGGATCGCGCCCCGCAGGTCGGGAAAGTAGCGGGTACCAGCGAGCACCTGCAGGAGGGTGAGGTTGCCGCCGATCAGCGGACCGCGCGCGACCCCTCCACGAATCGTGATGATGCGACCGTCCGTGGGAACCAGCACCTCGGGTCGGGGCGCCAGTCGACCAAGCGTGCCGGCAGCAGAGACGTTGGTCAGGATGCGATCGAAGTGCCACCTTGAGAAGTTCGGCATTGGCGCACGAGCCATCGGCCCGTGGAATGTTGCCACACCCGTCTGACTGAGCAGCCCCAAAAGCAACACGGTGATGTCGGAGTAGCCGATCACCGGCTTGGGATTGCGCGCAAATCCGGCGAAATCCACCCGGTCGAGGATGCGATTCATGCCGTTTCCACCACGAAGGCACCACACCGCGTCGATCCTGGGATCGGCGAGGGCACTATTCAGGTCGGCAATGCGTTCGTCATCCGTGCCAGCGAGATAGCCGTAGGCACTGCCCGCGTTGGGGCCGATCACGGGCTCAAAGCCAAGCGCTCGACAAAGTTCGGCGGCACGGGTACGGTCGTCGCGCTCCAGCAACGGACCGGCCGGGGCGACGAGGGCAACGCGGGAACCCTCCCTGAGGCGGGGCGGGAGGATCGGCTTGGAAGGCATTCTGGCTCCGGTTACGATTGACCCCACACACTCAGGAGACGACGCTGCGCTCCTCGCATTCTACTCAGCTCGCAGCCGCACGGTTTGTCGCCGAGAACCGTGCGGTCATGGTATCGGAGTGGGCCGACTGGCTAGCCGATCGATCCGGCACCAGCAACATTTCCCGCGATCTCCTGGAGCGCCAGTTCGAGCTGGTGCTTGACGGGCTTGTCGAGATGCTCGGCCCCCTCCGTCGGGAAGCCAAAATAGTCTGGCAACACATCATGGAACACTATGGCCGGACCGCCGCCACGCGTGGACTGGCCGCCGGGGAGGTCGTCGAGGAACTCCAGCAACTCCGCTTCCTGCTTATCAAGCACATTGGGGCATTTGTCGCCGCGATGCGACCGCGGCGTGCTGTTGCCGTGTTCTTGCGTCTCAACGGTATCGTCGATCGCGGCATTGCCCAGTCGGTGGTCGGCTACACTGATGCGCTGGTGGCCAGCCTCCTCATGACCGATCGGGCCACCCTCGCGCTCACCGAAGCCAATGGCGACGACCTCATCCGCCAACTCGACACCCTCGAAGCGGAACTCGGCACGATCATACCGAAGCGCTGACAGCACCAGACGTTCGCGTGAATACGTTCCGCTGACATCATCCGTGGCACCGACCCAATGGCAGCACGACGCCACCGTACGCCATGGAATCACTTGCTGCCGCCCCGTACGACGCCGTCCTGCAACTCTACCGTGCCCTGGGTGTGGAGCTACTTGACACACCCTCGGCGAGTCCCGACCTCCTCGTGGAGGTCGGTCGGGCTGGCGTGATCTCCTGCTGGGTCGCGCCTGCGCTCGATGCGGTCGCACCGGCCGCCCGGCGCCTCGCGCGCGCCGCCCGCTTCGCAATCGTCGCCGGCGTCGAACCGCGCACCGGGCGAATCGGCATCGCCGCGAGCAGCCTCCCCGTCGTGCTCGGCATTGTCCAACGCGGTTCCCCGCTCGACCCCCTCGTGCGGAGGCTCACCCACGCACTCACCGAGCCACGCGACACCGCGATCGAAACGTTGCTGGCGTGCCACGAGGCCATCGACGTTGATGCCGCCGGGCGCCGAACGTTCCGGATGCTGCGCGCGTTGCTCGATCGTGCCGTGGCGCTGCTTCCGCGCCGCGTCCCCGCATCGGATCGCCAGGAATGGGCGCTGCTGCAGGTCACCCGCCTCCTCTTCCTCCGCTTCGTCGAGAGCGAGGGGTGGCTCGATGGTCGGTCGCGGTTCCTGCGAGACGAACTGGATCGCTGTATGCATGCTCGCCGGGATCCTGGGCAGCATCTGCTGCACCCGCTCTTTTTCGGGACGCTGAACCGGCCGGTCGCTGAGCGGTCCCAGCTCGCGCGGTCGTTCGGGGACGTGCCGTTCCTGAATGGCGGACTCTTCGAGCCCCACGTGATCGAGCGTCGGCATCACCTGACCCTTCCAATCGAGTTCTGGGGCGAGGTGTTCGAATCGCTGATCGATCGCCTCGATGTCACCCTCGATGCCGAGCCGTCCGGCCGCGCCGTGACACCCGAGGCGCTCGGCCGGGTGTTCGAGGGGATGATGCAACCAGACGAGCGACGTGCTGCCGGCGCGTTCTTCACCCCACCACTCCTTGTCGACGCGGTGGTGCGCGCCGCCGTGTCGGTGCATCTCGCCGCCCGCCTCAATCGTTCAGCCGCCGCGGTCGAGGTGGCGCTGGCCGACCCCGATCCCCACCTCCGCCGGAGCATGCTTCACGTGAATGTGCTTGACCCCGCTGTCGGCTCGGGCGCCTTCCTGGTCGGAGCCCTCGCGGTGCTGCATGGCCCCGGTCCACGGTCTGCCGACCGGGTTCGAAATCTGGTGACGCGGCGACTGCACGGCGTGGATCGCCACACCGGTGCGGTGCGCCTCTGCGAGATGCGCCTCTGGCTCGAGGTGCTGCGATCGATGCGGGGGAGCGATCCGAACACCATTCGCCCGCTTCCCAATCTCGACAACGCAATACGTGCGGGCGATGTCATCGCTGATCCCCTCATGCTGCAGAGAGTTCCGCGGGCTGCCCTGATCGCGCTGCGCGACAACCAGCGGGCGATACCGGCGTCGCATGACCGCAGTCACCGGGCCTTGCTGCGACGTTCGCGCCAGGCTGAACGCGATACGATGGTGCGGGCGCTCTTGGCCCGTGAAGCCATCATCGATCACGGGATCCTGGACCTGCTGGACGCTGCCAGCTCGGCGACGCTTTTCGGTGCGCGCGCGCGGATGCCGCCAAGCAGCCGCCTCGCCCTGGCGGCGCTCCGGCGGGAACGCACCGAGATCAGGCGTGAGCGTCGACGGGTCGACCGGGACGCAGCGTCTGTCGACTTTTCGATGCAGGTTGCGTTCGCACCCGTCATGGCCAGACACGGCGGGTTCGATCTCGTGATCGGGAATCCGCCCTGGGTGCGCGGCCAAAACCTCCCGCCCACAACACGCGCGATGCTCGCCGCCCGATACCGCTGGTGGAAGCCGGTGGCGCATGGATCGTGGGCTCAAACACCCGACCTTTGCGTCGCGTTCCTTGAGCGAGCCTTCACCTCCCTCGCATCCAATGGCACGATGGCAATGCTCGTCCCCTCCAAACTGGTGACCGCAACGTACGCCGCGTCGGCACGCGCGGAACTGACTCACCACGCGACGCTCCATCGTGTCGCCGACCTCGCCGATGATCCGCGCGCGGGATTCGATGCCACCACCTACCCGCTCGCGTTGATCGCAACACGAACTCGTCCGGCCGAAACGCATTCAATCCACCTTGGCCTTTCCGCCGATGCACCAACCGTGCAGCAATCAGACTGGCGCGATGCCGGCAGTTGGTCGGTTGCCCCGCCGGCGGCGCAACGCATCTCGAGGCGTATCGCAGCGGACCATCCCGTGCTAAGTGCCAGTCATCGCCCGCAACTGGGCCTCAAGACCGGCCTCAACGAAGCATTCCTCGACCCGCCACCCGCGCTCAATCGCTGGTGCGCCGATGCAATCCGGGGCGCCGACGTACATCCATTCGGTGTTCGCCGCACTCGGCTGCTCCTCTGGCCCGCCGAGCCCGACGGGACGCCTTGGCCGGAACTCCCTCAACCGGTGCGTACACACCTGCTACCGTTTCGGCAGCGATTGCAGGCCCGTGCCGACAGTACGGGTGGAACGTGGTGGGCGCTCTTTCGCACCCGCGCTGCCACCGCTCCGTACCGCGTCGCGTGGCGTGACATCTCGCAGCGGCTCGCGGCGGTGGCCCTCGGCCCCGGCGATCCGATTCCGCTCAACTCGTGTTACGTCATTCCGGTCTCATGCGGCGGCACCATGCACGCCCTCACTGCGTGGCTCAACTCGACCTGGATCGGCGCCCTGGCACGGGTGCGGGCGGAGCCCGCAGCGAATGGATACGCCCGTTTTGCGGCGCGCGCGATCGGATCGCTGCCTCTCCTGGAGGCCGGACAGCAGTGGCACCATCTGGCGGAGCTCGGTGCGGCGCGCGGCAAGGGACGCGGCGATTCCACTCACCTCGACCGCGCGATCGACGACGAAGTCTCGCGGGCGCTGAACCTCACCGCCAATGATCGTATCGAGCTCGCGGCCCTGGCCACGCATCGTCGCTGAAGGACTCCGCGAAATCGCGCCGCCAGTGGCGGGCGATACCGCGTTGCGGTCGGCTCCTTCGGTGACGGTGGCTGCTGCAATCTCGGCGTGCATGCAACCACCCCGCGCGGCGGGACCGCCGCCACCCTGGCTCTACATCCACCAGGTCGAGACGTGGCGTCGGGCGGTCGCTGCGGTAAATGCCCATGGTGGAGCATTGATCGTGGAATCGGTCGGCCGGGGGAAGACATGGATCGCGCTCGCTGTCGCCGCGGAGTTCAGCGGGATGGTGGCAGTTGTCGCGCCTGCGATTCTCGAGCTCCAGTGGCGCTCGGCAGCCGTCGCAACCGGCGTCGCTATTCACTTCCATTCCCACGAGCGGCTAAGTCGGGGCGCGGTCCCCGCTGACGCAGGGTTGGTGATCATCGATGAGGTGCACCGTTTCCGGACTGCGGCGACCCGCCGCGCGACCACCCTGGCCCCGTGGCTGGTGGGGCGCCGGATCGTGGGCTGCACGGCCACGCCGATCGTCAACGCCGATGCCGATCTTCTCGGTGTGCTCGACCTGTTCTTTCCGGATGACGTGCTGGCACTGCATGGGATGGCATCTGTCGCAGCCCTCGCGGGCGCGGCCAGTCCGCCACTCGCGCTCGATCGGATCGTGATCAGGACGGTGCGCACGGAGCCTGAATGGCGAAGCGAAGGTGGCGTGATCGCACCGTCGGCGCTGGAGGACGCGCGGGCCATGCGTGGTTTCGCCGCCATCGATCGGCTACGGCTGAGCCGTCAGGTGATGGTTGCCCGTCTGATCCGTATCACCCTGCTGGACGCATTGGCATCAAGCGATGCCGCGTTGCTGGCAGCATTGCGGCGCTATGGCGCGCTGCTCGCCCATGCCGCCGATGCCCACGGTGCTTCGCGACGAATGCTGCGGCGTTACGCCGGTCCCACGCTCGAACAGACCGCCCTCTGGTCGCTGCTGGACGGGGACAATGACGATGTCGATCTGGCGCCGGACGACGTGGCGACGGTGGCCGAGATTCTGCGGGAGCTGCGTCCCGCCGACCAGTCGTGGATTCCCGTGCTCCAGAACCTTCTGCTCGACGACCTGCCCACCATCTGTTTCACCCGCCATCGCGCCACTGCGATGGCAGTGCGCCATGCACTCGACGGACCGGTGGCGTGGATCTCAGGCGACGCCGCCGGCGTCGGTGCCACGCGCCTCCCGCGGGCCCAGGTGCTGGCCGCGTTTGGTCCGGGTCGCCCAGCGTGGGCCCTGCTGCGTAGGACACCAAACGTCCTCGTTGCCACCGATGTGGCAGCAGAGGGGCTTGACCTCCAGGGGGCGGGGCGGGTGGTTCATCTCGACCTGCCTTGGACGGCGATGCGAATGGCGCAGCGTGAAGGAAGGCTCACCCGAATCGGCCAACGCCACGAGTCAGTTGTCGTGGTCACACGGCTGCCCGCCGCAGTGGTCGAAGAACGCCTCGCGATGCACCGACGGGTACGGCGCAAGCACACCGGTGCGCGACAGTGGCTGGACGCGCTCCAGCGCGGAGACAAACCCGGGTCCGTCATGCCCTGCGGACCGGCGCCCGCCTGTCGCATTCGCACGCGGGGCGCGAACGTGAACGTCATCGCGATCCAGGCAGAGTGCGGCGCACGTGCAGGGACGTTCGTGCTCTGCGGCCGCGACGGCCGATGGGAAGTGGCCGGCAGCGGGCTGGAGAGTCTCCTCGACAGAGCACGGGCAGCACCGCTGGGCTACCTGCAGGACAGCGAGTGCGGCACGATAATGCTTGACGCCCTGTCGGCGGCCCAGCGGTTGCTTGCCGATTCCTCGCCGCGGAGCCCCACCCTGGTGCGGCGGTTGCATGCGGAGGCGGCACGAGCGCGACGATCTCGCGATGCCGATCGGCTGAGCGCGGTGGACCGGGTGTTGCGGTTCGTGGCCAACCGCCAGAATCGCGGTGGTCGCGATCTGATGCGTCACATCGAGTCGCTACCCCGTCTGGATGTTGCCATCCTCACTGTTCCCCACCAGCGATCCGGCGAGCACCTGCGGCTGCGCGTTGTTGCAGCGCTGGTCTTCCGTTCCGATGAGCTGTCACTACGTTGATTCCATGCGACGTTTCCAGACGGTGCTTTTCGACCTCGATGGCACGCTCATCGACTCGATCGAGTTGATCATTGACAGCTACCTGCACACGTTTGACACCCACGGCGTGGCTCCGCCATCGCGCACCGATGTGCTGGCCGGGATTGGCACCCCATTGCGTGCGGTGTTCTCTCCGCACGTCGGCGGCGAGTCCGAAATGCTCCAATGGATTGCCACCTACCGGGAGTTCAACCTGGCGCACCACGACGCCCGAGTGCGTGTCTATCCCGGCGTGGTCGATCTGGTAAAGGGGATCAGGAAGGCTGGTATGCGAACGGGGCTGGTGACCAGCAAGAACCACAGCGGCGCGATTCGTGGGCTTGCGTTGATCGGTCTTGAGGACGAGATGGAGGTGGTGGTCGGCGCCGACGACGTGGTGCATCCCAAGCCTCATCCGGAACCGGTGCTCCGCGCGCTGGAGTTGCTCGGCATGCCGGCGTCAACGTGTCTGTTCGTGGGGGATTCACATCATGACGTGCACTGCGGGAAGGCGGCAGGGGTGGCAACTGCGGGTGTGACATGGGGTCCATTCGATCGGGCGCATCTCGAGGTAGCGTGTCCCGATCACTACTGCGCGACGCCTGAGGAATTGCGAGCCGTCACCGGCGGCTGAGTCGATATCCAGCGCTGTCAGGCGGGGCCGTTCATGATCTCCCGAAGCCGTGCCACGATCCGCTTCTGGGCCGTCGCATTCTCCACTGCTACGAAGATCGTGTCATCACCCGCGATCGTGCCCACCACGTCGGCCCACGCGAGCAGGTCGACGGCATTCCCCACGCGCTGCGCTTCTCCCGGCGGAGTGTGCAGCACCAGCATCGCATCGCCGGCAACATCAAGCGCAAGCAATGATTCCGCGAGCCGGCGCTCATTCGGGTCGACGATCCGCCGAATCCGCGTCGCTGCGGGTCGGCGGTAGATGCCGTCAATCTTGACGAGTCCCAGCGCCGTGATGTCGCGAGACACCGAGCTCTGCGTGACCTCCCAGCCCTCCTGACACAGCGCATCAGCAAGGTCTTCCTGGGTGCGCATCGGGCGCGTGGCGACAAGCTCGAGAATCTTGAGATGCCGCTTGCGACGGTCGATGGTCATCGGCCCGCTCGCTTCGTGAGGCGGGCCAACGCCGTGGAGAACTGTCGGCGCATCAGGCGGTTCCACCGGACACCCGCAGCCGCGCGCTTGCGGAGCGCTACCATCGGCAGGTTGCCCATCGCTCCCGTCGACCCTCGGGCCTCAATGATCGCCGCGCTGGACAACATTGGCATAGGCACGCCACGCTTGAGTTCCATGGCGACCTCCCGATAGGCGCGGCGGAATGGCATACCCTCCCGCACCCTGCGCATCACCTCGTCCGTCGCCAGCACGTCGCCACTCAGCGCGGCACGTCCCCTTTCCACGTCGACACCTAGGCGCGGTACCGCTGTGGTGAGCATGGCGAGCATCTCGCGGGTTCGCCCCACACCCCGAATAAGCGGTGCCTTGAGCAGCTGGAAGTCGCGGTGGTATCCACCGGCAAGCTTGCCGCGGAGCGCGAGCAACGTCATCAGGTCGCCGTCGATGCCGGCAGCACGTGCGCGGGTGAGTTCGAAGAGATCCGGGTTGCGCTTCTGGGGCATGATGCTCGACCCCGTGGACAGCTCCATGGGGAGTGTCAGCCACCCGAACTCACCGGCCGAGAAGAGGATGACATCGGCGGAGAGCTTGGCGCACTCGTGTGCGGCCTCGGCGCACCATGCCAAAACCGCCCCCTCGATCCGACCCCGTCCGTTCTGCACGGTGGTGACGACCTGGTCGATCCCCTCGAAACCGAGCGCCTCGGCCGCAGCCTCGCGCGCCAACGGAAGCGGCACGCCGTAGCCCGCCCCGGAACCGAGCGGCGAGCGATCGAGCCGCGGCCAGAATCCGTCCACTGCTGCCGCCGCGTCGAGCAGACCTTCGGCGTACCCTGCTGCCCACTGCCCGGCTGATGACGGCATCGCGATCCGCTGGTGAGTGTACCCCGGCCACAGGACGCGCCGATGCATGCGCCCAAAGTCAAGCAGGATCAGCGCCAGCTCGATCATCGCGGTATGCAGCGCCAGCACCGCATCCTTGAGGTAGAGTCGGATGTCGGTCACGACCTGATCGTTGCGCGACCGCCCGGCGTGGAGTCGTTCCCCCACGTCGCCGAACTCACCGGTGAGCCAGAGTTCGACCGCGCTGTGCCCGTCCTCATGCCGCGGTCCGATCACCAACAGCCCGGCGTCGACTGCACGCAGTGCGGCGAGTAGTGCCCGGCGCATGGCGTGGCGCTCCCGACTCGAGATGATGCCCCCACCCGCCAGCGCCTCAACGTGCCCGAGTGAACCGATCACGTCCCAACGGAGCAAGTGCGCATCGATGACGCGGTCATCACCGACGGTGTACGCCAGCATCTGTGCATCGGGCGAGGCACCGGGCGACCAGAGCGTGTCGGGTGACTTCATGAGAAGTAGGCCTCGATGATTCGCGCGTAGAGCGACCGGGCAGCAGTGACCTCGGAGATATTGACTGACTCATCAGGCGTGTGCGACCGGCGGGAAGTACCGGGGCCGATCTTGACCGCGTCCGCATGACGCAGGAAACACCAGTCAGAGCAGGTGGGCGATCCGTAGGTCGACACGGCGGGCGCTGCCTTCCGAATTGCATCGAGCAACCGAGATTGTTGCGGCGTCTCGCACGGCACCAGCCGCTTCGACGTGACCACGACCTCGCAATCGAGGCGCTCCCGCAACGCATCCTCAAGTTGGTCGTGCGTCCATGCCGGAGTGGACCGAATGTCAAGCACCGCGCGCGCGGTCGGGGGCGTGACGTTCCGCGAGACTCCACTGTCGAGCATGGTCGGGGTGACCGTGGTTACCCCAAGGACGGGGTGAACGCGCTCGCCGACGATCCCATCAAGCTTCACGATCTCACCGGCCAGCCGGGTGATGGCATTGCTGAAGTCTCCTGCAGACGCATAGCCGGCATGCCGTTGGTCGCCATGCGCCACGAGGTCGACCATCATCAGCCCGCGCTGCGCCACCGCCGCCTGGAGGTTGGTGGGCTCGCCGATCAGTGCGGCGTCGATCCGGCCGATGAGTTCGACCGCCTGCGGCATCGTCGCGAAACGTGTTTCCTCGCCGTACGAGAAGACAGCCATCGCGCGTCCCGCGAGCGGCGCAGCCTGGGCGAGATCGGCGATCGCCCAGAACATCGCGCTCACTGATGCCTTTGCGTCGCCCGACCCCCGGCCATACAACAGGTCGCCCTCGATCACCGGGTCGAACGGGTCACGAGTCCATCCCTCGCCCGGGGGTACCACGTCGAGGTGTGACGCCAGGACAACGGTGGGACCGCGAGCTGCGTCACCGATGATGACGCGAACGGACGTGGCATCGCGCACCACGTCGAGTCCGGCTTGCCGCGCCGCGTGCTCCACCATCACAGCAGCATCCTCCTCGGCGCCGCTCACCGAGGGGATCGCGACCAGATCGCGGAGGAAGTCGATCTCAGTCAGCGAGGTCCACACCGATATATGTGGCCTTCTCCTTCCGGCCTACGATCATCGTGCCACATCCTGCGCCGGTGAACATCTCCATCAGGAGGGCGTCGGGGGTGCGACCGTCCACGATGTGCGTGCGTTCGACGCCACCGGTGGCGGCGCGAATGCAGGCCTCGACCTTCGGCCGCATCCCTCCCGCCAGTGCACCGCTCGCCATCAACTCGGCGAGGTCGTCCGGATCGGCGAAGGTCACCAGCGTCGACGGATCGTGGCGGTCGCGCAGCACCCCAGGTGCTCCAGTCAGAAAGATCAGCTTCTGGGCACCGAGTGCGATGGCGAGCGATTCGGCAACGGTGTCGGCGTTGACATTGTACACCTCGCCATCATCGTCGCCCGCGAGCGACGAGACCACCGGTACGAAGCGCGCGTCCATGAGGGTGCGCAGGATCCGGGGATCAACCTTGTCGATGTCTCCGACGTGGCCATAGTCCACGACCTCCTCGACGCCATCGTCGCCAATGACCCGCACGGGTAGCCGTCGGTGCGCGGTCAAGAGATCGGCGTCCACTCCCGACAATCCGGTGGCCTGCACCCCGTGACTTCGCAGCGCCGCGACCAACGACGTGCTGAGCAAACCGCGATACACCATCTTTGCCACGTCAAGCGCCTCATCGTCGGTGACCCGTCGCCCGGCGATCATCCGTGGTTCGCGCCCCAACCGGCGTGAGAGTGCGCTGGCCTGCGGTCCGCCGCCGTGCACCACCACGATCCGGATCGACAACGACCATAGCAGCGCGAGCTGCTCGGCGACCTGGTCGAGGTTGTGCTGGTCGCCCAGGACGTCGCCGCCGAGCTTGACCACAAAAACGTGGTCTCGATAGGCGCGCACGTAACGCAGTGCGCCCTTGAGTCCGGCAATTCCCTTGTTGGTATCGAGCGCCATGAATGAATCCAGCCGTTGAGGGAGTCGGGAGTGCTAGCCGATGAGTTCGAGTAGGAGGCCGCGCTGTGCATGGAGGCGATTCTCTGCCTGGTCGATCACCGCGCTATTGGGTCCGTCGAGCACCTCGCCGTCAATCTCGACATTCCGCCGCACCGGCAAGCAGTGCATCGCGATGCCGCGCCCACCCTCAGTCGTGCGCATGCGCGCCTGAGACAGTCGCCAGTCGCGGCGGCCCTCGCGCACTGCGCGCTCGTCGTCGGGGCGACCGAAATGATCGAGCGAACCCCACGACTTGGCGTAGACCGCATGGGCTCCGCCGATCGCGCCATCGAGATCGTCGGTCACGGTGAGCGATCCGCCCTGTCGGGTCGCGAGTTGATCGATTGCCCGATAGTCATCAGGGTCGAGATCGAACCCCGGCGGTCGGGCCACGATCACATCCATGCCCAGGTGTGCGGCTGCAATCCCGGCACTGGCTGGTACCGCCGTGGGCAGCGCTTTGGGATGCCATGCCCACATCAGGACGAACTTTTTTTCCTGGGTCTCGCCGAGATGGTCGCGAAGCGTCATGGCGTCGGCAAGTCCTTGACACGGATGCCGCCTCGACGACTCGAGGTTGATCACCGGCTTCTCGCAAAACTTTGCGAAATTGCGGATAACATGGTCCTCGCGCTCGACCGCCCAGTCTGCGCCCTTGGGAAATACCCGCACTGCCAGCGCGTCAGCGTAACGTCCCAGCACACGCGCAGCCTCGATGATATGCTCGACGCTGGCACCATCCATGACCACGTCGAGATCCGTTTCCAACGTCCAGCTTCCCCGTCCCGGCTCGAGCGCAAGCGCATGCCCGCCGTGGAGGAACATCGCCGTCTCCATCGACGCCCGAGTGCGAAGCGACGGATCCATGAACATCATGGCGAGTACCCGGCGAGTGAGTCCGCCAGTGATCTCGCCCCGTTTGCATCGCGCGGCGATTTCGAGCACGTGATCGATCAGCGCCGGCTCCCAATCCTCCATCGCCAGGAAGTTTCGCTTGGTCACATCAGCACCCTCCCCAGCCCGGCCAGGAGCAACTCGCATTCAGCAATCGAGAACGAGAGCGGTGGCAGTAACCGAAGCGTGCGCGGATCGGTCGACGTACCGGTGAGGATGCGCTGATCCCAGAGTGCGCGCTGCACGTCGGCTGCAGGACGATCCAGCTCCAAGCCCAGGAGGCATCCCATGCCGTGCACCGTGCTGACACCAGGCAATGTGGTTGCCGCCGTCGTGAGGAACTCGCCCACCGCACGAGCGTTGTCCAGCAGATTATCCCGATCCATGACCGCAAGGTTTGCCAGCGCGGCCGCACACGGAACCGGGCCGCCGCCGAACGTCGAACCGAGGTCGCCGATGCTGAGGTCGTCCACCAGTGATCCCGCCGCAATCACAGCGCCGATCGGGAGTCCCGATGCCAGACCCTTCGCCATCGACAACGCGTCCGGCACCACGCCCATCATCTCGGCAGCGGTGAACGTGCCCAGTCGACCTGACCCACACTGCACTTCGTCGTAGAGCATCACCGCGCCGACCTCATTACACCGCTGCCGCACCGCCTCGAGGAACTCGCGGGTCGCCACCCGGGCTCCACTGAAGCCCTGCACTGGCTCGAGCAGCACTGCGGCCACGGTCTCGTCGACTGCCGCGCGCATTGCTGCGACATCGTTGAACGGGACCCGACGCGAGAGCGCCACGCCTGCGCGCTTTGCTCCCGCTTCGTAGCGCGCGCCATCGGTGCAGGCCAGTGTCGCGGCGGTGCGGCCGTGCCATCCCCCCAGCATCGTCACGATCGTGATGCGGCCGGTACGACGTCGTGCGAGCCCAAGCAGGTTCTCATTGGCCTCGGCGCCCGAGTTGCAAAAGAACACCTTCGATAGCGGATCCGGTGCACGAGTTGCAAGCTCTTCCGCAAGCCGTTCCCGCGCGGCGTGCGGCACCGCAGTCGAGTAGAACAACAGGGTTGCGGCCTGCCGCGAGATCGCCTCAACCACATCGGGGTGAGAGTGGCCACACGTTGCTACCGCGTGCCCGCCATAGGCATCCAGCCACTCGTTGCCCTGCTCATCGACCAGCCACGAACCGTGGCCCGAGGCGGCCCGGAGGGGAAACGTCGCGTAAACAGGAAGGAGCGCGGGCGCGTCGACGTCAGTCAGCACGGGAAGCATCCTGGTGCAAGTAGTCCGGCGCGCTCGTCAACACCGAGCGCAAGATTCATGGCCTGCACGGCTTGGCCGCCAGCGCCCTTGATCAGGTTGTCGAGAACGCACATCACCTGCACCTCGCTGCCGTCGTCGGAAGCAACCGCGTGGAGTGCGGCGAGGTTCGATCCCACCACATGCGTCAGTTCGGGCGGGCGATCCGTCACGTGCACAAAGGGGCGTCCTGCGAACCGCGCGGCCACGTACCCGTTGATCGCCCTCGCTGTCTCGCGCCCCGCCGGTGCAATCGCAACGTGAAGCGTCGCATGAATGCCGCGGACGAACGGGCCCGCGTGCGGCATGAGTCGCGCGTGCGCTGCCTCATCGTTGCGCCACCGCCTCCACTGCTCCAGAATCTCACCCTCGTGGCGATGAGACATCGCGCCGTACGCGAACATGTTGTGGGCACGCGCAGGATGATGCGTGGTCGGTTTCGGAGCCTGTCCCGCACCGCTCGAACCGGTGACAGCAAAGATTGCCGGTGCCGATGCAAGCGGCAGCTCCGCGATGCCGTAGAGCGCGAGCTGTGCTGCGGTCGCGAAGCAGCCCGGGGAGGCAATTGCGCGGGCACCGTGCAGAGCGGTGCCCTCCACGTCGGCGAGTCCGTAACGAAACCGGTGCACCAGCGCGGGCGAGGGATGCTCACCGTAATGGCGTGCGTGCATCGCGCCGTCCTGAATCCGGAAGTCGGCGGAAAGGTCGATCACGAGGCCGGGGCCAGCATCGATGATGGTTCCCATCATGGCGCCCGACTCACCGTGCTCCAGCGCCAGGAACACCACGTCCCGACCGCGCGACACCTCGGCCGGGGCATGTGCCGCGAAGCGCGCGTCGGTGAGGAGCGCCAACGAGGGATGCAGGTCGGTGATTGGCTTTCCGGCCTGCGACCGAGAGGTCGCAACTACCTCGGTGATATTGGGATGTTGCAGCAAGAGGCGCAGTAGCTCACCGCCGACGTATCCGGCGCCACCCAACACTGCGACCTTCATGTCATGCCTCCGCGCGCCGCATGCCACTCTTCTACCGCGCCGCGCACCCGTTCCACCATTCCCTCGGCGTCGCGCCGCGCGTTGTGCGCCGGAAGCCCGAGACTCGCCGTGATATAATCGCGCCCCACAGCGTTATCGGTCGCCGGGCCCGTGATCAGCGTGATCGGCAGCGAGAAATCGCGCGTCATCAGTTCCCGAGCGCCCCAACAACCAACCGGGTCGGGCGCCGCCATTACCCACGCGGCCCCCAGCGCCGCCAGATCGGGCGCCCTGAGGATGTCCTGCACCCCATATTCGCCCAGGATCCCGTCGCCGAGTTCAGCCACGATCACATCGGGGCGCGGGCCGAGTGGCGCAGCCATGCGATTGAGCAGGCCGCGGGCTACCGGCACCGTCATCCCGGCGTGAGTACTGGCCGCACCGGCATCGTTGAAGGTGAGCGCCGCCACGGCTCCTGCATCCTGCATTGACAGCGCGTCGCGCATCAGTGACACGCCGGTGAGCTTGAGTGCGCCGACCCGCCGCCCGCTCCGTGCCAGCCCGCGAACGAGTTCGGTTGCCGCAACGGTCTTGCCCGAGTTCATGCATGTCCCGACTACGTAAACCACTGGGATGTCGCACAGGAGGGTTTCGGCGGGCGGTATGGAATGATCGCTGATGTGCGAAGGGCGTCCGACCCGGTCGCCAAGTTCGGGGAACGAGAGCACGGCGCCGAGCACCTCCGCCTGGAAGGGCGGGCCGATGTCGGGATTGATCGAGGTGCAGCGCCCGAGGATACCACCAAGGTTGAGCACGTCGATGGTGTCGCCCACCGCGATCGTCGATGGCACGTCACCCGCGTAACCCCGCAAGGCGCGTCGCACGCCAAGTGTTCCCGCAAGAATGTCACCGGAACGCAACGAAACCATCCGCCCGGTTGTGTCTTCGAGAGTGTTGTACGTGCTCTTGTCGGTTACGATCCGAACAGCCAGGATGTAGCCTTCGGCGGCCACGATCTCGTCACCGACGATCACCTCGCTGGTGAGGCCCGCATTCCTGGTCGATGATGCGATCCGGTCGAGCGTCAGCCGCGTGGTGACAACCACTAGCCCTCCCCATCGCGTGCGCGGGATTCCGCGCGCATCGCCAGTAGCTCGGGAATCGCGCCAACGCGAGCGAACGCCTTCGACTCATCACCGGTCCACAGACGATTCTCTTCGCCATACGTTGCGACGGCGGGATCCATCATCGAGAATCTGGATCGTGCCCCGGTCACCACGAACCGCCCGCGTGCGAGGTGCACCCGGGTCTCGCCCACCACCCGCTGCTGTGACGAGTGGACCATCGCCTCGATGTCGCGGAGCGTGGGATCGAAGTAGTGACCCTCGTGCAACCGATCACCGTAGAAGCGGCCGAGCTGGTCCTTCCAGAACGACTGCCACTTGGTGAGCACCAGTTTCTCCAGCTCCCGGTGCGCGGCGATCAGGATGAGCGCACTGCCGGCCTCGAAACCAATTCGACCTTTGATGCCAAGCGC
>JBDSMU010000108.1:0-3004 GCA_039915685.1 Gemmatimonadales bacterium | reverse complement strand
CGGCACCGGCGGGATCGCTGTCCGACCGAATGGACCGCCGCGTGCTCTTGGCGGCTGGTCTCGGCATCCTCATCCTGGCCGACGTAGTGTTGGCCTTAAGTGCCTCGATCGGAGGCGTGCTGCTGGGGGTTGCGCTGTGGGGCGCGCACAGGGGAATGACGCAAGGCTTGCTATCGGCTCTGGTCGCGGACGCCTCGCCCGATCGCTTGCGCGGAACGGCGTTCGGGCTGTTCAACCTGGCCACCGGGGTGACGCTGCTCGCCGCCAGCGCTCTCGCCGGAGTCTTGTGGTCAGAGCTGGGAGCGCCGGCGACCTTCTTGGCCGGCGCAGGGTTCTGCGGCTTGGCGCTTATCGGGCTGATGCTGTTCCGGGATCGTCGCGCCGCCTGATCGGCACGCACCAGCAATGGACGATTGTTTGTGGTTAGTTCGTCCGACGCGCCCGTGACGACCAGTGCACGCTCGACACCAGCCAGTCTTTGCCCTGCCGCGTGAGCACCATCAGCTCGGCGCCGGTGCTGTTGATCGCCCGTTCCTTGAATGTGCCGGTGGTGACCGACGTGCTCGCGATCCAGGCCATGTCGCCGCGCACGTTCACGTGTCGAACGGTGCGCACCGACGGGACCGCCGCAGCATACGCAATGTCGCCGGGGAGGTGATGGTCCTGGTACTCGTGGCGGGTCTCGAGGCCACCCGCCTCGAGAATCATTGCGTCGGGGGCGAGCAATGCCATGACCCCGATGCTGTCGCCCGCAGCAAGCTTGGCGTGGAATGCCGCCGCCACCGCGATCGCAGCGACAGAGTCACCCCGGGCAGCAGCGCTGCGGGGTGATTGCGCCGAAGCCGCGGATGCGGCGAGAACAGTCGCGAGCACCGGAACGAGCAGTTTCCGCATGATGGTCTCCTTGAAAATCGCGGTAATCTAGGTGGTCGTGATCACGGCGTCATTGCCGGTGGCGTCGCAACCAGCACCGCGGTGACCGCGATCACGATCGCCCCGATCGCCAGCTCGAACCCTGCCGACCGCGCGATAGGTGCGTCCTCCTGGCCCCGCAAAAGCGCCGGCCGTACCACGCGCCAATTGTAGGCACCAGTGGCGACCACGAGCGAGAGCACACCAAGTTTGATCAGCAGCACTCGCGCATAGCCACCGGCCCACAGTGCGTCGATCGAACCGAGGTGAACCCACGCCGCGAACACACCAGTGGTTGCCACGAGTGCCGCGGCACTGAGCGCAACTGGTGAGAAGGCGGTGACGAGTCTGGCGAGTGCGTCGGTCCGGTTCCCCGCTGCCAGGGTGCGCGTGACCGGAACGCCTGCGACCAGCAGGGCGAGCAAGGTGCCGAGCCAGCTGCCCGCGCCGATGACGTGAAGCGCATCGGCAAACATCGGCAGCGGACCGAAGCCCTCGACGGCGGCTGCATGCCCCGACATCGGCATCGCGGCCACAGCCATCAGCGCGCCTATCCCAGCAATCATCCACCGCATGGCTTTGTTTGCACTTCGAAGGAGAGAAATTGCCACGACAAGGGCGCCAAATACCTGCAACCACCAGCCGATTCCCCACGGCGAATGCAAGAGCAGGGCATCAATCAGGTCGAGCGCAATCGGTTCTCCCTGCATTGCGGTGGCAGCGGCCTGTGCCCAGAGGCGGGCCAGCGCGGATATGAGGAGCAGCGCCGCCGCGCCCAAGCCGAGCACACGGAGGCGCGGCAGCGTCGCTGGCCTCCAGTCAGGGAGTCGCGGCCACACCAGCGCGCGGAAGGTGAGCGTGCCGACAAGCGTGAGCAGCGCAAGGAACGTTACCCACCGAACCGCGACGTACCCCGGGCTCTGCACCTGAAAGCCGCCCTCGTCCTCGATCGACGGTGTCGGCGGAAAGAGATCGGCGGGATGGTGCACCGCGGCCGCACCCGGCGTCGCCGGCACGCTGTCGATCTGCTTCTGAAGGTCAACCACGAACTTCAGCGATCCACGCACCGGGTGGCCGTCGTCACCGGCCACCTGCCAGGCAAGTTGATACGATCCGGACGACAGCGTGGCGTATCCGCTCAGCACCAGCTCGGCACGGGTCGAGCCTGAATCGGCCCGAAGCCGAACGGTTTCGCCGCCCGGCATCCGCAGCTCCACCGTGGTCAGGCGCGCCAGCAGCACCTTGTTGAACTCCAGGTGAAACTGCGCTGGCACGGATCGCAACGTGTCGTTGGCGGCCGGGATCGAACGCTTCAGGACCGGGTGCGCCGCTGCCGGGGCCGCCCACGTTGCCAAGCAGGCAACGGCCAGCGCGAATGACCTCGTCACGGCCTTGTGCCGTGTCCGTCGTGGCCCGCCGGGGGTGGTGTCGGCTTCTTGGCGGGCGTCGGAGTGGACGGCTTCCGCGGTGGCACCTTGGGTGCGGCCTTCGCCGCGGGTTTCGCGGCCGGCTTGGGGGCGGGCGCTGCAGCCGGGTGCGCCTGGGGCTCACCTGAATCACCGGCCATCATCTCCATCATCATTCGCCGCATGGTGGTGTCCGCCATCATCCGCCGGTGGATCACGGTGTCCTGCATCATCCGTTGATGGAGCTCGCGCATCATGTCGGTGACTGGCGCATGGCCGGACTGGGCTGCGGCCCCCATCGCCCCCATGTCGTGCGACATCGGGGCTGCGGGGGTGGCCGCAGCTGGTGCCATCGACGCATCGTGCATCATGCCGCCCATCGGTGCCTGCACGTCCTTCAGGATGTTGATCGCCGACCCGCCCATCGCATCGACTCCACCCATGTGATCCGCCATGTTCCGCCACATCTCCATCGACATCACGTTGGTTGCCGGATTCTGGAACTCGTCGAGCGCCGCGTTGATCACCTCGCTCTTCTTCGCCGCGGGCACGACGTCGTTGTGCAGGATGTCGGAGATGATGTCGTGCATCATGTGCAGGTTGTCGAAGATCACCGCAGCGCGCGGGTGCGCAGCGCTGAACAGCGGCGCCACGCCGGACGTCATCGGCATCACCGCCGGCATCCG
>JBDSMU010000074.1:0-2731 GCA_039915685.1 Gemmatimonadales bacterium | reverse complement strand
GTCCGGAGCTGGCCGCCGTGATTGGCGTCGATCGCTTTCTCGCCGAGATCAAGACCACCGCGCATCTACAGCACCCGCACATCCTCCCGTTGCACGATTCCGGCGAGGTGAATGGCACCGTCTTCTACGTGATGCCGTTCGTCGAGGGCGAATCACTGCGCGACCGCCTCGACCGCGAGAAGCAACTCCCCATTGCCGATGCCGTGCGAATCGCTACGGAGGTCGCCGGTGCGTTGGACTATGCCCATCGTCACGGCGTGATCCATCGCGACATCAAGCCCGAGAACATCCTCCTCCATGACGGCCAGGCGATGGTCGCCGACTTCGGGATCGCGCTCGCCGCATCCAGATCCGACGGCTCCACCCGGATGACCGAGACCGGCATGTCCTTGGGCACGCCCACCTACATGAGTCCCGAGCAGGCGATGGGCGAGCGCACCCTCGACGCGCGCACCGATGTCTATGCGCTGGGCTGCGTGTTGTACGAGATGCTCACCGCCGAGCCGCCGTTCACGGGTGCCACGGCACAGGCCATTGTCGCGCGAGTGATGACGGAGTCACCCCGAGACATGGTGGCGCAACGCGCCACGATCCCCGAGCACGTGGCGCACGCCACAATGGTGGCCCTGGCGAAGTTGCCGGCCGATCGGTTCGAGAGCGCGAGGTCCTTCGCCGAGGCGTTGGCGCGCCCTGGCGCCACGTCTCTTGCCACGGGGGTACGCGTCACCCGTGCGCGGCCGCGCGGTCTGCGTGACCTGCTCCCGTGGGCGCTCGCTGCCGCTGGTCTCGCGCTGGGGGCTTTCGGCTTTCTCCGCCCAGAAAATGCGCTTTCGACTACCCGACAGTTCGTCTCGTTCGGGGAGGGGCTCGTGCCTACCCCCTTCGTGCGGGGAGTCGATATCTCGCCGGACGGTTCGATGATCGTGGTGCGCGACACGGCCGTCGTCGGTCGTCTCTGGCTGAAGCGTCGAGGGGAGCTCGACGCGGTGCCCCTCGCCGGCACCGAAGGAGCGTACGCACCGCGCTTCTCGCGGGATGGAGAGTGGCTCAGCTTCATCGCGGGGGGACGGCTCAAGAAGATCCGGCTGAGCGGTGGCGCGGCGATCACGCTCGCGGACTCTGCGGACACGAACTTCGGCGGGTCGCTCTGGCTGGACGATGGTACGATTCTCTTCATAGGTCCATCGCAGTCCACGTTGTCGCGCGTCAGCGCCTCAGGTGGTCGACCGACCGTCGTGTCGCAGGATTCGGCGCTCGCCGGCCTCGGGATTGGCGAGGCGAATGCGCTTCCCGGCGGGCGTGGCGTGATGTTCACGGTCTGCACATCGGGCTGCTTGGCCATCGCCGTGCACGTGCTTGACCTGAAGAGCGGCAAACAGCACCTGCTGATCCGGGATGCGCTCGGTGCCTGGTACCTGCCGACTGGCCATGTCGCCTACCTGCGCAACGACGGTGTCCTGATGGCCCGTGGCTTCGACATGCAGCGCCTCGAGCTGACCGGCCCGGAGGTCCCCTTGCTGGAGGGGATCAAGACCGGCGGAGGCATCTCATCGCTGACTTTCAGCGCCACCGGCACCTTGATCTACACCGTGGGAACAGGGAGCCTCCGTGCCGATGCAGAGGTGGTGCGGGTGACGGATCGGGGTATCGCCACGGTGGTCGACTCGTCGTGGTTCGGGCCGTTCAACTCGCTCGCGCTCTCACCAGATGGTTCGCGGGTCGCGGTCAGCTCGGGTCAGGCCAATGGAGCGCTCGACATCTGGGTGAAGACACTCGACCGCGGCACCTTCTCGCGACTCACTTTCGGCGGCCAGGATCGGCGCCCCGTCTGGTCGCCCGACGGCAAGGAGGTCGCCTTCGTGCGTGACTCCGGATCCGGCGGGAATGTCTACGCCAAGCGGGTGGATGGCTCCACCTCGGAACGACTCCTCGCGAAGATCGATCGCCTGGTGCAGGAGGTGGACTGGAGTCCGGATGGCAAGTGGATCGTGGTGCGCACCGACAATGGCTTGCCGGGCGCGGGCGATATCGTCGCCGTCCCGGCCTCTGGGTCGGGTGAGCCGATTCAAGTGGTGGCTACGCCGCACCAGGAATACAACCCTGCCGTGTCGCCCGACTCACGGTGGCTGGCGTATGCGTCAACGGAGTCGGGGACGTCCGAAGTCTATGTCCGGCCCTTCCCGGGGCCCGCTGGCGAACGGTGGCAAGTGTCGAACGGCGGTGGGCTCACACCAGTATGGTCGCGCGATGGAAGGATGCTTTACTATCTCAGCCCGGATGGATTCAACATGCGGCGGATCACCGTACAGGATGACCCGACCTTCTCGGTGGTGGGTCGCGAAACCCTCTTCAATGTCGGGAACTACTTCGTGGACCTCTTTCACCAGTCGTTCGCGCTGTCACCGGATGGCAACGCCATCTACATGTTGCGGGCCAAGGCAGGGCAGGCGTCAGTATTCGGACAGCTCGTCCTGGTGGACAACTGGTTCACGGACGTGCGTGCGCGACTGAAGGAGTAGGGGGACGGAGAACGGAGCACGGAGAACGGAGAACTGATGCGGATCTACTCTTGCCCCAACCGGAGGTTCGGGTCACTATTGGCCATGCGCTATCACCGTCCCAGGGTGGCCCTGGGATTTCCGCTGCTGTTGTTCAACCTTGCTGCCGCCATGGCCGTTCCAGCGGCGCACGCAGCAGCACATCGTGGCGCGCCCAACCACGTCGTGGTCTC
>JBDSMU010000038.1:0-11870 GCA_039915685.1 Gemmatimonadales bacterium | reverse complement strand
CTTTGGACCAAACCATGAAAACCTTCCCTTGGTCGACTTGACCCGGGAACTCGACATTGAGGATGATGTCGTGCAAACCGACGGTTGGATCGCGCACCACGCCGACCTCGTGCCGATCTATGGCGCCGCCGACCTGTTCGTCCACCCCTCCGCACACGAGGGATGGTCGATCACGACGGTGGAGGCGCTGGCATGCGGCACCGCCGTGGTGGCCACCAATCGCGGCGGGCTGGGCGAAGTCGCCCGAGGGCACGCTCTCATGGTCGAAGAGCCCTCGGTGGATGCCTTCCATGACGCGAGCCACAGTGTCCTCATTGATCCCGCCCTGCGATCCGATCTGCGGGCACGCGCGCGAGCGCGCGGACAGGCGCTTCGCTGGGAGATCACCACCCGGCAGACACTCGACGTCATTCGCGACGTCGCGACCGGAACACGTCACCACGAGGCTCATTCCGCATGAACACCATGACACAATGCCGTGCCTGCACCAGCAGCAATCTGCTGATGTACCTGCCACTCGGGAAGCATCCGGCGGCCAATGCGTTTCTGCGGCCCGACCAACTCACCGCCTCGGAGCCGAAGTGGTCGCTCGACACTCACGTCTGCCTTGATTGCGCCCTGATTCAGGTTCCTGACGTGCTGCCGCCAGATTTTTTTGTGGACTACCTCTACATCCCGTCGGCGTCCGACACCATGCACGCCCACTTTCGCGGCACCGCGCAGCGGTTCCGGGAACGTCTTGTCACGGCGCCAGGTCAACTCGTGGTCGACATCGGCTGCAACGACGGGCTCCTGCTTTCGGCCTGCCAGCGCGAGTGCCTGAAGACTCTTGGCGTTGATCCAGCGGCCAACATCGTCGAGCGTGCACGTGCGAACGGCATCGAGGTGTTCAACGAGTATTTCACGGCGGAGTCGGCCCAACGCATCCTTGCGCAGTACGGGCCGGCACAGGTGATTGTGACCACGAACACTTTCAACCACATCGACAGCCTGCACGGTTTCACGGAAGGGGTAGTTACGCTGCTCGCCCCCGGCGGCACGTTCGTGATCGAGGTTCCGCAGGCGCTCACGTGCATTGAACAGAATGAGTTTGACACCGTGTATCACGAGCACCTGTCGGTGTTCTCTGTGTCCTCGCTCGCGGCACTGGTGAAGTTCTTCGGCCTGCAGGTGGTGGACGTCGACGAACTGCCGATCCATGGCGGGTCGATGCGGGTCTATCTGCGCCGGGAGGGCCCGGCAGCGCCGGTGGTGGCGCAGTGGCTCGAACGGGAGCGGAAGGCTGGCCTCTTCGAAGCTACGACATATGCGGCGCACGCCGAACGCGTTGAGACAATTCGTGGCGAGTTGATGACGCTGTTGCTGGACCTGAAAAAACAGGGGAAGCGGTTGGCGGGTTACGGCGCGCCTGCGAAGGGCAACACCCTGCTGAACTACTACGGCATCGGTCCGGACGTCCTGGAGTTCCTGGCTGATCGGAATGCGCTAAAACAGGGTCGCCTCTCGCCGGGAATGCATATCCCGGTAGTGTCACCAGACGAGATTGCGAAGCAGGCCCCCGACTATCTCTTGGTCCTGGCGTGGAACTTCGGCGACGAGATCATGGCGCAGCAAGAATCCTACCGGGCCAACGGTGGGCAATTCATTGTGCCTATTCCCCAACCGCGCATCGTCAGCTGAGGGGTCACGGGTACGCGACGTCTCCATCAGGCTCGCCCGCGATACTCCGGCAAGTGGATCCCGACTCGGCGAAACCAATCCACGGTCGCCGCGAGACCAGCGTCAACGTCATGACGCGCCCTCCAGCCCAGGACCTCGCCAGCCAGCTGCGGGGATCCCGATGTCCGCCACATTTCCCCTGGGATATCCGGGCGCGCGCCTGCAACAACGCCGGCTTGGTTGCCTGCGAGCATCGCGATGCGGTGCGCAGCATCAAGCACCGTCGTCTCGATGCCGGTACAGAGATTGACTACCGCTCCGCGCGCACCCGGCACGACGCACGCGAGCGCGATCCCAGCCGCAACGTCGTCTACGTGCACATAATCTCGCGTCTGCCTGCCGGAGGAGATGTCAACGGGCAGGTCGTTGAGTGACTTCAGGATACAGTGTGGAATGAAGCGATATTGTGCTTCGTACGGTCCGTACACCGCGAAGGGTCGCACTACCGTCACATCGAGACCTCGACGGAGCCCGAACGCCCGTGCCAACAGCGTTGCCGCCGCCCTCGTCGCCCCGTACTCGGACGTCGGCCGAAGTGGCGCCGCTTCGTCAAGATCCACCCCGGCGCCGTACTCCCCGCTGGTTCCGACGTGGACGAATCTGTTCGCCCCGACCCGGACGGCGTGCTCCAACGCGTGGAGCGTCCCACGGATGTTTGCCTCGACCATCGCGTCAACATCGTCAAATCTTTGATTCACTCCCGACGCAGCGAAGTGGACCACGGTCGTCGCGGCAGGGGACTCTGGCCGGTTTCCCAGATCCGCGAGCGACCCCTTCCATGTGGTGAATCGACCCTCCACGGGTGCCAGCCGCCAGAGATTGGAGGTCGGACGGAGGACGGCTGTCACACGCGCCCCGCGCGCAATCACCTCCCGAACAAAGGCACTTCCAATGAAGCCGGAGGCACCGGTGACCAAGAAATGTGCGCCAAAAAAACCCGGTGTCGAGTCGGTCACGTCAACAGCCCCGGTCGACGGATCGGATCAAAATGAGATCGGCGCAGGTAGTCTTGCAAGCCGACTTTCCAGGGGCGGTGGCGATTGAGACCCTCGCGGTCCAATCGCAGCGTAGCTGTCACCATCCGATCCGGGCGCTGTGCGGCTTCCCCGCGGAATCCTTCATCGTCAGCTCGGCGAACTACGCGGATGTGCTCACCTAGCCCGAGCTCCTCGACACACGCCTTGGCAACATCATGGAACGACGCCTCGCCCGATGATCCCATGTGGTAGATGCCCGCGCGATCGAGGGCAAGCAGCAACAGCACATTCCGGGCGTGATCGAGGGTATAGGTTGGTTGCCACCGCCGACTCCCCACTTCGCACTCACCCCCACCGGACTTGAGTAGCGCGGCAAGCGTCCCAGTGAACTGCCCGACAAAGTTCTTGTCCTTCTCGTCACCGCCGAAGAAACCCGCCATCCGGACGGAGAGCGCCGCAGGAACTTGGGCCAGGACGCATCGTTCCGCCTCGAGTTTCGCCCTTCCATAGACCATTTGGGGATTGGGAATGGTGGATTCGTTGACCGGGACCTCGGCCCCGTCGAAGATGAACACGGACTGCGGATAAAACAGCTTTGCACCTGTCGCCCGCGCGAGGGAACAGACATTCGCGGTCCCATCGACGTGGACCTCGAAGGCTCTTGTGGGGTCGCGTTCGCACTCGTCGGCAAGTGCCATCCCGGCGCAATGCAGGATCACATTCGGGGCCACCTCCGCGTAACGCAGTACCGCGCTCCCATCCGTGACGTCAAGCTGCTCGTGGGGTAGCGCGATGACGCGGGACCTACCACCAATTTCGTTAAGCGCTTCGACGAAACCGCGACCGAGCATTCCGTCTGCGCCTGTGATCAGAATCGTTTCGCCACCGAGGTGACGACGCAGCTCGATCGCATCCGACTCGGCCCAACCGGGTTTTGTTCCGGCACCGGGAACGTCCGGAGACCCTGCGCCGACGCTCACCGCCTGAGCGCCAATAATATCGTAGGCCGCGCCACGCCGGGAATCGGTGCTCCCCGCCAATCACGCCACGGTATCGGCTGGGCGTGCGCCATCAGGCTCGCCGCCAGGCGCGAGGACACCCGGGTATCAACTGGTCTGGAACGCCGCCGATCAGCATCAGTACACCCACGTAAGTTACTGCCCCCCCAATAATGCGGATCATGACGTGCCAACCCGGTAGCGCCAGTAGCAGCAGCGCCATCGCGGACGCGGCGAAGGCAGGCTTGGCGAGGACGCGATAGTCGATCTGCCAATTCCATCCACGCAGTACGACAACGCTACCCACCAAGATCAATCCTTCGGCAGCCACTGTGGCGAGTGAGGCGCCGAGAATGCCCCACGTCGGGATCAGGACAGCATTGAGCACGACGTTGAGGAATGCCGCTGCGCCGATCACGGCCGTTTGTGCCCCCAGTCGGTGCCGCGCCAAGAAAGCGCTGTTCATGGTACCATGCAGGAAGAGCATGCCCATCGCCAGAAGCAGTAGACGAAATGCGGCGGTGGCATCCCGAAACGGGGCGCTGAACAGGAATCCCAGCAGGTCCGGGGCGACGATGATCCCGCCTGCCACCAGCGGAAGGCCAAGCGCGCCCGCCACCAACGTGCTGTCAGTGAGGACCTTGGATGCTCGCGGCGCGTCGTCGTGCGCCCGCATGAGAGCCGGCTGGAAAACGATATGGGCACTGGCAGCGATCGCGGTCAGGAGGAAGCAGACACGATAGGCCGCCGAATAGAGGCCGACCTGAGCGCTTTCAGTCAAAACTCCGAGCATCACCACATCGGCGGCGACCACGATTGCGCGAAGCAATCGGTTGACGACCATCGGACTGGCCCCGCGAACCAACGCAATCCCCGCCTTGAGTGACGCGGTTGGCCATCCTTGCCAAAGCAGCGGAAGCAGGAGCGCCGCAGCCGCCACTTCGCCAACCGCTTGGATGACCGGAACCCTGAGCAGATCGCCTGGCCCGTGGACCATCGTAAACACGCCAACGAACGACACCACTTGTAGCAGCACCAGCGAGGCGCCCGGGCGTGCGGTCTGCTCAAGCGCCTTATAGCCCCACCCGGCGTTAAGGGCCGTCGGCACCATCGCAAGCCCGCTGATCACGATCAGCCATTTCAGGTGGGGTGCCATCGGCATCAGGACAGCAAACAGGGCCAGCACCCCGACGCCGCACATCGCAACGAGCAATCGCACGAGGGTGACGCTTGCGATCGCATGAGAGGCCTGTGTCGGCGAGCGGGAGACTTCACGGCTTCCGAATTCCTGAAGGGATAGCACAGGAACCAGAAGGACATAGCCGGCGACGGCGACCGCGAAAGCGAGTTCGCCGAAGCCGTCGGCGCCCAGACGCCTCGTGAGCATCGCCGTGACGGCAAAACCCACGGCTCGCGAAGCAAGTTCGCCCGATGCCAATGCGGCGAAATTGGCGAGCGGCAGCTTGGGAGATGGTGTGGGGCCTGCGACCGTCTGCTCTGACATTCCGTTCCGGATGCGAAATCATTCCGTTGAGTTTGCTCGACAGGGCGTGCCGCGTGATTGCCCACAGCAGCAAGATACCCGCCGGCCCGACTATGCAGACCACGTGCCGGGGTACCTTCCGTTCCCTCCGGCCTGCTTCCTGCACCGCCAGTCAAGGCCGCGGGGAAGGAACGCCCTCCCCATCCGTCCGCTTCGACCTGGAGCAGTTCATGCGCGTGGCCGTAATCGGGCTCGGTAATGCCGGCAGCACCCTCCACCTTCCCGCGCTTGCTGGTTTGGCGGACGTAAAGGTTGTTGGAGCACTCGACCTCGATCCCGCCCGCCGCACTGCTGCTGCAGCGACCTTCGGCGTACCCGTCTTCGACAACTTCGATCAGATGGTCGCGGACGCGAAACCTGACGTCATCATGATCGGCACACCACCAGATTCCCACGCAGATTATTGCCTGCGAAGCTTCGCCGCTGGCGCACATGTCATCTGCGAAAAGCCGTTCGTCGCTTCCCTGGCCGAGGCCGACACGGTGCTGAACGCCGCCCGTGCCGCGGGACGGCGCATCGCGTTGAACCATGAGTTCCGCGAGATGCCGATCTTTCGCGCAGTGCGGGATGCCGTTGATGGCGGCACCACGGGGAAGCTGGTCTTCGCGCAGGTCTGGCAGCTTATGGACCTGCCACCTTGGGCAGAACCGGGGTGGCGCGGCGAAATGCTCCAACGCACCCTCTACGAGGCCGGGGTCCACCTGGTGGATTTCCTGATTGCGCTCTTCGGCGAGATGCCCGTTTCCGTCGAAGCCCGGACATCCACCTGCGGCGTGCGCGAAGGCGAAACCGACGCAGTGGCACTCGTCACCCTGGAATTCTCCGGGGGCCGCCTCGCGCAAATCACGCAGAATCGCCTCTGCAAGGGAGAGACCCAATACTTCGAGGTCCGCGCCGACACCGAACGAGCGTCAGTTCGGGCCTCATTCGGCGGACGCGCGCGTATCATGGCGGGATTGTTCCGCAGCACCAAGCCGGCGGTTCGTCTCGAGTACGGCGTGTCCGGGATGGCCTGGCGCGAACGAGCTGGCCAACGTGAGTTCCTCGCCCGGAATCCCAAGGACCCAGGCATGATCGCCACACGGTCCGTCATCGAGCGAACCCTCCGAGCCTTCCGAGATGGCACCGAACCGCCGGCGAGCGGTGAAGCCGGACGTGATGTGCTCGCGGTGATCGCTGCCGCCTACCAGTCGGCGGCCACGGGCACCCGATGCCCGATCGACGCGGTCACGTTGGCAAGCCTGCGCGAGGTACGGCTGGGATGACCCGTCCACGGGTCGCGATTGTCGGTGCTGGATTGATGGGCCGATGGCACGTCGATGCGGCGCACAACGCGGGTGGGGAAATCACGGCGATCATCGACCCCGACCTGACGCGAGCCCGCCGCATCGCCCCCACCGGCGTCCCAGTTGCGACCGGGCTGGAGGTGCTCGCGCACATGAGCTTCGACGTCGTTCATGTTTGCACGCCGCTTGCCATCCACGCAGAAATGATCACCGCCGCGCTCGATCACGGGGCGCATGTGGTCGTAGAAAAACCCGCCCTACCCGACGAGCAGTCTGCGCGACGCATCATGCGGCATGCCGAGGTCGCAGAACGCATGGTGGTGCCGGTCCACCAATTCACCTGGCAGCGTGGAATGCGTTCCATCGTTGCGCGCGTCGACGATATCGGCCCGCTTCATCACGTCGAGTTCATGACCTGCTCCGCCGGCGCAGACCACCTTTCGCCGTCGGCACGTGATTCCATTGCGGCCGACATCGTCCCGCATGGCTTCTCCATCGCCCGCAGCTTGACCGCCGAGTCCGTGGGCACGCTGCCTTGGACCCTGCAACGTCCGGTCGCCGGCGAGTGGCGCCTCAGCGCAGTCACACCGGCGGGTTGCTCGCTGTCAATTGTGGTGTCGATGAACGCACGTCCGACGTTTGCGGCGTGCCGGGTGCTTGGTGCAAACGGGAGTGCGTCCGCCGACCTGTTCCACGGTTTCGCCGTGTTCGAACCTCCGTTGTCGTCCCGCGGCTACAAGCTCCGGCGTCCGATTGTCACGGGCGTCCGCCAGCTGACCCATTCGATCGGTGCGCTGACCGCCCGCGCAGTCCAGCGCGAACGGGCCTACCCCGGCCTGCGTGCTCTCTGCCGACAGTCGTATGACGCCTTCTTCCGGGGTGGAGCCCCGCCGTTCGGAGTGGACGAGGTTATCGATGTCGCGGCCGCACGCGATATGGCCATTCGGCTCCTACCTGGCCAATGACAGTCGCCCCCGGAGTTCCCATGTGCATTTGGGCGATGCCATGAGCACCCGTCCGACACTGACCGCCGTGATCGCCGAGGCTGGCGGTAATGCGGATCCCGCCGAAACGTTGCAGTCGCTGTCAAAGGCGCGGGTGGAACGTGCCCTGGAGATCATCGTGACCGGGTCCGCGGCGTCCCAATACCCATCGGCGTCGGGTGAGAATATCCGCAGCATTCCCACGCCGGTGGGGGCACTCGTGCCGGCCCAATGGGCGGCAGGCATTTTGGCGGCCGAGGGTCCGGTGGTCGCGTGCCTCACCACGGAGCTCGTTGTTGCGCCTGGCTGGGACACCGTGTTGCTCGAGGCAATCCGTGGCGGCGCTGTCGGGGCCGGATCGGCGATCGCGCTGGCGGCCCATGCACCTGGCGCCGCTTGCGGCATGTACCTGGTCCGGTTTTCCCCGTTCCTTCCGCGACCCGGTACACGCGATGACAATGCGCATGCCGTGCCAGGTGACGGCGCGATGTACGACCGACGTGCGATCATGGCACACCCCGACCTGCTGCGGGATGGATTCTGGGAGGTCGAGTTCCACCGCCGGTGGCTCGCCAGCGGGCTCCGCCTCGTGCAAACGGGTGATCCGTTTGTGGAGTATCGGGGTTGTACCCCGCTCACCACGGGTATTGCCACACGCTTCCGGCACGGGGCGGAGTACGGAGCGACGATGGTTCACAACCACGGGCAGGGCCGCCTTCGCCATGTGTTCGGAGCGCCAGTGCTGCCATTTGTGCTTGCGATCCGGGTGATACGAAAGGCGCTGCGCGCCGACATCTCGCTGGGAGTGATCCTCCGGGGGCTGGTGTCATTGCTCGGCCTCACCACGGCCTGGAGCGTCGGCGAACTGTTCGGCGCCCTCCGCCCCGCGAGACGGTCGGCATGATCTCCATTGCCATAGCATCGTGCCGCGACATCCGCCTTCTCCGGGAAACGCTCGACACAGTGCTGCCGCAGGCGTTGCTGGCGGGCGCCCGGGTGACCGTTGCTCGCCCCAACCACCTTCGGGAAGCCAGTTCAGACGCAGAGTTCGACGAATGGGGATGCCGCGTCGTGTGGTGTGCGCCCGATTCCAGCATCCCTCAACTCCGAGGCGCTGCGCTTTCGGCGTCCACCGGTGATTGGGTGGCGCTGACCGAGGACAATTGTGTGGCCGCACCGGGCTGGCTCGGGCACCTTCGTGCAGGTGCGAGCTCGGCCGTGCAGGTGGTCGGGGGAAGCATGGGCAACGCACGCCCCGGTCGAGCCATTGACGCGGGCGCAGCGTACGCCGAGTACGGATTCTTCGGTCCCGATCGCGCGGGGGGCGGGGGACGTGCGCCCCTCGTGACCGGCGCGACCGTGATGTACCACAGAAGCGTCGTGGAGCAGGTGAGCGATTGGGCCGTAGCTGGAGACTGGGAGGACGTGATCCACGGAAGGCTTTGCCAGGCGGACGTCCGATTTGCGGTCCTGCCCGATGCGATGATGCTCCAGAACCTCGAGTATCGGCTGGGGGATTTCTGCATGGATCGCTACCAACACGGTCGCGACTACGCACGGGTGCGAGCCAGGGATGCATCGCTGGGCATGCGAGTACGCTTCATTGCTGCCACGCCGGTGCTCCCGGTGGTGCTGGCTTGGCGCATCTGGCGAAGTGCCGGACGCGCTACGCCAGCGCAATTCGCCCGGGCACTTCCGTGGACCGTTACGTTTCTGTCGGCTTGGGCTGCGGGCGAGGCAGTCGGCTATCTCACAGCGGGACGGGAACATGGTTGATCCGCTCCTGAGCGTCGTGGTGCCGTCAGTCAACGGATGGAGCGACCTCGAGGGCGCGCTGGCGGCGCTCGAACGCAATCGTGCGGACCTCCCACTGGAGGTGCTGGTCGTCGAGCGCTGCGGCAACAACGTTCGGGCCAGCCTGGCGCACGACTTTCCATGGGTCCGGGTCCTGCCGGTCGATCGATCTACGACCATTCCACAGATGCGTGCACTCGCCTTTGACGCCGCGTCAGCGCCGTCCGTCGCGGTGATCGAGGATCACGTGCAGGTTCCACTGGGATGGGCCTCTGCCATGCTCGATGCCCGAAGTTCTGCGCGCGTGGTGGGTGGCGGTGTGCGCAACGCGGCAACCGACACCGTGCTGGACTGGGCGGCATTCCTCTGTGAATACAGCCACCTCCTTCCGCCCCTTCCTGCCGGTGAGGTCGATTGGGTGACCGGCAACAACACGGTGTACGATCGGTCACTCCTCCTCGAGCACGCGGACACGATCGGCAGCGGCGGCTGGGAAAACCTGCTGCATGACGCGATTCGCCGCGAGGGCATTCCGCTCGTGTCGCGGCCCGAAATCATCGTCGATCACCGAAAGCACTACACATTCATGGAGTACTTCACCCAGCGCTATCTGTACGCCCGGAGCTACGCCGGCGCACGTGTCCAGGGAGCGCCACCGCTCCGGCGGTTTGCGTTCGGCCTGGCGGCGTTGTCGCTGCCCCCGCTTTTGCTGTGGCGGATCGTGTCGCGCTGCCTGAAGAAGGAAGTTCCGCGGGCGCTGGTGTGGAGGAGTCTGCCGTACACGGCACTCTTTGTGTGCGCGTGGGGCGCTGGCGAGGTGGTCGGGTACTGGTTTGGCGCCGGCAATTCGCTGCAGAAGGTCTGTTGATGTTGCGAATCGGCATCGATGCCACATGCTGGGCGAATCGGCGAGGCTACGGGAGGTTTGCCCGTGAGACGGTGCGGGCGATGATCAGCGCCGCGCCGCACCACCAGTTCGAGTGTTATGGCAACCGGGCCGCCCTCGATGTGATGCCTATCGACGACGCAAACGTTCGCCTCGTCGAGGTCGCCCAGGGTGCGGCCGCCGTGGATGCCGCCAGTGCCGATGGTTATCGCGCCCCCGGAGACCTGCTGCGCCTCACCCGCGCGGTCGCCAAGGCTCGACCCGACGTTTTTTTTTCGCCGTCCGTGTACACGTACTTTCCGTTGCCACCCCGTATGCGCGCCGTGGTGACAATTCACGACGCGATCGCCGAGCGCTTTCCGGAGCTCACGATGCCGTCACGGCGCTCGCAGCTTTTCTGGCGGCTCAAGGTTTCGCTCGCGATCCGGCAGGCTCGTCTCATCCTCACCGTGTCCGACTACGCGGCGTCGGAAATTGCCCGGGTTCATGGGATCGCGAAGAGTCGCATTCGGGTTGCGCTCGAGGCTCCCGAATCAAGCTACCAGCCCGCCTCTCAGTTGGAGATCGCGAGCGCTGCGTCCCGCATTGGTCTGCCACGAACTGCCACGTGGTTCACCTATGTCGGTGGTTTCTCTCCGCACAAACATGTCGACCTGATCCTGCGTGCATTGGCTGAATGCCCGGACGTTCACCTATTGCTCATCGGCCGACTCGATGGAGACGCCTTTCTCACGCATCGCGACGCGTTGGCGAACCTGGTGTCCAACCTCAGCGTGGAAGATCGTGTCCACTGGACCGGGTATCTCGACGACACGACCGTGGCCGCTCTCCACTCCGGAGCCATTGCTACGCTCCTGCCCTCAGCCTCGGAAGGTTTTGGCCTGCCAGCAGTCGAAGCGGCGGCGTGCGGCACGCCCGTGATCGCGACGACGGAAAGCCCATTGCCGCAGCTTCTTGAAGGTGGAGGGCGCTTCGTGGAACCGGGGTACGTTGACCCCCTCGCGGCAGCGATGCGTGAGCTCGCCAACGACCCGGCCGGGCGACGTGCCGCTGGTGACGCCGCGCTGGTGGGCGCGCAGAGATTGTCGTGGCAGCGCACTGGTGCGGCGGCGCTGGCGGCGATCGAGGAAGCAGCATGACCGCGCTACGGATCTGCATGGTCACAACCTTCTATCCGCCCTTCAATCTGGGCGGTGACGGTATCGCCGTACAACGCCTCTCCCGCGCACTCGTGCAGGCGGGCCACGAGGTCACGGTCATCCACGACACCGACGCCTACAATGCATTGCGGCGGGGCCCCCCGCTTGAGGCCCCGCCGGAGGGCGACGATCAGGGGGTTCGGGTGATCAGATTGCGATCCCGCCTGCGCGCGCTCGCCCCGCTTCTCGTTCAGCAATTCGGCAGGCCCGTGAGTCATCGCACTCAGCTCCGGCACCTGCTCGCAAACGGCGGATGGGATGTGGTCCATTTTCACAACGTGTCATTGATGGGCGCTCCCGCGATCCTTGCGTACCCCAGCAATGCGGTGACCCTCTACACCGCCCACGAGCACTGGCTGGTCTGCCCCACCCATGTACTTTGGCGTCATCGCCGTGAGCCCTGTGACCATCGGGAATGTTTCCGGTGTGTGCTCCGGCACCACCGCCCTCCGCAGGCGTGGCGGTACACGGGCGCACTGCAGCGG
>JBDSMU010000051.1:0-8191 GCA_039915685.1 Gemmatimonadales bacterium | reverse complement strand
GGGATGATGTGGTAGGCCACCCCCGCGATCATCATCGTCACGAAGCCGAGGAAGAGCATGTGGAAGTGCGCCGGCCGGTAGACCGCCATCGCCGGCTGAACAGCCATGGCAAGGCCCATTGTCACGCCGAGGGCAAGCCAGGCGAGCGACGCCTTGATGAACCAGATCACGTGCGGGGCCATCAGCACATCCCGCAGCAGTTCTCGACCATCGTCACCAGCAGCTCAAGTCCGCCATCACCGGCGGTGACCGCGTGCGGCTCATTCGGTTCGAGCTGCACGAAGCCGCCTTGCACCAGCTGTCGCTCGGCGTCGGCGGGGAGTGCGATGCTCCCTGATCCGCGTACTACGCTGATCACGATGCGCGACGGATTGGCGTGGGTCGGCAAGCGCTGGCCCGCGTCGAAGGTGATCCTGAACGCCTTGCCGAGCGGGGTGTCCTGCTTGTCGTATACGACAGGGCGGGACGGCGGTGTGGTGATACCAGACGACATGAACGGCTCCGGTGGAGGTAGGTCCGCAAAATCGTTCCCGCCATGGAGGCGTCGCCGTGACGCTTGTCACACTCGCCCCGTGGGCATTGATTGAGGCATGTCGACCATCGTCCCAATCCTTGCAGCCCTCCCCTTCTTCGAAGGCGTCCGCGAGGCGACCCTGGAGCGGCTGGCCGCGCGCTGTGTCCCGCGCGAGGTTGGCAGCGGCTTCAGCCTCTTCCGCGCCGGCGATGCCTGCGGGGGCCTCTACTTGGTGCTCGATGGCCGAGTGCGGATATACCGTACAGCGCTCGACGGCCGCGAACAGACACTCGCCGTCGAGGGTCCAGGGCGGCCCGTGGCCGAGCTCCCGCTGTTCGATGGCGGACCGTATCCCGCGTCAGCGGCGACCGTCGTTCCGTCCCGCCTCGCATTCCTCCCGCGCGGTGAGTTCGAGCATGCGTTCCGCACCGAGCCCGAGGTCGCATCGGCCGTCGTGCGCGCGCTGGGCGCACGCCTCCGGCATCTGGTGCAGTTGGTCGAGACGGTGGCGTTCCGGGACGTCGCCGCCCGGCTCGCGATGCACCTCGCGGATTTCGCCGACCGCGCCGGAGACACCGACGGCAGCAGCGTCACGATCGACCTCGACCGCACCCAGGAACAACTCGCCACCGAAATCGGCACCGCCCGCGAGTCGGTCTCGCGAGCGTTCAAGCAGCTCCGAAAGGTCGGACTAGTCCGCGACCAGACTGGCACGCTGCTGCGGGTGGCCCCGGCGGCACAGTTGCGGGCATGGGCACGAGGCGAGACGTGACTTCCGTCACGGCGCGACGAGCGCGTGGGGGCGATGCTGGGATATGACTCTCCAACCTCGACGACCCGACTTCGACCCGGCCGCGATCGTCGATCTCGATGTGCGTGACGACCTGCTCGCTGGCCGTGAGCCCCTGCCGCGCATCAATGCGGCGGCCCGCGCCCTCGACGAGGCCGGCGTGCTGCATCTCCGCACCACATTCCGTCCGGTCCCGCTCTACGAATTCCTTGGTCGGCAAGGCTTCAGCCACCATAGCGAGGAGTACGACGTCGAGGACTGGTCAACGTGGTTCTGGCGCGGTACGCCCCGGCCGGCCGGGCTGGCGCCAGTAACCGCCACAATCGCCAGCACGGATGAGATCGTCGACCTCCGTCTCTTCCCGCCGCCGCAACCGCTCAACTGGATACTCGAGCGGATCGAGGTCGACGACCACGACTTTGAGGTGCTCCTTCCGTTCTTCCCCGATCCGCTGGTCCCGCTGCTCGCGGACGTCGGGCGCGAGGTGGTGCTGGTGGATGAGGCCGACGACGGCGTGCGGGTCCGGATCACTCGGCCCGCATAACACCGCCCGCCGACGCTACTTCACGATCAGCGCTGTCACCATTCCGAACATCCCGTGCTCGCTCTCGGCGTGCGGCAGGATGTGACAGTGGAATGCCCAGGTGCCGGGGTTGGTGCATTTCACCAGCACGTCCCACCGCTCCCCGGGCGCAACATTGACCGTGTCGCAGCGATACGGTGCCGGCAGGTCCCAGCCGTCCCTGGCAATCACCGTCATGTGCATTCCGTGCAGGTGCATGGGATGAATCATCATGCCTTCGTTCATCAGGCGGACGCGCACGGTCTGGCCCAGTGCCGCGACGATCGGTTCTGTGGCGGGGAACCCCTTGCCGTTGAGGGTGTAACCGTGCGAGACATCGTTCAGGATCATGACGTAGTCCACATCCACCTTCGGTTCCCGGCTGCGATTCTTCGGTTCGACCACGAACGCGCCGAGCAGGCCCATCCCCACCTGCTTGGTGGAGTTGTGGTGCGAGTGGTACATGTGCGACCCGGAGTTCGGCACCGTGAACTCGTAGGTGTACGTTTCGCCCGGCTTCACCGGCGGCTGGGTGATGAACGGCACGCCATCCTGGTCGTTCGGCACCTCCAGTCCGTGGAAGTGAATCGAGGTGGACTGGGAGAGCTGGTTGATGAGCACGATCCGCACCCGATCACCCTCGCGGACACGGATCTGTGGCCCGGGAATCTGCCCGTTGTAACCCCAGGCCTTGTACATGCGCCCCGGCTCCGTCTCCCACTCGAACTCCGACGCGGTGAGTTCGTAGACCTTCACGGCGCCAACCATCTTCGGTGCCAAGAGCTGGTTGCCTTTTCCCGCCGTCTTCGCCGGGAACATCTTGATGCCCTTTTCGTGCATGGCATCGATCTCGGTCGCCTTCTCGGCGGGCGTCTGGGCCGCCGCAGGCGCGGCAGCGTTCGCGGGCATCGTCCCACCGGTGGTGTCGGGCGGTGTCCGCCCGGCCGGCTCCTGATCGGTGCACGCCGCGAGGGCTCCTGCGACAGCAGGCATCGCCACGGCGGCGACTGCGCTGCGTCGGATGAAGGAGCGGCGGGTGGTGGGGGTGGCAAGCGGCGTGTCGGACATGCGATCCTCGTGGTTGCGATCGTGGTACCGGCAGACGCCAGTCACTCCCCGATCGTGCCAGAATGATCGCCAACGCTCCGTGAAGAACTCATGGAGCGAAGTGTGAAGATTTCTTCAGCCTTCAATGACGCTACCCGTACGTCATCCCGCCCGGGAAGACGCCAAAGGCGGAGGACGCGGCGGCTGCTCGTCAGCCCCGCGCCTTCCGCGCCGGGAGATCTCGGCGCGCAAACGGCCAATCGTCTCGTGAACGTCGCGCTCGAGGAGTCGGCGGATGAGAAACGCTGGCACGGTGAAGGACGGGTCGGCGGCAAGTCGGTAGGCGATTAGCGTCTGACCGTCGTGATGCGTCACCTGCCACGCGCCCTCGTAGCGGCGGAAACTGCGTTGGGAGATATCGCGGAAGCGCAGGGTGTCGTGGTCGCGATGCACCTCGAGCATCAGATAGACCCGCTTCGAGAACAGCATGACGCGCGAGACGGCTTCCTGCTCCACGACGGTGCGCGCCTCCGTGCGTTCGAGCACGATGCTCTTCTTGATGTCGGGCATGAAGCGCGGGATGCCTTCGTAGTCGCTCAGCACCTCGAGCACCGTGCTGACGGGTTGCGGCACGGTGAATGCTGCGGCGACCGTATAGGAGGTGCCGTCCCGTCCGATCGTGACCGCCGGCCTGCCGACCGTCTGGCCGTGTGCCAAGCCCGACGCGACGGCAAGCAGGACGGCAGCCACCAGCGGGATGCGGACGCTGGCGCGCCCGCATCGCACCTTCCGTGTGGTGTGCCGGGAAGGTGGCACCCTCATCAGAACGCGACGACCCCTTCGAACATGAAGCCGTTGAACTTGCCGCCGTTGCGGATGTCGGTCGGGAGGAAGTTTTTGTACTTCTGGTTCACGTACTCGGCCTTGACGAGCAGCGTCGGCAGCACGAACCAGCCCGCGGCAATCTGCACGCGGTTGATGCTCACGTCGCTCGCCATTCCGGCCAGTCGGGCGTCCACCTGGTTGTAACGTGCGCCGACGAACATCATCTCCTCGGGCATGAAGCGGAAGATCACTTCGGCCGCGTACTGGCTCATGTCGCGCGTGGTCTCCTCGGCCGACGTCCGGCCCTTGGCCATCTCCAGCGCGCCGAACAACTCGAGTCCGCGATATTTCACGAACGGATTGATCTGGAACGCCCTGACGTTGTTGCGGAAGCCGGGGTTGAAGCGGCCCGAGGTGAACTGCGCCGATTCGCTCGCAGTCGTGTTCTCGAGTACGTAGTAGTAGCGCGAGCCGGCCCGGTCGCCACTGTACAGCGTGTTGCTGTTCGACTTGTCGGCCGAGTACATCGAGCCCGTCACCCGCACGCGCAGGTCCGTATTGAGCTGACGGTCGTAGCCCACCTTGCCAAGCAGCGCCGGACCGCGGTTCTGGGGCACCGTCACGGTACCGCGCAGCTCGGCGCCGGTGAGACCGCCCATGATCATGAAGCTGTTCTTCTTCACGTAGACTTCGGCACCGATCTCAGTGGCGAAGGCATCAACAATGAAGTTGCCAACGAACGGGTTATACATCGCATTGCCGTTGTCACTGCGACGGAAGTGCTGGTCGCCGTAGTTGATCTCGAAGTGACCGATCTTGAGCGTCACGTTCTCCATCAGCTTCTTGAGCGGCGGAAGGTCGATGGGCGAGTCGTCGATGAGAATAAAGCCATCTTTCACCCAGGTCTCGTTGTGATGACGTGACGAGAGGTAAGACGTCAGCTGTACCCGGACGCCTTTGGCTAGCTGGGCGTGCATGTACAGGTTCGCGGTCGACGTGTTGGGTCCAAATCCGATGCGAATCAGCTCGTTGGCATCGACGCCACTGACGATGCGCGGGTCGGCGGTGTTGCTGTGCTCGAGGTTCTGCACCTGCGATGTAAACGCCGCACCGAAGTCGAGCTTGAAGCCCTTGTACTCGACGCCGGGGTCCTTCGAGGTCTCGAAGACGTTGATGCCGCGCTTGTCCTGCGGGCGGAAGTGCTGGATGGTGATCTTCCGGCCCCGCCAGGGATCCAGCGGCTCGGCCTTGTCTTGGTCGTCGGCTTCCTCGGCAGGTTCCTCGACGGCGGGAAGCGGTGCGGTCTGCGGAATCGGAACCTGGGCCTGGGCTGTGGTGGCCAGCAACAGCGCGAAGAGTATGCCAGTGAGCAGTTCGGATCTCATGAGGATTCTCCTGAATCAACGGGTGTGGACGCGAGGGGTTGCGTCGGTCTTATATGAGCGGCGACGATACCACGGCCTCGAACGTGATGGTCACGTTCGGGCTGCTGCGCACCGTGCCGAGCAGGGCACGCGGTGGGTCGATTCCGAAGTCGGTCATGAGGAGCGCGGTCGAACCTCGCACGACGAGGTTCTGACCGGCGCGGCCCAGCGTGATGTCGAGGGTGACGTCGCGATCGACGCCGGCAACGCGCAGCACGCCGGCTGCGGTGAACGCGCCAGCCGCGGTTTTCGGCGTCAGGCCCTTCAGGCGAAACGTGATGTCTTTGTGCTGGTCCGCCTTGAGGGCCTTGTACATGTTCTTGTCCAGGCCGCTCCTGGGTGACGTCAGCGTGGCGACGGGGATGACGATTTCGAACGACCCGATCACGCCGGGTTTGACGACGGCGTCCCAGAACCCCGCACCCTTCGCCTCGGTGGCGATCTTAGCCTGCACCACGCGCACTCTGGTTGAGGTCGCGGTCCAGTCGTGCACGTTTGACGTTCCCTCGATCGTGACCTTCGCCTTGGTCATGGCGAGAGGTGGGGCGGGAGCCTGTGCGAACAGTGCGGCGCCGATCGGGCAGAAGACAAGGGCAACGGCGACTGTGAGGCTCACGGAGGCGATGCGGGCGAGTGTCATGATTTCTCTTCCTCGTGGTTGCAATCGTGGTGCCGGCAGACGCCAGTCACTCCCCGATCGTGCCACAATGATCGCCAACGCTCCGTGAAGAAATCACGGAGCGAAGGGTGAAGAGTTCTTCAGCTTTCCGGGTTGCGAAGCACGAAGCCCACGCCGCGTACTGTGTGCAGCAATTGACGGCCGGTGGCGCCCTCGAGCTTGCGCCGGAGGTTGCCGACATGCACGTCCACCACGTTGCTCTCGGGGTCGAAGTGCATGTCCCAGACCTTCTCCAGCAGGGTGGTGCGACGGACGACCTCCTCGGGATGCATCAGGAAATGCTCGAGGAGCTGGAATTCCTTCTGCGTGAGGTCGATCGGACGGGCGTCGATGGTCACGACATGCTTGAGGCGGTCAAGAGCCACCGGACCGAACGCGAGCATGTCGATCCGCTCGGGCCCCCCGCGGCGCACCAGCGCACGAATACGTGCCAGCAGTTCGTCGAAACGGAACGGCTTGGCGAGGTAATCGTCGGCGCCCGCGTCGAGGCCCCGCACCACATCCTCCACGGCGTCGCGCGACGTGAGCATGAGGATCGGAGTGGTGCGCCCCTCGCGGCGAAGCTCGGTCGCCACCTGGAAGCCGTTCTTCTTCGGCAGAACGACGTCGAGCAGGATGATGTCATAGTCGTGAACGTGCGCCGACAGGGTCGCGGCCTCACCATCAACGGCCACGTCCACGGCGTATCCCTCTTCCCGCAAGCCCTGCTCGATGAACCCTGCGACCTTCCGGTCGTCCTCCACCACGAGTATCCGCATCGCACCAACCTATCGCGTGTCCATGAACCGCAGGGCAGGATCGGGTGAAGGGTTCTTCATGCAGCAGGAATTGCCGGGATCTCAAGGACGAATTGGGCGCCGCCGCCAGTGCGGTTACCAGCCCAGAGCGAACCGTGGAGCAACTGGGCGAGGCGTCGCGAGAGCGGAAGTCCGAGGCCGGCGCCTCGGCTCTCCTCACCGGCCTCGGTGAAATACACGTCAAAAATGTCCTCAAGATCCCCCTCGGGAATCCCCGGGCCGGCGTCCGATACCGTGAACGCCACGAACTCCCCTCGAGGCGCTACCTCCACACCAATACTGCTCCCTGGTGATGAGTGACGCACCGCATTGTTGAGCAGGTTGACCAGGATCTGTTCCACACGGTGCTGATCGGTTCGGCATGATCGCACATCGGGCCGAACAACCAGGTCGAACTCTATCCGCTTGGCGCCGGCAGCGGGAGTCACCCGGCCCATGGCACGCTTAGCCGTTCCCACCGCATCAACCGGTTGGATATTCGGTCGGAGTCGATCCTCGTCGAGACGGCTGAGGTCGAGCAGGTCATTGATCAGGGCGACTGCCTGCTCGGCCGAATCCATCACCTCGAACGCGGCACGCGGCACGGTTGCCGGGTCCTTGCGACGCACCAACAGCTCGGCCCACCCGAAGGTCGCGGCGAGGGCGTTGCGGAGTTCGTGATTGACCATCGCGAAGAATCGCTCGCGCGACCGGTGCAACCGCTGGACCTCGTCCAGCAGCCGTGCACTTTCGGCGTGCAACCGCGCGTTCTCCACCGCGGCGGCCGTCTGCGCCGCGAGTAGCAGGGCGATTCGCTCATCTTCGTCGGTGAATTGATCTGCGTCGAGCTTCTCGGTCAGGTAGAGATTGCCGAACACACCACGCCGACCCGCGATTGGTACACCGAGAAACGACCGCATCGGTGGGTGGTTGGGAGGGAAACCGAAGGAATCCGGATGCGCGCCGAGATCAGGCAACCGCACCACTTTCGCTTCACGCACGACCAAACCGAGGATGCCGTGCCCCCGGGGTAGACTGCCGATGCGCGCGCGCTGTTCATCGGTCAGTCCGCTGGTGATGAAGCTCTCGAGCGTGCGGCCGTCGGCGCTCACCACGCCGATGGCCGCATACTTCGCTCCAATGAGCTCAAGCGCGGTGTCGGTGACCTGCTGCAGCACGCGATCGAGCGAGACCTCGGACGTGAGGCCGACTGATATTTGCAGAAGCCGTTCAAGGCGGTGCTCGAACTGGGTTCGGTCGAGAGGGAGCGCGGGCGGCGGGTTGTCCGTCATCGACGCAATCTATCTGCGTCTACTTCTTCTTCGCCGACGCCTTCGCGGCCTTGGGCGGCGCCTTCATCCCCGACGCCTTCCCCTTCGCCGGGATCAGGCTCCCGTGCCCGCGTTTCCCGTTACCGGGCTTACTCGCGCGGTCCACTCGTTCGGAGTTGGGTCGCTTCGACATCGGTCCTCGTTGTGTGGTAGCGGCGCTCAATCGACCGGCGCGGCGAAACGACTCGCCGACGGCGCAAAGTCGCTGGCGGTCGCGACGTCGGCCATCCGAGGCAGCTTGAC
>JBDSMU010000013.1:0-39209 GCA_039915685.1 Gemmatimonadales bacterium | reverse complement strand
TCGCCGAGCGCGATCTTGAGGCAGTCCGCAGCCAAGCCGTTGCCGCGGGAGCGATGGCGGCCGACGCCCGGAGCCGGTTGGCCTCGGCGCGCAAACAGCTCGCGAATGCAACGATTCGCGCGCCGTTTCCGGGTGTCGTGAGCGAGCGGCCTGCGAGCAGTGGCGACGTCGTCCAGATGGGCACGCCTATCGTGACCGTGGTTGATGCCAGCGCGCTCGAGCTCGCGGCGAGTGTCCCGGCTTCGGCGCTCGGCAGCCTCCGGCGCGGCGCGAAGATTGAGTTCTCGGTCACGGGCTATCCGGACCGGCGGTTCACCGGAACGATTGCCCGGGTCAACCCAGCGGTCGATCCGATCACGCGCCAGGTCCGGATCTATGCCGCCGTGCCGAACGGCGATCGCTCGCTGGCGGCAGGAGTGTTCGCGGAGGGTCGTGTCGCATTCACGCAGGTGCGGGCGCTTACGATACCGCTCGCGGCGCTCGACCCTCAGGCGTTGGCGCCGGCGGTCAAGCGGATCCGGGGCGGGGTGGTCGAGGCGGTGCCTGTGACGCTGGGGCTGCGCGACGACGTGGCGGAGCGGGTCGAGGTGAAGGCCGGCGTGCAACGGGGTGACACGCTGCTGGTGGGTGGTGCGATGGGCACGCCGGTGGGATCGGCGTTGCGCGTCGCGCGTCCCGATCGCTGAACCGAGGAAGCGACGATGTGGATCTCCGATTTTGCCATTCGCCGACCGATCATCACCATCACCGCGATGCTCGCGTTGGTGGCGTTCGGGCTGGCCGCGCTCGCCAACTTGCAGGTCGACGAGTTTCCTGACCTCGACCAGCCGGTGGTCATGGTCCAGATCGCGTATCCCGGTGCATCACCGGACGCGGTCGAACGGGAACTGGTCGAGCCGATCGAAGAGGCAGTGTTCGCGCTGTCCGGCGTCGAGCGCCAACTCACGACGTCGAACGCGGTTGACGGCTTCGCGCAGTTCGTGATCACGTTCGCCTTCACCAAGCCGGTCGCCGAAGCCTCGCAGGATGTGCGTGATGCGATCTCGACGATTCGCGGCGACTTGCCCGCCGAGATCGAGGAGCCGGTCATTACGCGCTTCGACTGGGGTGCGCAGCCGATTGTCTCACTCACGGTGAGTTCGAACACCGTCGATCCTCGCGGTCTCACCACCATCACCGATCCGGGAATCGTGAGCTCGCTGCGCTCGATCCCCGGTGTGGCGCAGGCGTCCGTCGTGGGGGCCAGCTATCCGGAGATGACGGTGCAGCTCCGCCCTGACGCGATGCAGGCTGCGGGGGTGGGGATCGAGGAGATCACCCGCGCGGTCGGGTCGCAGAACCTCGCGGCGCCAGTCGGCCGGCTGAACGGGTCGCAGGAGGAGCGGGCGATCCGACTCAAGGGACGCATCGAGGGGCCCGAGGGGTTCAGGGATCTGGTGGTGGCGCAGCGGGGCGGGACCATTGTCCGTCTCGGCGATGTCGCCGATGTGCGGGCCGGTGTCGAGGAGTCTCGCACCGCGTCATCGTACAACGGCGTTCGCGCCGTGGGCATCAACATCCTCAAGGCGAAGGGTTACTCGACCAACGAGGTGGTGTTCAAGCTGCGCGACGAGATCGCGCGGTTGCAGGGGACGATGCCGGCCGGTACCAAGCTCACGATCGTCAAGGACGCGGGGATCCGGGTGACGGGCTCGGTCAATCACGTCAAGACGACGTTGCTGGAGGGCGCAGCACTCACCATCCTGGTGGTGTTCCTCTTCCTGAATTCGTGGCGATCGACCGTGATCACCGGCCTGGCACTGCCGGTGTCGGTGCTTGCCGGCTTCATCGGCGTGTGGGCATTCGGGTTCACGCTCAACTCGATGTCGCTGCTCGGCCTCTCGCTCGCAATCGGTATCCTGATTGATGATGCGATCGTGGTGCGCGAGAACATCGTGCGACACGTGGGGATGGGGAAGGACCACTACACCGCCGCCCAGGACGGTACCGCCGAGATCGGGCTGGCGGTGGCAGCGACGACGTTTTCAATCGTGGCGGTGTTCGTCCCGATCGCATTCGTCACCGGACAATCGGGACAGTGGCTCAAGCCGTTCGCCCTGTCGATCACGGGCGCCGTGATCGCGTCGCTGTTCGTCTCGTTCTCCCTCGACCCGATGCTCTCGGCGTACTGGCCCGATCCGCATCGCGAAGAGCACGAAAAGAGCTGGCTCACGAAGCTGCTCGACCGCTTCGACCGATGGTTCCACGGGATGACCGATCGCTATGCACGCGTGGTAGGCTGGGCGCTCGACCACCGCTGGTCGATGGTCGCGCTCGCCCTGGCAAGTTTCGTGGGTGCGATCATGCTGCAGGGCGCATATGGCGGCGCCGGGTTCGTGCCGCTCTCGGACCGCGCTGAGATCGAGGTGATCGTCGAGGCACCGGCGAGCTCGAACCTCGAGTACACGATGGAACGGACCGAGGCCGTGGCCGCGGTCGCGCGGCGCCATCCCGAGGTGCTGTACACCTACGTGTCGGCCGGAACACCTCTTCCCATGCGCACGCCGGGCGTAGACCAGTCGCACATCTACATGAAGCTGTCGCCCGCCGCGGATCGGAAAATATCGGCCAGCGATCTCGGCGTACAGTTGCGCAAGGAGATGCAGGCGGTCGGTGGCGTGAACGTCTCGGTGTTCAGCGGTGGGTTCGGCGGCGCCTTCAAGGAACTGCAGTTGCAACTCCGTGGCCCCGATGCCGGCACGTTGGCACAGCTTGGCGAAAAAGTTCTTGCGGTGGCGCGCACCGTGCCCGGCGCGGTCGACGTGAGCCTGTCCGCCCGCGGGCCGCGCGAGGAACTCACGGTCGAAGTCGATCGGGGCCTCGCGGGCGCACTCGGGCTCACGGTCGGGCAGGTGGGACAGGCGATGCGGGTCGCGTTCGCCGGGGTCGATGCCGGCGACTGGGTCGATCCGTCCGGCAAGACTCGCGACGTGCGATTGCGCCTCGCCCCTGACGCCCGCCAGCGTGCCGTAGACCTCGAACGCCTTCCGCTTACGGTGTTCGGCGCCGATGGTGCGGCGCACGTGGTACCACTGGGGCAGGTCGCCCGTATCGGAACTGACCGTGCGCCGGCACAGGTCGACCATCTCGACAGGTCGCGAGTGATCACGCTCGAGGCCAACACCGACGGGCGCCCACTCAGCGACGTGACAGCGGCAATGAAGGAGAAGATCTCGTCGATCACTTTCCCGCCGGGTTACGTGATGACCGAGGGCGGCTGGAATCAGCAACAGAACGACACCTTCAGCAGCATCTTCACCGCGCTCGGCATCGCCGTGCTGCTGATGTACCTGATTTTGGTGGTGCAGTTCGGCTCGTTCCTCGATCCGATCGCAATCCTGATCTCGTTGCCCCTCTCACTGATCGGCGTGGTGATCGCGCTTATCGTCACGGGCGACACCCTCAACATCATGAGCCTGATGGGCGTGATGCTGCTGATGGGTATCGTGGCCAAGAACTCGATCCTGCTGATCGACTTTGCCAAGTGGGCGCGGGAAGAGCGGGGCGTGCCGCTCCGGGACGCCCTGATCGAGGCGGGCCGGATCCGGCTCCGGCCAATCCTGATGACGACATTCGCCCTCATCGCCGGAATGCTTCCGGTCTCGATCGGCGGGACCGAGGGGGCAGACTTCTACGCCCCGATTGGCCGCGCCGTCATCGGGGGCGTGATCACGTCGACGTTCCTGACGCTGCTGGTGATCCCGACGTTCTACGAGATCGTCGATGGATTGCGGGAGCGTTCGCTCGCCTTTGCCGGACGATGGGTCAAGGGCGCGCAGTCGTGGGGAGCGAAGACGGCAGAAGCAGAAGGTTGAAGGTTGAAGGTTGAAAGGTTGAAAGGTTCAACCCTTGAACCTTTCAACCTTCGTTTCTGCCACGCGGGCGAGAGTATCCCAGTTCTCGTTGATCCGTCGTCCCCACGACGCTTCGTCGTGGTCGCCGAGCGGGTCTTCGAGATAGCGAAGCTGGTTGCCTTCCTGCCATCCGCGAGCCACCATCAGGTCGCGCATGCGCCGCACGTCATGCACCTCGTCGATGCCCTCCTCAACGCCCACATCGAGCCAGAGTCGACCGACTGGTCCGGGTTGGTGCGCCAGCCATTGGTATATCGCGCCGTCGGCATACCAGAGCGCCGGACTCAGCACCCATGCACTTCCGAAGGTCCCAGCGCCCGCGATCAGTGCATAGAGCGAGAACAGCCCACCCATCGAGGACCCGGCGACGGTCGTGAATCGACGTTCGGGACGGGTCCGAAAGTTCGAATCGATCAGTGGCTTCACCACCCCGCGGAGGAAAGCGAGATACTCGTCACCGTCTCCCTCGCCGTGGATAACGTCGTCGAACGGTGAATACTCCCGGAGGCGGTCGGGGCCGAGGTTGGGAACCCCCACGAGCACCGGCGCATACCCGTCAGCCCGGAGTGCAAGGGTCTCGAGCAGCCGCCAATGCCCAGCGAAGGAGCGGGCTGGATCGAAGAGGTTCTGGCCGTCCTGGAAGTACACCACGGGATGCAGCAGGTCCGGGTTGCCGCCGTATCCCGGCGGCGTGGCCACATAGATGTCGCGGCGCGCGTCGCTCGGACCATCCACGCCCGGCAGGCACCAGAGTGTGGGGGAGGCCACGACGGGGTCGATCGTGACCGGGAGGGGGAGCGGGACAATTCGTTGCACGGAGGGCGAAGATAAGGAGGGACAACGGAGAACGGAGAACGGATGATGGATGATGGATGACTTACCCATCACCCACCACCCTTTCAACCTCTCAACCTTTCAACCTCTCAACCTTTCAACCTCTCAACCTTTCAACCTTTCAACCTTTCAACCTTTCACCGCTAGAACGTCGCGGTGAGTCCGCCGATGATCCGCCGACCAATGACAGCACCGCCATACAACTGGAAGCGTTGCTGGTCAAAGATGTTCGTTCCGGCCGCGTAGGCCCGGAAGCGTGGGTTGAACTGGTAGCCGAGCGTCGCGTTGAACGTCTGGCCGTCGGGGACCCTTCCGACGTACACGCCGGCCGCCCAGTCGTATGCAGCGACGAACCGCGACGTGAGGCTGGCGTCGAAGCCGTTGGTGGCGCCCTCGTAGGTGAGGCCGAGGGTAGCCTTGCGGTTCGGCGTGTTGGGAAGGAGCTGGTCACCGGTGAGCTGCTCGTTCACGGTGAACGAGAAGAACGAGAACGTGCCGTCCGCACGAATCTCGGGCGTGAGTTGCACACCCAGGCCAAGGTCGAGGCCGGTCTGGTCAACGTCACCCGCGTTGGTGTACGAGAGCACGATGGCGGTGTTGCCGTTCTCGGTACGGGTGAGACCGCGACCGGCGAGCGCCGTGGCCGGGTTGGCGAGCAGCGTCGCGCGGATCGCGCCCTCGAGCGGTGCGCGCGCCGACTCTGGCACCGTTGATGGAGCAGTGAAGGCCCCAAACGCGGGGTTGACGCCCGGTAGCAGGTCGGTGACGAAATTCTTGATGTTGTTGCGGTAGATGTCGACGGTCATGTAAATCGATGACGTGAACGACGCCTTGTAGCCGACTTCATACCCGATTGTCTTCTCGACGTCGAGATCGCGATTCCCCCGCGCCAACACCGGGACCGCCGCCGAGTTGGTGAACAGCGTGCCGACGGGCGTACCGGCGAGTGCCGGCCCGAGTTGTGGATTGGCCCTGAGCCCGTTCTCGAGTGCCGACAGGTTGACCGGTCCCGCTGCGTTGGCGCTCAGGAAGAACTCAGAGTAGTTCGGCGTCTGGAATGCCTTGTTCACCGTGAACCGGAAGACATGGTTCGGGTTCGGGCTGAAGACGATCCCGCCCTTCGGCGAGAACTGTCCTTCGAAGAGGTCGCCTTCGTCATACCGCGCCGCACCCACGAGCCGAAGCTTGTCGGAGAAGGTGTACTCTCCCTGCGCATAGCCCGAGTACACCTTGTCGGACCGGTCATCATCTTCCGGCCGCATCAGGGTGCCGGAGGTGTTGACGTTGTACTGGCGGAACGACGCGCCACCCACGACGCGCAGCTTCTCGTCGAGGAAACGGCGGTTCGCCTGGGCTTCGACGTGCATGATGTCGGATTTCTCGAGTAGTGGCGCCCCGGAGGCGAGCGAGAATTGAGGCTCCTTCGAATCGCGTCGATTCCAATAACCGAAGACGTTGAGGTTCTCACTGTTGTATGCCGCCCGCCCGAACAACCGCTGTCCCTTGTTGACCTGGATCCGGCCGATGCCGGTGACGAGCACTTCGTTCTCGGTCTGCGACGCACCCACCTCGGCGGTCACGACACTTCCGCTGTTGGTGAGGTAGCGATCGAGACGAAACGCTCCATATGCCGCCGTGACCGGGTCGCGGTCGCCGATCGCCGTTCGTGGGGAGTCGCCAGTGAGTGGGCCGAGCTCCTGACCCCGAAGCGGGATCGCCTCTGGGCCGTTTAGCGGCGTGATATTGGAGTCCTTCTCGGCCAGCGCGGGCCGGTACTCACGGCGCAGGTCAAGGCGGTCTGCCGACGTGCGCGAGCGGGTCCAGGTGTCGCTGCTGGAGTCTCCACCGGTCAGGCGGGCCCCCCATCGGCCCTCGCCGAACACCATCGCATAGCGACCATCGGCCTTGTACGACTCGAGTTCGCCACCCGACAGGGAAATCTTTCCGCCCTGCGCCTCGCGTGGTGACAACGTGATCATGTTGATGACACCAGCAAACGCATTGGCGCCGTAGAGCGCCGAGCCGGGGCCGCGGACGAGTTCCATCGAGCGGAGTTCGTCGAGGGACACCGGTAGCGTGTTCCATTCCTGCGATCCAAGGAAGGCGATCGCGAGGTCGCGGCCATCCAGCAGGGTGAGTACCCGGCGGTTGAGCGACGAGTTGAAGCCACGCGCGTTGATGTTGAAGTCGTTGATGCCGCTCTGCACGATATCGACGCCGGGCGCCTGCGCGAGCGCCAGAGGAGCCTGGCCGGTGGGCGCGGTGTTCTGGAGGACGCGCGGGTCCACCAGCGTGACGGCGGCCGGCGCATCGACGATGCGCTCGGGTTCACGCGACGCCGTGGTGACCGTCAGGTCCGCGAGGTTGATCGCCTTGGGCTCCAACGCAATGTCGAGCGTGGCGTCTCCGCTCACCGAGATCTGGCGCTCTGAGGGGGCATAGCCCAGCCAGCGGAACACCAGGGTCTGCGAGCCGGAGGGCACCCGCTGAATCATGTAGCGGCCGTTGACGTTGGTCACCGTCGCGAGGTTGGTGCCCCGGACGGTCACGGCAACGCCGCTCACCGGTTCGCCGTCATTGGTTCGCGTGACAACGCCACGAATGGTGCTGGTGCCTTGCGCCGAAGCTGATCCGTATCCACCCGCAATGAGCGCGAGCAGGACAAGACCGCGAAGCCGAACGTTCCTCAGGAACATGCGACGACCTCTAAGTTGTGGGAGTTGCGGGACATCGAAAGGGATGGCCGGCGGGAATCGTCGGCTGATCCATAATCTGTCCCGAAGAACGCGGCGGCGGAAGAGCCGCGGCATTTCAGCTTTCCAACGCGGCTCGGAAGGCCGCGACTACCGAGGCCACCGGCTCCACTCGGTCGACGCCCTCGACGCTCTGTCCGGCCTGCCAATACTCGGTGCCGCCCCCCTCGTCGAGGGACGATCGTTTGAGTTGCCACAGCGATCGGAGGGCGTACAGGGTGCGCATCCAGTGCTTCCGGCGCCGCCCCTGGAGCATCCACCGCGCGAACGCCCCCGCCCTGAGACCCATCCGCTCGACGTATGGCGTCCGGATCACCGCGACCGGAATACCCGTGATCCGTTCGCTCAGCACGATGTCGCTGGCGTCGGCCTCGACAATCGCCGCCTTGTACGGCGCACTGGCTCGGCACTCGGTCGTGGCAATGAAGCGGGTGCCGCACTGCACCCCGGCATATCCGAGGTCGAGCATCTGCCGAAAGGTTTGCGGATCACCCACACCTCCGGCGCATACGACCGGCAATTCGAACGGCGCCAGTTCCTCCAGAAGCGCGGCCGCGTCACGGGTCCCGGCGTGCCCGCCGGCACGGCGATTCACGGCGATGAAGCCATGAACCCCACCAGCTTGCGCCTTGGCCGCCCACCTCGCCTCGGTGACGTCGTGATACACGACTCCGCCATGGGGTAGGACGGCGTCGACCACCCACCGCGGATTGCCGAGCGACGTGATGAAGAAGCGCACTCCCTCCTCGAGCGCGACGCTGATCCACTCCTCCATTCGCTTTCGGTAGGCGCTGGAGGATTGCTCGATCAGCGCATTCATGCCGATGGGACAGGAGGTGAGCTTCCGGATGAGCCGAAGTCCTTCGCGGAAGTCGTGCCCATGCACGTAGGTCAGCGCGATCGGCTGCACCACGCCCAGCGCGCCCGCCTCCGACGCGGCGGCGACCAGCTCAGGGTTGGAACAGGGATACATCGGGCCGCAAATGAGCGGGAGCTCGACGCCTGCGTGGGCGGTGAACGGTGTCGTGGTCATCGGGGCGACAGCAGCCAGGTCACGTATCCTGTCGCCACCAATTCGCCGGAACCGTCCCGCAACTCGGCGCTGACTTCGGCTTCGGTCGGAGCCGTCACGTTCGGTGCGGAGACGGTGCTTTCGGCGACCACCTTCCCTCTCGCCTTGCGGTGGTACTCCATCCTGATTCCTGTCACGATGCCTCGCACAGTCGGTCCCACGCCGGTGAGCATGGCTTGCCCACTGGTGAGCTCGGCGAGGTTGAGGAGCGCGATGGCGTGAATCGAGTGGAGATGATTGCGGACCGCGCGGCGGTCGCGCATTGATACCACCGCGTGGCCGGCTTCGAGACGTTCGACCATCGGCCCGATCGAACCGCTGTACGGTACCGCAAGGCCGAGCAACCGGGAATAGAGCCACCGACCGCCAGGCCACGGCGACAGCCGTTGCCAGTACGACAGCAGGTGCGCGGGATTCACTGCAACAGGCCGATGATCGCACCGGTGACGGCGAGCGCCACCACCTGATATCCTGCGTTGATCATCAGTAACAGCGGCCCACGGCGCTCGAAAGCATAGATCGTGGCCAAGGCGGTGGCGACCCACGCCAGCCCGATCACTCCGCCGACAAATGCGCCATCCATCGGTGAAGCGTCCGTTCCGAGCACCGCCGCGAGCACCCACGCGCCGATGAAGTTGGCGACGAACGCGGTGCCATACGTTCGGAGGGGGCTCGCGTCGCGCTGGATATCTTCCATCGTGAGCCCGCTCGCGACCATCCACGGTTTGCCGAAGAGGGGCCCGTACCAGAGGCCGCCAACCGCGAAGCCTGAGAGCGCCGCGGCGAGCACCGCGATCGGCTTCACGGACAGCGGGGTGAAGATGAGCTCGATGTTTTCCTGCATGGAGCCTCCGGGAGCTGGACATGACCGACGGGCGCTTCCAAACGTACTGTCTCCTCGTGCAGGTCGCATCAAGTGCCTGCCGTCCGCGCCGGGGTTAGTATCAGGAACGTCTTCCACCGCTCTCCAACCCGGTTGATCAATGCGATTTTCCTCGTCCGTCCTGGTCGCGGCCGTCGTTGCCGTTGCCTGTGCTCCACTCCGCCCAGCATCGACGCCATCGCCGGCGGCCACCCCACCAGCGACGGCCGGTACCACGCCTGCCGCCGCCCGCGCATCGGCCGGTCCTCAGCCCTATGAGAAGGTGGTGACGACCAAGGCGAAGTCCGATTCGGGGCTTTTCCTGGTGCATCGGGTCGACAACAAGGTGTTGTTCGAGCTGCCCGATTCGTTGATGGGCCGCGACATGTTGTGGCTGACCCGCCTCGCCGCGGCGCCGCAGGATCTCTCCCCGTTCACGAATGCTGGCTCCAACCTCAACGAGCAACTGGTGCGGTGGGAACGTCAAGGCGAGCGCATCCTGTTGCGAAGCGTGTCGTCACGGTACGTGGCCGACTCCACGCTGCCGATTGCGCGCTCGGTGGCTGCGAACACCTTCTCGCCGATCCTGCGATCGTTTCCGGTGGCCGCTGAGCGCGGGAACGGCCATGACGTGGTGATTGATGTGACGTCGATGTTCGAGGACGACGTCCCTTCGATCTCCGGCCTGTCCACATCACAGCGAACCCAGTTCAAGGTGCGCAAGCTTGATGCGCAGCGATCGTACATCGACAACGTCAAGTCATTCCCGCTGAACGTCGAGGTGCGCCAGGTCCAGACGTTTGACGCCGCCGAGCCACCGTCGCTGGGTGCGACATCGACGCTCTCGCTGTTGGTTGCGCAATCGATCGTGCTGCTGCCGCGGGAGCCGATGCGCCCTCGAATTGCCGATCCGCGAGTGGGTTGGTTCTCGATCAACCAGATCGATTTCGCGTCGCGCGCGCTCAAGGCGGACACGCGCACACTGCTGCGGCGCTGGCGGCTCGAGCCGAAGGATCCCGCCGCCTATGCGCGCGGTGAGCTGGTCGAGCCGATCAAGCCCATCGTTTTCTATCTCGATCCCGGGACGCCGCTTGAGTGGCGCCCGTTCATCCGCCAGGGCATCGAGGACTGGCAGAAGGCCTTCGAGGTGGCGGGGTTCCGCAACGCGATCATCGCCCGCGACCCGCCCACCGCGGCGGAAGACCCGGACTTTGATCCCGATGACGTCCGCTATTCGACAGTGCGCTACGTCGCGAACCTGACCCGCAACGCGATGGGGCCCAGCGTCTCGGATCCGCGTACCGGCGAGATCATCGAGAGTGACATCATCTGGTACCACAATCACCTGCGTTCCTATCGCAATCGGCTGATGGTCGAGACTGGTGCGGCCAACCCCGAGGCGCGCACGCTGAGGATCAACGAGCCGCTGATCGGCGAGACCGTGCGTCAGGTGATCGCGCACGAGATTGGCCACGCCCTCGGCCTGCCGCACAACATGATCGGCTCGTCCGCGTTCCCGGTAGATTCGCTGCGCAGCCCGTCATTCACCACGCGGTATGGCGTGAGTCCGTCGGTGATGGACTACGCTCGGCAGAACTACGTCGCGCAGCCGGGCGACGGCGTGACCCGATTCGTCCGCAAGATGGGACCATACGACGACTATGCGATCAACTGGGGCTACCGCGTGATCCCGGGTGCTGCCACGCCCGAAGCGGAGCGGCGGACTCTGGATGCCTGGATTCGCGAAAAGGCGGGCGATCCTCGCTACCGGTTTGCCGGCGGCGACGGTGTCGACCCTCGGGCGCAGACGGAGGACATAGGCGACGATCCGGTGCGCGCATCCCGATTCGGGATCGCCAATCTCCAGCGCGTCCTTCCGATGCTTCCCGAATGGACAGCCACGCCCGGAGAAGATTGGTCGGACCTGTCGGAATTGTACGGCGAGTTGGTGTCGAGCTACTCGAGGTACGTGGGCCATGTGATAACCGTCGTGGGGGGCGTGTATCGGACCACCAAGGCTACCGATCAGGCCGGCCCCGTCTACGAGCCCGTGCCGCCCGCGCGACAGCGCGACGCCGTTCGTTTCTTGGCCGCAGAGGTGTTCACCACGCCCACCTGGCTGGTCGACCCCACGGTACTGCGTCGGTTCGAGGCCTCCGGTGCGCTCAACCGGGTTCGCGCCCAGCAGCAGTCGGTGGTCGATGCGCTGCTCGATGCGGGGCGGATGTCGCGGATGCAGGAGACCGCGCTCAACGGCGCGCCCGGTGCGTATCCGCCGATTGAGATGCTGGCGGACGTCCGGCGCGGGATCTGGGGAGAATTGTCCGGGCGCGGGAGCATCGACGTCTGGCGTCGCCAGTTGCAGCGTTCGCACGTCGAACGGTTGCGGACTTTGGCCGCTGCGGAAACGAGCACGGCAGCACTCGACACCCGCACCGCCGACGCCAGGCCACTCGCGCGCGGGGAACTGCTGGCATTGCAGGGATCGATTCGCACCCGACTGGCGCGCTCAGGTGGTGACGACGTGACACGACGACACCTGTCGGATATCGCGGCGCGCATCCGGGACACACTCGAGCCGCGATGAAATCGTGTGAGCGAGCGGTCGGTCGGTCTCAGCTCCCCATGAGGTCGTCGCAGGTCACCTTCGCCGCATCGATGGCGGTGAAGGCGCGCGCGGCGGTGTCGACCCGCCACGCACGACGGACCACGGGCGTACTGGCGGCCGTGGTCAGACCGACGATCCAGCGGTCGGCGCGACCGGCAATGGCACAGGTACCCAGTTGGACGGTGAGCGTGGAGTCAGCAGCCCGCAGCGGCTGGGCAGCCGCGGTGCGCCACCGGGTCGCGCCCGACGTGCCGCGGGTGATCACCTCGTCGAGGATCACCGCACGCGCTGGGTCGCCCACTGCCTTCACCTCGGCCACGACCCAGCGCCCCCGAGACGTCTGGTCGAGCAGGTAGCTCGCCACCTCCGTGATCCCGGCGGGGCGCGGGGGGTGCTCGGTGCCGACCAGGGCAGCGAACCGTTCCTGCGGCAGTGGTGCCGTGGTGGCCGTGCGAGATCCGCACGCGGCGGTGGACAGGACCATCAGGATCACGAATCGCGACATGCATGCTCCGGCGAGTGACATGTCGGAGACGAATCACTCTCGGTCTGGCCGCACCACGGCCTGGTCAGCGCCGTCGCCGCCGTCCCGACCTGGGGTTCGCGCCCGCCACGCCGGCAACCATGGTCCTTGTCGGCGAATCGTCGAGGGGATGGTACGACGAGAGGCGAGGAATGAGCAGCGGCACGTGGCGGACCCATGATTCGTATTCGCGTCCGAAACGGCGGGCGAGATCGGCCGCTTCGCGGGGCCTGGTGGCGATGGCCCACCATAGCGTCCCGAGCGTGAGGTATGCGGCCATCAGCAGACTTCCCGAATAGAGTGTCAGTCCGAAACCGTGACCGATGGCCGACAGCACCATCGGGTTGCGGGTGTGCGCGTATGGACCGACCACCACGAGCCGTCGGGGGGCACGAAACAAAAGCGGCATTCCGCGGCCGAATGCGGCCAACGTCACCGCGGTGCCGCTGAAACACCCGACCGAGATCGCCATCACCAGGAGGCCAGCGCGGTGCGCCGGCGGGAAGTAGAGCTGGGCGATTCCGAGCCTCCAGTGCACGTGCATGACCAGCATCGGCACCAGTCCGCCGAAGAGGACCACAATGCCGGCGGTGATGAGCATCGCGCGCGCCACCGAAGATGCCATCGATGCCGCGGGGGCCAGTCGCGACTCGATCATTCGCGAGGACGACGGAGCGAGGCTCGGGAGGCCCTGGAAAAAAACGTCTTGTGCTTCGAGATCATGGTGGCTCTCGTGTCGTGATCAGGGGCCCAAGGGATATCACGAGTGGGAGCACGATCAGGACGACCGCCGTCGCGCACAGCGGAGCCACTCGATTGGTCATCGCGACCTGGAACTGCCACAGGACCGGCGGTACAAGCACAAGCGCCGGGACCGCCGCCATCGCCGCCACGAGCGCCGCTCCGCCGCGTGGCTCATTCCGTCGCGTCGCGAATGCGAGCGCAACCACCGCACCGGCGGCGGGCCACGTCGTGATCCACGAGACTCCGGGCACGGTGGCCGCAGTGCCCAGCGCGAGCACCGTCCAGACGATTATCGGGAATGTCGCCAGCTCGGCGGCGCTCGCGACCCGATGACCGCGGGAGAGGACGCCGAGCGTGATCACGGTGGCCAGGATTACCACCAGGACGAGGATGGGGACCGACGTCGCGAGCGGTGATTGCAGGGACGTCGGGCCCGGAACAATTCGCATCATGGCTCGCCAGATGGCAGACGCGAGCATCGTCCCGGCGCTGAGTGCCACGACGCTCACCACGATGCTCCAGCCGATTCCGCGAAGCCGAATCATGCCCCGCTGCATCGCCCCGCGCATTACCACGGCGAGGCCCGCGAGGACCAGCACTGCAAGCGGAAATGCCCAGCCGACGGGATAGTGCACCAATCCCAGCAGCGGCGCGGAGAAGTAGACCGCATCGCCCTCCGTGTTGTCGGGGAAATCGCGGGCGCCGAAGTGCCGAGTGAGTGAGAGCGCCCAGCTTCCCTGATGCTGCAGACTCGAGAGACTGAGAGCGTCGGCGGTGTCCCTCGCGGTGTGATATGCGCCGAAACCGCCGATGAATGCGAAGTTGAGCGCGGACACTCCGGGAAGCTCGGCGAGCACCACCGAAAGGTCGGTGTCGTTGGGGAGGCGACGGTAGACCTCACCGGTCAGCGAATTGGCGCGGGGATATGGTGCTGCACGCGCGACTTCGCGAATCAACGCGGCATTCCCTGGCGAGGTCTGGAAGAGGTACGACGGACCAGCATTGCCGCGCGCCTCGAAATTCATCGCCAGGCCAATGGTGCGTGCCAGTGGATGGGTTCGGATGAACAGCTCCGCGCCGAGCAGCCCCAGCTCCTCGCCATCGGTGAAAACCACGAGCAGGGGATGCCGCATCGGGACCGGGCCCACCGCGCGAAGGGTCTCGAGGATCGTTGCGACACCCGACGCATCGTCCCCTGCTCCCGGCGACTCGCGACGTGCATCGTAGTGGGCCATCAACAACAGTGCGGGGACCGGCAGCGTTCCGTCACGGTGTGCGATGATGTTCTGGAGCCCGATCGGCTGGCCCGTGACCGGGTCGATCCGCGAACCCTGACCCTGCTGCACCTCAACGGTGAGGTTGAGCAACCGGAGCTGTGCCACGATATAGTCGCGCACTTCGTCGTGTCGGCGTGAGCCCACCGGGTGAGCGACCTTTGCAATCTCACGGACGTGACGTTGCGCACGTTCCGCCGAAAACTCCTCGACCGGCTCGCCTGCGTTGCGTGGGCCGGGTGGCAGCGACGCGAGAATCCCCCAGACGAGGGCGAACACGAGCACAGCAGCGGGCGCCGCTCGCGGCAGGACGCTGGGGGGCGAGCCGGTGCCGTTCAGGGGATGGATGGTGCGAGCTCTCGCACCCAGATGTTGCGGAATCGGACCTTGTGTCCGTGGTCCTGGAGGGAGATCGGCAGGCGCGCAGGATGGGCTACGTACGGGTCGCGACGCTGGTTCGATGTAGGACCCTGGAGCACCACATCGTCCTGCACCAGCAGCCCGTTATGAAAGACCGTCAGGCGGGCCGGCACCGTGAGGCGTTCACCATCGAACTCGGGGTGCCGAAAGATGATGTCGAAACTCTGCCATCGACCCGGCTGCCGGGATGCATTGACGAGGGGCGGAAACTGCCCGTAAATCGCTCCGGCCTGACCGTCTGCATAGGTTCGGGCGCGCCATGAATCGAGGACCTGCACCTCGTACCGTCCCATCAGGAACACGCCGCTGTTGCCGCGATCCTGACCGGTGCCTTCGGCCGGCAACGGCGACATCCACTCGACATGCAACTGCACATCGCCGAAGCTTCGGCGGGTGCGAATCGCGCCCGCACCAGGGACCACTTCCATGGCGCCGGTGGAAATCCGCCAGCGGGCCGGTCCTCCGGCGGAATCGGCGGCCTGCCACGCGGCCAGCGACCGGCCGTCGAACAGGATCACCGCGTCGGCGGGTGGCGGGACCGGGGGTTGCACCGCGGCGGGGGCCACGACCGGGGGCAGGGGTCGGTCGACGGAGTGCTGCGGCCAGGCCGATTGCTGGGCGCCGGCGCGGCCGCACGTCACGACGAGCGCAGCCAGGCAAAGCGTGCCACCACAATGGATGTTCATGCGATCCTCGATTCACAGGCGGCCGCGAGTGATGCCAGGCACGGGCCAGCAGGGTCGGATCACCGGCCCCGGCCGCGCCCTCCGCGCGGTCGTGGCGAGGGCGCTGTCGGAGCCGAACCGGCAGAGGCCTTGCGGGCGGCCTTCGCCTTCTGGGCATCCCGCTCCTTTGACTTCCGCTTCCGAATCTCCGCGATGCGCTCCGCAATGGGGATCTCCAGCTTCCCCTCGGGCCGTGCGGCATAGTCGAAATCGGGCACGGTGACGCGCGGCAACCGCTTGCCGACCGCCCGTTCGATCGCGCGGAGTTCGCCTTCTTCTTCCGGTGACACGAACGTGAATGCGTCGCCAACTGCCTCGGCGCGCGCCGTGCGACCCACGCGGTGAATGTAGTCGGCCGGTACCAGCGGTACATCGAAGTTGATCACGTGTCCGAGTTCCTCGATGTCGATGCCGCGCGCTACAATGTCCGTCGCGACAAGCACCCGATACTTCCCGTTCTTGAATCCCTTGAGGGCCTCGGTCCGCTGCGGCTGCGATCGATTTCCGTGAATGCGCTCCGCGCTGATGCCGTTCTTGACGAGGAATGCCTGCAGGCGGTTGGCCCGGTGTTTCGTGCGGGTGAACACCAGTGCCTCCTCCATGTCCGCATCCCGCAAGAGATGCAGGAAGAGCGCCGACTTGAGTTCTTGTGCCACCGGGTAGATCGCCTGCGTGATGCCCACCGCCGGCTTCGACTGACGCTCGAGATTGATTGTCGCCGGATTGTTGAGCATCTCCCGCGTCAGGGTCACGATCTCCTTCGGCATCGTCGCCGAAAAGAACAGCGTCTGGCGGCGCGGCGGGATGTGCTTCAATACCCGACGGATGTCGGGCAGGAAACCCATGTCGAGCATGCGGTCGGCCTCGTCGAGGACGAGATATTCGATCCCGGGCAGCTTCGCATACGGCTGACGGAAGTGATCCAGCAGGCGCCCAGGGGTCGCGATCAGGATGTCAACACCACTGCGAAATGCATGTTCCTGCGGTCCCATGCCCACACCGCCGAACACCGCAGCGGCGGTGATCGGCGTATGCACGGCCATCGCGTTGCATTCCTCGAGGATCTGCGCGGCGAGCTCGCGGGTCGGTGTGATCACCAGTGCACGGGTGGTGCGCCGCGGCTGGTCGAGCAGTTGGTGCAGGATGGGGAGCAGAAACGCCGCGGTTTTCCCCGACCCGGTCATGGCGCATGCGAGGACGTCCTGCCCTGCGAGCGCTGGCGGGATCGCGTCGGCCTGGATGGGGGTGGGACGGGTGAACCCGAGTTCCTTGAGCCCGCGCAGGAGGGATGGATGAAGCTTCAGGGATGTAAACGGCAGGGTGGCATCCTCGAGGAACAGTGTCGGTGTCAGCGTAGGGCGCAAAGTGGGGCGTAGACACCCAGGAAGCGAGGGGAGGGTATGTTGGGTGTGCGGCGTTCCGGTCCCGAACGTCTCTCAGGCTGTACCCTCTGCGCCGATTTCGGGCGGGAGGTGCGTTCGCCACCCAGTCAGGAGAAGCCACATGTCATTCGCGCTCTATATCGTGGGTTTCCTCATCTTCATCGGCGGCGTGGCCTGGGCGCTTACGCTCGCCGGCGTACCCTCGCTGTACGTAATCATCGGCTGCGTGATTCTGGTCGGCATTGGAGTTTTCACCGGCGTCGGCAAGACCCGGACAAAGGATGTTTCCGGGACCTGATCGAGCGACCGCGGCCCTCAACGATCCAAGCACGCCGATCGCCCCGCCGCGCCAGCGGTCTGGGGCGATCGATGCATTTCGGTGCCGCTGATTCGCGGATCGCTACCCTCCCGCCGATAATCGGGGGTGGCGCGATTCCCTTCGAAGGACCAAGCTTCGTTGACGTGAGACCAGTGCCGCGAGGTACCGGTCGCCCTTGTTCGCCCGTTCCGATCCATCCCCACTGGTGGCGAGAACGCCGTAACTGCCCATCGAGAGGACCCTCATAATGTCGATCTGGAAAGAGCAGCCCACCCCCCCCAAGACCCCCCTCGCGCCCGAGATCCCGGCGCGAAACGATAGTGCTCCCCGTCTGGGCGTCAGTGAAGATGCCCCGCGCCGCACCTCCGCTGGTGGCAAGGAATCGTTGATCGCCTCCGACATCACCATCGAGGGAAAGATCGAGGGCGCTGGTCACGTTCGCATTGCCGGCCGGTTCAAGGGCGACGTCATCGTGCAGGGAGACGTGACGATCGAGTCCGGTGCGAAGGTGACCGGGGGGGTACGCGCCAACACCGTGGTAATCGGCGGCGAACTCGACGGCAACATCGATGGCGCGACGCGCGTCGAGTTGCTGCAGAGCGGTATCATGAACGGTGACGTGAAGGCGGGGACATTCATCGTTGCAGCCGGATCGAAGATGCGCGGCCAGGTGGAGTTTGGGTGGGAAGGGAAGCCAAGCCAGAAGGCGGGTATCACGGTGGAGAGCGGCTCCGCAGCATGAGCACCGTGCGATCGGGGACACCCGGGGCAACCCGTATCTGTCCCCACTGCCGCACCGCCATTCTGGAGAGCGCGTCAGTCTGTCCAGGGTGTCGGCATCATGTGCGATCAGGGTCGGCCGCCCAACATGACGTTGTCAGCGTGCCGGCGCTCGCTGTGGAATGCTCGCTGCGCGGTCCCACTGACGGCAACGCGTGGGAGTACGCCATGGTGCTCTCGATCCGAGACCAGCGCGGCGAGGAGATCACGCGGCAGGTGGTGGGTGTCGGCGCGATGCAGACTTCCGATGAACGCACTTTCACGCTTACGGTCGAGGTGTTCAAGCCGGCTGAAGGGGTCGGACGTCTCGTGACTGGCTGAGCCCGGTTGTGCGTCCGGCGTGAGCGGGGGCGTCAACTCGGCATGACGCACTTCGAACGCAATCCGATGGGCCACGCGACGAGCGTGGCCCTGTTGTTTCTGGCGGCCTCCGCGTGCGGCGGGTCGGCGCGCCTGCCGGTGTCCGACGGAACAGGTCCGCGACCCGTCCTCCCCGCGCCGCGCACCTCGCTCATCCCCACCGTGAACGTTGCTCGTGCCGTGGGATGGTCGAACAGCGCCACACCCATTGCGGCGCCTGGGCTGGAGGTGCACGCCTTTGCGACTGCGTTGGGGCATCCGCGCTGGCTTTACGTGCTGCCCAATGGCGACGTGCTGGTGGCTGAAACCAATGCCCCGGTGCGCCCCGAGGACGGACGTGGGATACGCGGATGGTTCATGCGTCGATTCATGAAACAGGCCGGCGCGGCAGTGCCCAGTGCCGATCGGATCACCCTGCTGCGCGATTCGGATGGCGACGGAGTAGCCGATCTCCGGACGGTCTTTGCCCAGGGTCTGCATTCACCGTTCGGCATGGCCCTCATCGATTCAACTCTGTACGTGGCGAACACCGATGCCGTCGTCCGGTTCCGGTATCGCGATGGAATGACCCAGCTTGACGGCAGCGGAGATGAGCTCACCCGTCTTCCGGCGGGACCGATCAACCATCATTGGACCAAGAGCTTGATCGCCAGCCCAGATGCGCAGCACCTCTATGTCGGCGTCGGATCGAACAGCAACGTCGCAGAGAACGGAATGGCCAACGAGACCGGGCGTGCCGCAATTTGGGAGATTGATGCTCGCACCGGTACCCACCGCGTCTTTGCAACCGGGCTGCGCAACCCCGTCGGGCTCGCGTGGGAGCCGGGGACCGGGGCGCTGTGGGTGTCCGTCAATGAACGCGATGAACTGGGCGGCGACCTCGTCCCGGATTACATGACATCGGTCCGCGACGGCGGTCACTATGGGTGGCCGTACAGTTATTTCGGATCCACGGTCGATACCCGCGTCACGCCGCAGCGCCCCGACCTCGTGAGCGCGGCGATCGTCCCCGATTACGCGCTCGGCCCACACACCGCCTCACTCGGCTTGGCATCCGCACAGGGGAACCACCTCGGCGAATCATATCGGGAGGGGATGTTCGTCGGGCAGCACGGCTCGTGGAACCGGAAGCCGCGAAGCGGATACCGGGTGGTCTTCGTCCCGTTCATTCGCGGAAAACCGGCCGGTGACCCGATGGACGTGCTGACCGGCTTCCTTGACGCCGCAGGCCGCGCCCAAGGTCGTCCCGTCGGGGTGGCGATCGGCCACCGCGGAGGGCTGCTGGTGGCCGACGACGTGGGGAACGTGATCTGGGCGGTAACAGCCCGCTGATAGACCGCCGATCGTGAAATATCCGGGTACAATTGACATTGGAGTTATATCCGGATATTACTAGGCATGCCAACTCAACGTGCTGTCATTGCCTTTGATCGTGGAGCCGCGGTCGCGATCGGCCAACTGGTCGAGGTGGCTGGTGCGGTGCGCCGACACCTCGATGTAACCCGCGACGCTTCGGTGTTGATCTTCGACGCAATCACGAGCGAACCCGTGGACATTGATTTTCGCGGCACCGTCGACGAGGTCCGGGCCCGGCTGATGGAGACTCAGGACGCTGCTCCGACGCGTCCCCCCGGCCGACCCCGGCTCGGCGTGATCGCCCGCGAGGTGACGCTCCTTCCCGCGCACTGGGAGTGGCTGTCGCAACAACAGGTTGGCGCGTCCGCAACGCTTCGGCGGCTGGTCGATGCAGCCGGCCGTGCGGACAGCAAGGGTGGCGCGGTGCGGGTGGGGCGCGATGCTACGTATCGGTTCATGTCGCATCTGGCCGGCGACTACCCCGGATTCGAGGCCGCAACTCGGGCGCTTTACGCGGGGGACAATGGTTCGTTCCGCGGCGCGACCGCCGAGTGGCCCCATGACGTGCGCGAGCACCTGTTGCATCTTTCCGAGGCGGCGTTCAGCTGAATTGGTCTGAGCCCGCTGATCGACCGATTGACGCCGGAAGCCGGGGGAATCTTGAGACTCGTTGTGTTACTGCTGTGTGTAGGGTGCTGGGTCACGCCCCTCGCCGCGCAAGACCATGCATCGGTTGCGCTACCCGCCACGCTTGACCGCATTCTCCGGGAATACGAGCGAGGTTGGCGGGCAGGCGCTGCTGACTCGTTGGCATCGCTTTTTGCGGTTGACGGATTCGCCCTGCCGAGTGGTCGCGCGGCCGCGCGCGGCCGGTCGGCGATTGAAGGGACGTATGCCGGTGCCGGCGGCGACCTGCGCCTCCGGGCACTGTCGTGGAGTGTATCTGACTCAATCGGCTTCATCGTGGGAGCCTACCGTTTCGGCGCGGTTGGCGCTGACATCGGAAAGTTCGTCCTGGCGCTGCGCCGTGAGTCTGGCGGACGCTGGCTGATCGCGGCCGACATCGACAACACAAACGCACCGTCGCGCGAAACGCAGCCACCAACTTCGTCGGGCCCATGACCGACCCGGAGGTCGCGGATCTCGCGGCGCAACTGCCCGACGGCATCCGCTTTGGCACGTCGACTTGGACCTATCCGGGCTGGAAGGGCACCGTCTATTCTCGCGATTATCCGCGCACCGGCGCGTCGGCGGCGATGCTCGAGGAGTACGCGCGCTATCCGCTCTTTCGCACGGTCGGGATCGATTCCTTTTTCTATGCGCCCCCCAGTCCAAAGACGCTCGCGCAGTACCGCGCGGTGCTGCCCGATGGGTTCGAGTGTGTCACCAAGGTGTGGGACCGCATCACTATCGAGACATTCGACAGTCCGCGGGACCGGGCCCTTCGGGGCCAGGTCAATCCCGACTTCCTGAGCGTCGAACGGTTCATCACCGAGGTGCTGGCGCCGATGCGGGAGCATTTCGCGGGGCACATCGGGCCGTTCATGTTCGAGTTCCAGCGGATGCGCGGAGAGGCAACGTTCGATAGCTTTGTTCGCCGACTCGACGATTTCCTGGCAGCGCTGCCCACGGATGCCCCGTATGCCGTCGAGTTGCGCAACAGCGAGTTTCTCCGCCCGGAATATTTCGCGGTCCTTCGCAATCACGGCGTCGCCCATGTATTCAATTCGTGGACTGCGATGCCCCGGCTGGGCGAGCAGCTCCTGATGCACGAATCGGTGACGGCGCCATTCGTCGTGGCGAGGGCGTTGTTGCGCCCGGGCAGGCGGTATGCCGACGCGGTCGACATGTTCGCGCCGTACGATAGGGTGCAGGAGCCGAACCCGGAGCTCCGTGCCGACCTTGCCGCCATTGCGAGGACCGCGTATGACCTCAGGATTCCCGCCTATCTCATCGTGAACAACCGTGCCGAGGGCTCTGCACCCGGAACGATTCGGGCAGTGGCGGGATTGGTGGTTGAGTTGCTTGCGGGATCGCACTGAAGGGGCGATATCGGGTCAGTCCACTTTGAGGGGGCATTCATGTTCGCAGGTCACGCCGGTCTCGCATTCGCTGCGCGAGCACGCTATCGGGATGTACCGCTGGGAACATTGATGGCGGCGGCTTTCGCCCTCGACCTGATCTGGCCATTGCTGGTCCTGGCGGGGATCGAGCGGGTGACCGTGGACCCTGGCGCGATCGGATTCACCCCGCTGGTATTTACCTGGTATCCGTGGTCGCATTCGCTGCTGGTCGTTGTCGGGTGGGCTATTGTCGGGGCGCTGATGGTGCGCGCCCGTGGCTACCGGCGCGAGGTGGGACTGCTGGTGGCGATGCTCGTTGTCAGCCACTGGGTGCTCGACGTCGTGGTGCACCACCCCGACCTGCCGTTCTGGCCCGGCCAGGACTCGGCGCTGGCCGGCCTGGGACTGTGGAACTCCATTCCCGGCACGCTCGCCGTCGAGGGTCTGCTCTTCGCGTCTGGTGTGGCGATGTACTGGCGTCGAACTGTTGCGCGCGACTGGCAGGGCGCGTCGGGCTTTTGGGCGCTGGTGATCGTGATCGGAATTTTCTGGGCGAGTGCTCCGCTGTTGCCGCCGCCAGCGAGTGGCAGGGCCGCCGCGCTGGGTGCGCTGGCCATCTGGTTGATTCCCTTTTGGGCTGCATGGTGCGACAACCACCGCGATCGCGCACCAGGGGCGCTCGTTCCCGCCGAGTGACCTCGGGTAGGGTTAGTGCTGGTAGGCGGCGTCGCGTGCCTGTTGCCGTGGTTGGCCAACTCCCACGGGGCGGACGAACTGCACGTACTCTGGCGCTGAGGCCGGTGTCTCCCAATACTCGACGCCATCGACGTTGACGTGTATCAACGCAATCTCATCGCTCCGCCCCGGTACCCATAGGTCCAAGTCCGGGGTCCAATAGTCTTGGGGATGGTCAAGCCCGCAGTGCAGGTGGGCACGACCGGTGACCACTACAAAACGGCTCGACGGTTCGACGAAGTGCAACATGACGTCGGCGCACGCTCGGACCTGGATGGCGACCGGCGAGTTGCTGGACGCCGCAAACCAGAGATCGGCCTCACCCGGAATGGAGATAACCGTCATCGGCCGACTGGACGGCCGTCCGTCCCGGTCGACCGTGACGAACATCGCGACGTCGATGCCGGCAATGAGCGTCCTGAACTTCGCGATCGCGTCGTCGGGACCGGTTGAAATCCTGCTTTCTTGATGTGCTGGAGTATGCACGGTTGTCAGCTAATCCGGCCGGAGCCGGACATCGTCCGCTCACCGCGATCGTAGTTGACAGCTGCCCACTTGTCGCCCTTCGGCATCGTCCACTCCGGTTGGGGGATGCGGAGACAATGACGACGTTCCCACGGGCGGATCACACATGTAGTCTGGTCCTGTGGGCGGGCGGCACTTGCGGGCCCCCCAAATCGGCCGTATATACCTCCCATAACCGGCCACCAGCGATGCGTGGCCACCCTTGTCGCCCGGGCGTTGCTGGCCCGGAGAGACGAAGGCGTGATCGACACTCCGAAAGGAGCAGGCGATCGCGCCTTTTTTGCGTCCGGACACTGCGTGTGGAGGGCTGATGCGATCACTGATCCGGATGGGAACCGCCACCCTCGCCTGGGCGCTGGCGTCGACCTGCGTGGGGCAGCAGATCGAGCTTCCGGTGGCGATTGATCCAGCCGGGTCCGGGTCCGCATGGCTGGAGGAGGTCGCGGCGGCCGGCATGGCGCAGGTGCGGTTCGTCAACAGCATCGCCGACCTGGGCACCATGGAGGTAGTCGCCAACGATCATCTAGCCTTCGGGTCGACGGCGTTCGGCGACGGGACGGACTACGCGGAAGTTGGGGCGCGCTCCGCCCGGTTCCAGCTTCGGGGTGCTGACGGCCATGTCGTCGCCGAGTACACCGGTGCGCTGCAGGAAACGGTGATGTACACGCTGATTGCGGAGCGTGGTCCATCGGGCAAACCGACCCTCAGCGTGGTACCCGAGTCATCCATTGCGACGGCCTCGGACAAACAAGACAACCGCGGCACCTGATCGCAGGGTTGGACGGCGCCGAATCCGGAAAGGGGCATCGCGTCGACGCGATGCCCCAACTCATTTGCATCACCAACGCTAGATCTCAGCTTCCCGTCACGACCTCCCCAGGGGCAACAAGCACCGCCGCCGCCGCGAACCCAGTGACGTTGCACGCGGTCTTGAACATGTCGAGCACGAGATCGACCGCGATCAGCACGCCAAGTCCCTCGACGGGAAGCCCGAGTGCGACATACAGCGGCGCCTGCACGAAGAAACCGCCACTCGGGATCCCTGGCGTGGTGAACGACAGCAACACAGTCGCGAATGCCAGGATCACGAGTTGCTCAGCGCCGAGGCTCACGCCGTAGAGCTTTGCCACGAAAACGGCGCCGAACGCCCAGGTTGCACCGGCGTTGATCTTGAAGACCGCCGCCGCGAGTGGGAGTACCACGGCGATCACGCGCGGGCGGAGGCGCAGGTGCTGCTGCATCCCGTCGATCAGCGCGGGGAGTGATGCCAGCGACGAGCGCGACGACAGGGCAATGAGCTGTGCCGGGGCGAGAGCGGCCACGAGCGGCCGGAGCGGCTGCCGCCCGATCGTCATCATCAATACATAGAGCAGGAGCATCACCACCACGACCAACGCTGACGCAACGGCGAGGTACCAGGCGACGGCCCCGGCAGCCGGCGCTCCCACTCTCGTTCCCAGCACAAAGGCGAGGGCGAAGACGCCCGCTGGCGCGAGCAGGAGGACCCACTCGATGATCACGGTGAGGGTGTCGGCGACGCCGCGAAAAAAGCCGAGCTGCAGGCTGCGCTGCGTCTCACCCACCCGGGTCAGCGCCAGGCCGTAGAGGAGTGCGAAGATCATCAGCGGCAGCAACGCGCCCTCGGCGGCCGATCGCATTGGATTGACGGTGATCAGGTTTGTTGCCCAGTCGACCAGTGACAGCGCGGGAGTATCGGCGCCCGTTCCGGCAACCGATTCACGGAGAACCGCAGTGCTGGCCGGGTCGAGTTCGATGCCCGACAGGAGGAGCGGTGCGAGCACCGTGGCGGCGGCGGTCACGATCGTCAGCAGCACGACGAAGGTGAGGAATGCGCGAGCGGTGAGGCGACCGGCGTCACGGGCGTTGCTCGACCCGCCGACCCCCACGACGGTGAGGGCGAAGAGCAACGGAAGGATCGGCATTCGGATCGCGTTGATCCACATGGTGCCGACCGGTTCAATCCACGATGCCAGTTGCTCGGTTCCCAACAGCGTGCCGCCGGCGAGACCGATGACGAACGCGGCAAGGACTTGGACAGCGGGGGACCTCACCGTGCGCTGTCGCCGATCTGCCTCACCAGCGCGCTCTCGGGTTCCGGTCCGCGCCGCACGTCAAAGGCTGCGGAGCCGCCAATCGTCAACCAGGACGCCGAACCGCGGTTGGCGAGCGCCCGCGGCGATGGATGGAGGAAGAACCCGCTGACATCAATGGTATCGATCGCCTGGACGGTCTGCAGGTCGCCCACTTCTCTGATGCGCGCACCGGTGCGTGCGACCGGATCGTCATAATTGATGGCGATGTCGGCGAGTATCGGATGCTTGCCCGGGAGCACGACCTGCGCGCCCACCACCAGCAGGTCACTGGTCCCGCTGCTGTTGAACGGCAGTGATTCATACGGGGTGGCGCCCGCCATGCCGAACCGGTCCATTGCAATGGCATCGAGTGCGCCGAGGATTGCCGCGACATTGATGGCACGAAGGCGCTGCTTCTGCGGATCATCGGGCATTGCGCCGCTCTCGATCAGCACGGTGCTCGTGCCCCATGTCTGCATCAGGTCGCCGAAGGCGCGCGGGTTGAAGCTGTCGTCGTAGCGCGCGACCCGCCCGGGGATCTCGGCGGCGAGCAATCGCGCGATGGTCGCGGCGACAAGGCGGGCGTCGGTGCGTACCGCGTTGTAGCCGCGTGCTGCGTCGTACGCGGGGGCAAGGAGCGCGATGGCGGCCTGTGCGCCATCGGTGCCGACTCGGGTGCGGGCGCTCTGGTCGTGGAGGTTGAAGCCGAAGCGAGGTTTGAAACGATCGTGCACCGCCTTGAGCGCACGCGCTTCGGGAGTCGCGAGCCGTCGTGCATCGCGATTGACGTCGATACCGACTGCGTTTTCGCGCTGGAAGAGTTCGGCACCGTCGGGGTTGAGCATCGGCAGGAAGACAATGGTGAGCCGCTCGCGGAGTCGCTCGCGGAGCGAATCATCGGTTGCTTCCGAGAGGAAACGAAAGATGTCGGCAAGGGCCATCGTTGCCGTGGCTTCGTCACCGTGCATCTGCGACCAGAGGAGTACGCGAATCGGGCCGTTGCCGTACCTGACCGTTCGGATCGGGCGATCCTGAATGGACCGTCCGACTTCCTCGACCCGGAACACGTTGTTACTAAGCGGTGTCTCCACGGCCCGCCAGAAATCGGCGTGGGTGAACCGTCGCTCGGTGATCGCCGCCACCCGGTACTGCGCGGCGATACCCAGCCCGCCCCGCATCGTGGCATCGGCGCCTGCACCGCGCACCGTCAGCGCGCCGGGAGCGGGCGGGGCTGCACAGGCGACCCCCGCGATCGCGGCGAGCGTCAGCGTAGCGCGCATCACGCGCCGCTCAGGAGCAGCCCTCAACCCACTCAACTTCAGGAAGCTGTCCACTGCGGAACTTGGTAACCGTCCTTCCATCGGTCTCGAAGACCATCCGGTGGCTCGTTGAATCGGGACCAACGGGAGTCACGATCAAGTAGCGTCCGTCGGTGTACTTGTGCGGGCGTTCGGTGAGTTGACCGGCGTAGAGGGTGCGCAGTTCGGATTCGCTTGTCCCGATTCCGGCCCCCTCCGTCGTGCGGACGGCGGCCTCGTTGACATCAACCCGGGCGATTCGGCCATCACGGATCATGAAGGCGACGCCTGTTGGCGCGTCCGGCGCGCGCACATAGCTGCATTCGCGCTCTGCAGGGCTGATGTCGGGCGATGCCCCGATCGTGACAGCGACCTCGGAGAGCGGCACGCCGATCATGATCGGACCAAGCCCGTGAGGGCTGATTCGCCACTGGGCAACGGGCTCACCAGCGTCTGGAGGCGCCGGGCTCGTGGCGACGGGTGGGGTGGTGTCGGCGGGTGGGGCAGGACGTTCAGCGGCGCTGCACGCCGCCAGCGCGACCAAGAGGCCGCACGCGGCCGATCGAGCGGAACGTGACATGATTACTCCCTCAGAACTCGCGCTTCTTCATTTCCTTGAAGAGGAACGCGGCATCGTTGTCACCCTGCTCTTGGGGGCCCTTGGTGGCCTCGAGCGTCGGGTCGTACGTGGGACGGGGACCGGCCTTGCCCTTGTCGGCGGCTTTGCCTTGGGCCTGACGCATCAACTTCTCAAGTTGCTTGTCTTTCATGGCATCCATGCGCGCGAGAGAAATGTCGATTCACGGGGTGCGGCAACCCCCAATATTACACTATTATCGATCTCGGCACGCTACCCATCGCCCATCGTTCTAACGTGGCGCGAGGCCTGTGCGTATCAGTGGGCGCGTGACCGATCCCGGTCCAGGAATCTCCAGGAGACAACGGATGGTACACTCCCTCCGCCCCATCGGGGCGGTAGCGTTCGGCACCCTTGCCGCCTTTCCGCTCGCCGCGCAGCGCAATGTGCCCGCGACCTATGCCATCACCAATGCCCGGCTCGTGCCCGTTTCGGCGCCAGTCATCGAACGCGGCACCATCGTTGTTCGCAACGGCCTGATCGTCGCCCTCGGTGTCAATCAGGCGGTCCCTGCCGACGCCCGAGTCATCGACGGTGCCGGCCTCTCGGTGTACCCCGGCTTCATCGATGCTCATGGCACGCTCGGGATCCCCTCGCCACCGGCTGGAGGGGGAGGTGCGGCGGCGGCTCGTCCATCGGCCCCCAACTCCAGCTACCCAGTCGGGCTGCAGCCGGAGATGCGGGTGCTGGATCAACTGCGGGCCGACGAGTCAGGGTTCGCGTCCGCGCACGCTGCCGGTATCACGACGGCGTTGACCGCGCAGGGGGCAGGCGTCTTCAGGGGTCAGTCCGCCGTGATTTCGCTCGGCGGCGAGGAGGTGTCCGCAATGGTCGTCAAGGCACCGATCGCGCAACATGTCGGCTTCTCCATTGGCGGCGGTGGGGGCGCGCGCAGTGGTTATCCCGGCTCGCTGATGGGTGTCTTCGCGGCGCTCCGACAGGAGCTGCTCGATGCGCAGTCGTATCGCGCCGAACAGGCGGCATACAACAGCTCGAATGCGCGCGGGATGCGGCGGCCCGACCGCGATCCATCCCTCGACGCTCTGCAGCCTGTCCTGGAACGGCAGATACCGATCGTGTTCTTCGCAAACAGCCAGCGCGAGATCGAGCGCGCACTCGACCTGGCGCAGGAGTTCAATCTGCGCGCGATGATCGCGGGCGGCAGCGAGGCGTGGCGGGTTGCGGCCCGCCTCAAGCGAGAGAATGTGCCGGTGCTGCTCAGTGTGAATTTTCCCCGGCGCACCACCGCGCCAGCCGCAGAGGCGGATCCGGATCCGATTCGCGTCCTTCGAGAGCGGGTCGAGGCCCCGAAGGGCCCGAGCCTGCTGGCGCAGGCGGGGGTACGGTTTGCGTTCCAGTCGGGTGCTTCGTCGGCGCTGGGCGAGTTCCTGCCCAATGTCCGCCGGGCCGTCGACAATGGGCTTTCGCCCGACGTCGCCCTGCGCGCGCTGACCCTTGGGTCCGCGGAGATTCTGGGTGTGGCCGATCGCCTCGGTTCGCTGGAGGAGGGGAAGATTGCCAACCTCACGATCACCCGGGGGGACGTCTTCAGCCGTGAGGCTCGGGTGACGCAGGTCTTCGTCGACGGCCGGGCATTCACGATTCCCGATTCGCCGGCTCCTGCAGCAGCGGCTGGCGGCGCACGTGGCGCGGCACCTCCGCCGTCGGCGCGCACCGCCACCGGCACCTGGACGGTCAACGTCGAAATCGACGGGACCACCCATGCGGTCACTCTCGCGCTCCGCCAGGATGGCGACAAGCTCACCGGCACGATGCAGGGAGCGATGGGATCGGGTGAGATTCAGAACGGTTCGATCGGGACAGACGGAGAGTTCCGTTTCACCGCCACGATCACCATTCGTGACGGCACCGAGGAGGGCATCTTTGTGGGTCTGCTCGACAACAACGCGCTCCGCGGTGGGGTCTCGATTGTGGGCCATGCCTTGGGCCGGTTCAGTGGCACGCGCCCGGATGCGAATGCGCCGACCGCGACCCCTCGACGTCCCTCCACACGCTGAAGGAGTTGACCATGACGAAATCCGCACGGCTTCTCGCGGTGCTCGCGCTGATCGCCTCCAGCGCTGCCGGACAAGGAAACCGCGTCTCGCCAATTCTGATCCGCAACGCGACGGTACTCACCGTCACCCGGGGCACGCTGACAGGTACTGACCTGCTGCTGCAGAATGGTCGCATTGCCGCAATCGGCACCGGTCTGGTGGCGCCCAATGGTGCCACGATCATCGATGCAACGGGTCGATACGTGATGCCCGGCATCATCGATCCGCACTCGCACCTGATGGTTGACGCGATCAATGAGGGCTCGCTCTCGGTCACGTCAATGGTGCGGATCGCCGACGTGCTGAATCCGACATCCGTCGGAATCCATCGGGCGCTGGCAGGCGGCGTGACCACCATCAACATCCTGCACGGGTCGGCCAACACCATCGGCGGCCAGAACGCGACGGTCAAACTCAAGGATGGCCGATCGGCGAGCGAGATGCTCTTTCCCGGCGCGATGCCTGGGATCAAGTTCGCGCTTGGCGAGAATGTCACCCGCAAGAACTCCAATACCGTCATCGTGCAGGGCCAACCCCAGGCACCGAGACGTTATCCCACATCGCGCATGGGCCAGGCGGAGGTGCTCCGTGACGCATTCGTGCGCGCGCGCGACTACCGCGCTGATTGGGACGATTTCCGTGCCCGCACCGCGCGAGGGCAGCGCGGGCTGGTTGCGCCGCGCCGCGACCTCGAACTCGAGCCGCTGGTGGAGGTGCTCGACGGGAAGCGCCTCGTGCACGCGCATTCCTACCGCGCCGACGAGATGCTGATGCTGCTCGACCTCGCCGACGAGTTCGGATTCAAGGTCAAGACGCTGCAGCATGGGTTGGAGGGGTACAAGATCGCCCCGGAGATTGCGAAGCACGGGGCGGGACTCTCGACATTCGCCGACAGCTGGTCGTACAAGATCGAGGCGTATGATGCCATCCCGTACAACGTGGCCATTTTGATGCGACACGGCGTGGTCGCGACCATCAATTCCGACTCTGATGAGCGGATCCGGCGGCTCAACATCGACGCGGCGAAGATGATGCGCTACGGCGGTCTCACTGAGGAGGAGGCGCTTCGCACCATCACGTACAACGGTGCGTTGCAGCTCGGCGTGCAGGATCGGGTTGGTTCGATCGAGGTGGGCAAGGACGCCGACCTCGCGATCTGGTCCGGGCACCCCTTCTCGGTATACTCGCGGGTCGACGCCACGCTGATCGACGGTGAAGTGTTCTTCGATCGAAGCCGGGAAGCGGCGGAACAGGCCGAGCTTGCCCGCGAGCGAGCGGTGCTGGAGAAAGCGGAGCCGAACATGGTACCGGGCGGGCCCGGGCGCGCCGGTCGTGCCCCCCCAACGCCGACGGGGGAGAACAACTGATGTCACGTTTCATGACAGGGCTTCTGACGGCAGCGGTCACGGCAACCACGCTGCCCGCACCAGCGATTGGACAGCTGGGTTCCTACAATCCCCTGCCGGGGCCGCAGGGTACGGTCGTCATTCGCAACGCCCGGATCGTATCGGTGAGTGCACCGGTGATCGAGAACGGATCCGTGGTGATCAGTGGCGGGAAGATCACCGCCGTGGGAACCTCCGTGAGCGTGCCCGCGGGCGCGCAGGTCATCGATGGCACCGGGTTGCACGTGTATCCGGGGATGATGGATGCGGGCACGTCGATGGGTCTCTCGGAGATCCCGCAAGGTGCTGCGTCGACGGTCGACAACAGCGAGACCGGACGGTTCAACCCGAATGTTCAGGCGCTCAACGGATTCAATCCGCACAGCGCGCACATCGGTGTCACCCGCGTCGTGGGTATCACCCAGGTCGTGTCGCGTCCGTCGGGTGGGTTGGTCTCGGGCCAGGCTGGCGTATTCCAGCTTGCGGGTTCCACGGCGCCGGCGATGGCACTCGTGCCGCGGGCGGCGCTCGTGATCCAGCTGCCGTCGGCCTCGTTCGGCGGTGGGTTCGGTGGTGGCCGCGGCGGCGGGGCGGGGAACACGCAGGAGGTGAATCGCACCCGTGAGCTCCAGCTTGACTCGATCCGCACACTTTTCGCTGATGCAACGGCCTACGGCAAGGCACACGCCGCATGGGGCCGCGATCGAACGCTGCCGCGACCAGCGCATGACGTAGTCCTAGAGTCGCTTCAGGCGGTGATCAGCGGCGAGATGCCGGTCATCTTCACCGCCGATCGTGCCGCTGACATCCGTGCCGCGATCACGTTTGCGGAAGACCTCAAAGTTCGTCCGATCATCCTGGGCGGACGCGAGGCGGTGTCGGTTGCCGTGCTGCTCAAGGAGAAGAACGTCCCGGTCGTGCTCACCGGTGTGATGGACCTGCCGTCGCGCGAGGATGATCCTTACGACATCAATTTTGCCGCCCCCGCGCGACTAGCGGCTGCTGGGGTGAAGTTCGCGATCACGTCCGGCGATGCGGGAGCGGAGGTGCGCAACCTTCCGTATCACGCCGGCATGGCAGCAGCGTTCGGATTGTCCAAGGATGACGCTTTGCGTTCGGTCACCCTATGGCCGGCCGAGATTTTCGGCATTGCCGACCGCGTGGGTTCGATCGAGGTAGGGAAGATGGCCAACCTTGTCGTGACCACCGGAGACATGCTGGAGGCCACCACCGACACGCGTTACCTGTTCATCGATGGTCGATCGGTGCCGCTCGCCACCAAGCACACCCAGCTCTACGAGATGTTCAAGGACCGGCAGTAGGGGTTTTACGTCGCCACGGGGGGATCAATCGGTTATACGGATTGATCGCTCCGCTGTCGGTGTAGATGCCGTAGTGCAGATGCGGTGGGGTGTTGCGGGCGTTGCCGGAGTTCCCGACGAACCCCAGCGTGTCGCCGGGGAGCAGGTCCTGCCCCTCGACGATCGCCGCCACGCTGTCGAGGTGCGCGTAGTAATGTCGCTCGCCGCCGGGTCCGATCGCCCACACCACCGTGCCTCCCAGGCCGTTCTCGCCGATCATCGACACCATGCCAGGCGCCGCCGAGACGACGGCGGTGCCGCGTGGCGCCATGATGTCAATGCCCTCGTGGCGCCGGTTCCCGCTGCGCACTCCTCCCCAGGTATCAACCAGCTTTCGAATCCGAACGCCCGCTACCGGTACGCGGAGCAGGTTGGGCGGGGGCTGGCGCCGAAGTGCGGCGAGCCGCATTGGCGGGGCGAGGACCGTCGTGGCGAGGAACCAGCCGCCGAGTGGCAATCCCGCGACAGTCAGGACGACCGACAGGATCCATCCCGGTCGGATCGAGGGCCGCGCGCGGGAGCGTCTACGCGCCGGCGAAGTGCACCGTGAGGAGCATCTCCCCTGGCTCGGATGCGCGAACGCTGTGTCGCACACCGGGGGCGAGGGCGAGCACTTGGCCTGACCCCACGTCGTGTGTAGTGGTCCCCACGGTGACACTCAGCTCGCCGTTCAGGACGTGAATCGTCACGACACCTTCGGTGTCGTGCGCCGCCATCTCGCCACCGGCTTCGAACGCGTAGAGGACGATGGTCGCCTGGCCGTGCTTGTAAATGGCAATCTGCCGGTGGCCCGACACCGCGTCGTGGTGCTCGGCTCGTAACGATTCCGCGATCGCGCCGAGGTCGAGCAGGTGAGCCGAGGCATCGAAGCGCTGCTGCGGGTGGGTCCTCAGGCGGGTCGATTCGGGCATTCATACTCCGGTGAATTCAGTGAACGGTCACGGCGACGATCGAGGCACGGCGTCGGGGCACGCACCGAAGTGGGTGCAATGCATTATATCGTGGGCGGCAGCTCGCGCTCCTCCGTCAGCCGCCGGCAAGGCGCGCTCTGTGGCCTCGGTCGATGAGCGCTGCAACGACGATATCGCGGTGGTCGCCTTGGATCTCGATGGTGCCTTCACGCACCGTGCCCCCAGAGCCGCAGCGCTTCTTGAGCGCGGTGGCGAGCTCCGCCAAGCCGTCCCTGCCGAGCGCGAGGCCGGTGATGACGGTCACGCCCTTCCCCGCGCGCCCCTTGGTCTCCCGACGCACCCGAACATTCCCGTCACCAAGGGTAACGGCATCTCGGCAGCGACAAGCGGAGAGTGATTCCCGGCATGACGGGCAAGTGCGCCCCAGTTCTGTGGAAAACACCAGTCGGTTCGGTCCGGGGGGATTGCGTCTCGGCACTGCGTCTCCGTGCTCATCTCAAGTTGGATCTCGCGGCACCGGCGCGGGGATGTGTGGGCTGCTGCTCGACAGGTCGTCCCTCCGGTCGACACCGGCATCATCGCCGCGGTCCACCGCAAGGAGAACCATATGCGATTCCCGTTTGCCGTTGCTATCCTGGCATTCGCCACTGCCGCTGGCACTGCGTCATCCGCAACGGCCCAGACCTCGAGCGCCCATCTGGGACCGCGGGTCAGCTACGATTTCGACTTCGAGGATTTCGGGCTCGGCGCGCAGCTGGGCGTTCCCATTGCCCGGCACCTCGAGTTCTATCCGTCGTTCGACTACTTCTTCGTCGATCCCGGGTCGCTCACCCAGCTCAATGTCGACCTCAAGTACCGGATCGCGCCGCAGAGCCTGCGCTGGCTCTACGTGGGCACTGGGCTCAACGTGACGCGAAGCAGCTTCCTTGAGCGCAACCACACCGACACCGGCCTCAATCTGTTCGGCGGGTACGAATCGCTCAAGGGGAAGGTGCATCCATTCGTGGAGGTCCGGATCATTGCCGGCAGCGGCTCCCGCGCACAGGTGGCGGGCGGACTCAACTTTACGCTCTGAGCGCACGTTCTGTGAGGCAACTGCACCGCACGCCGCGATCTCCATTGAGGCCCGTCGGCGTACGGTGCGTCGTGCTCAACCCCGAAGATCGCGAAGGGTACGGGGATCACCGGTGACTGCCAGTTCGGCGAGACCCCGACCGCAGATCGCGCCGATCACGTTTCCCGTCCCGTTGTACCCGCCAGCGGCCCACACGCCGGGGCGAACCTCGCCAACATAGGGTAGCACCCCTTTCGTGAACCCCACCGATGCCGCCCATCGGTGGGTGATCGGTTCGGTCACCCCAAGCCGGTCGCGCACAAATGTGTCGAGACGTGTCTGCACCGCCTCGTCTGGCTCGGCGTTCTCCGTCCACTCAGACTCGCCGGCGCGGTCGCGAAATCCTCCGACAAGCAGTGTGGTGTCCTCGAGCTGTTGCCAGTACTCGTAGCCATGACGGTAGTAGACCGGTCGGTCCCAGATGCGCCGTCCGATGGGTGCGGTCGCGACCATCTGCAGGCGTGCGGTCCGTACCACACCCGAGAGTTCCGGGAGGACTCGTGCCAAGCCACCATCGACGAGCACGAACACGTGCCGGCAATGGATTCGATGCTCGCCAGAGTGCACCACGCAGGGATGGATGGCGTCGGCGTGCGCAGGGGCATGCAGAAGCGCGCCGCGTTCGATCGCGCGCGCTGCGAGGATATCGCACCGCAACCCCGGGTTGAACACACCATCGAATGGAAAGAGCAGCCCCTCTCCCTCAGGGCCCACGTACCGTTCCACCGGCAGTTCGTCGCGGGACATCGCGTCGAACTGTCTGGTGCAGTCGGCGACTTCCGCTTCATCGCCGGCGATGCGGAGCGATCCGCGGCGGATCACGACATCAGGCGCGTCCGCCTCGAACGCGTCGAGCTCAGCGAGGGTCTGTCGATAGAGTGATGTTGCCCGGACGCGGCCGAGCGCGGCGACCGCATCGTGGTGGAAGCCAGCGGTACCGGCGAGGAGGAAACCGCCGTTCCTTCCGGCCGCACCCGGGGCGACCCCGATCGCGTCGATCGCGGCCACGCGCTGGCCCATATCGAGGAGTGTGTGAACCGCAGCGAGTCCCGATCCACCCAATCCGACCACGCAACAGTCCACCTCGAGGTCGGCGACGAGGGGTCCGATCGGGGCGGCGTCATTGCGCGCCCAAGCTGCCACGCCATGATGTTGCAGGATTGCCCCCTCCAGGTACGGCGCTACCGCGGACGGAAGGTGAGCGACTCCGAGTTGAGGCAGTAACGGAGTCCGCTCGGGGCGGGCCCGTCGGGAAAGACGTGCCCGAGGTGGGCATCGCAGCGCGCGCAGAGGGTCTCGGTGCGCTGCATCCCCCACGACGTATCCTCGTGCGCGATCACGTTCTCACGCGCCACGGGCTCGAAGAACGACGGCCAGCCAGTGCCCGAGTCGAATTTTGCGTTCGACGTGAAGAGCGGCAGCTCACAGCAGACGCACAGGTATGTGCCGGCCTTCTTGTTGTCGAGGAGATTGCCGCAGAATGGCGCTTCGGTTCCCTTGCTGCGGGTGATGCGATACTGGTCGGGGGTGAGCTGTGCCTGCCATTCGGCGTCGCTCTTCACGACGCGGTCCATGGTTACCGGACCGGTGATCACGCCGGCTTCGTCGAGCACGAAAACATTGACTTCCATCACGATACCTCTGGGGTCAGGGATGCATCACTGCCGGGGCAACCCGTGCTGACGGAGCGCCCGCTGCTCATCCCCGGTGACGCGGCCAAAAATCTTCATCGGTCCGGTGATTCGCACGAAAAACACGGTGTCGAACGGAATCCGAACGTCGCCCCGCGCGTCACGATACTCCCCGAGCCAATGCACCCGGGCCATCACGTGATCCTGGTCAATTGGCGTCGAATCGATGCCCTCGAGCCGGAGCGCGCGGATCCCGTTCCGGCGATAGGTCTCGCTGGACGCGACGATCGCCTCGACGAAGCGGTCGTCGTTGCGTCGGCACGCGACGCCCGCCTCGTTTCCGTCGACGAAGGTCTCGCTGAACGCCGCCGCCGTATCGGTGGCTCCGGGCGCATCGCCCAGAATCGCCGAATTGAGGCTCGCCTCATAGTCCTCGAAGAATGTGATCAGCTGCTGCCGCTTGGTCATGAGCGCTCCCGTTCACTCACGGGGGACGCTTCAACGGCGGAGGCGATGCACGACTTCCCCGTGCTCTGCGCCGAAAGGGATTGGGACCGTTAATGATACGGGTCTTGCGCGAACATCGGCTTGGTCGTATATAGGTGGAAGTAGTCATTTGGGCTGGCAATCGGCCAGCCGCCTTGTCGCGAGAGTCAGGCTCTTCGAGACGAAGGCGTGATCAGCACCCGAAGGGGTGCCGACGCGCCTTTTTTGCGTTTCGCAACGGGAGGTTTCCCATGGAAGGTCGAGCGCAGACGATGGGTGATTTCATGCCGTTGTTTCGCGTGGCCACGGACACCGCACCACGTCCGGCCGACCCCCTCGGCGCAGCTGCCGCGTCGGGTGGTGATCGACGGCGCGACGTCGTCACCGTCGACAATCAGGGTGGTGCCCAGTGACGCGATGGGTGCTGGGCTCGTTCGCTGGCGCCCTTGCTTCCGCGCCGCTCGCCTTTGGCGGTCTGACATCGTCGGCCCTCGAGACGGCGGCGAGGTCGGTGTCCGTGGGGTTGTTCGGGTCGGCGTTGGTCTTTCTCGCGCTGGGATTCCGGTGGGGCAAGCGGTGGGCGGTCTGACAGGATCATGAAGGCAATCCGCACGCGACGCGTGCGGTGAAGTGATAGCAGGGCGTGATCAACATGAACGCTCCCGGAGACCACCGTCGTGCATCTGGCGGAGTTCCGGGGGCGTGCATGTTTGTACGACTCATGGTGCGGCCCGTCCCGACTGGAATGATGGTAGATCGGAGCGTGCCATGGTGGCGGCTAGCGCCCGACGCCGGCCGGATCCAGATTGCTTGTCAAGCTACGGACCGCGACCTCTTCCCACGCTTCAGGATCCCTTGTCCTCTTTCTCTGCCTCCCCAGTGGCCCGCTACGGTGCAGCGGTTACGGTCGTCGCAATCGCGGTGGCAGTGCGTCACGCGCTCGATCCAATTCTTGGGGTCGGGAACGTTGTGTTCATCACCGTCTATCCTGCGGTCGTGGCCGCGGCGTGGTTGGGAGGGCGATGGCCGGGACTTCTGGCGTCGTTCCTGTCCGTCTGCGGGGTCGCGATCTTTGTCGCCGCCCCTGCTGGGGGAATGCCCGTCGAACTATCGTTCTGGGCCGGCGCGCTGGTGTTTGCGGCGATGGGCGTGGTCATCACCGCCCTCATCGAGAGCATGCGCACGGCCCATCGTGACGCCGATTCACGGGCGCGGGAGCTGAAACTTCGCGAAGAGTGGTTGCGAGTGACGCTGACATCGATTGGCGATGCCGTCATCGCCACCGATCTTGACGGGCGCGTCACGCTCATCAACACCGTCGCCTGCGAGCTCACGGGCTGGTCGAATGACGCGCTCGGCGAACCGCTGGAATCCGTATTCCAGATCATCAGCGAACGGACCCGTGAGCGCACTCCCACGCCGGTGGCGCGTGTGCTCCGCGAGGGCGTCATCGTGGATCTGGCCAATCACACCCTCCTGGTTGCCCGCGACGGCACCGATCGGCCGATCGAGGACAGCGCCGCACCGATTCGCGATGAGGCGGGAAAGATCGTTGGGGTCGTCCTGGTATTCCGTGACGCCACGGCCCAGCGTCGCGCAGAGGACGGTGAGCTTCGGAGCCGGGAGCGCCTTCAACTCGCACTGGCGAGTGGCCACCTCGGCGTCTGGGAATGGGATCTCGCGACCAATGCGGTGTGGTGGTCAGATGAGGTGGCGCGTTTGCACGGCATGGAACCCGGCGAGTTTGGCGGTACGCTTGAGGCATTTCAGGCGCTGGTTCATTCTGACGATCGGGAACGGGTGGGCCTGCTGGTGCAAGGGGCGATTGAGGCGCGCAGCGATTATGCGGTGCAATTCCGGACTACCACACCCGCGGGCGAGATTCGCTGGATCTCGGGGAAGGCCGCCGTATTCTGTGATGACGACGGAACGCCGGTTCGCATGGTGGGGGTGACCAGCGACGTCACCGAACAGCGTGCCACTGAGGAGGCACTGCGGCTTGCCGGCCAGCGCAAGGATGAGTTCCTAGCGACCCTCGCGCATGAACTCCGCAATCCGCTCGCGCCGATTCGCAATGCCTTGGAGATCGTGCGACTCGTCGACACGAATCCAGTCGAACCGGTGCGCGGCGCTCGTGACATGATCGAGCGCCAGGTAGGCCAGATGACGCGCCTCCTCGATGATCTCCTCGATGTCTCGCGTATCACCCGAGACCGGCTTGAGTTGCGCCGGGAAGTCGTACAACTCGGTGACGTTCTGGAGGTCGCGGTTGAGGCATCGGTTACCCTCCTCCGGGCGGGAGGCCGGTCGTTCACCCTCGACCTTCCGGCTGCGGCAATCTGGGTCGATGCCGACCACACCCGTCTCGTCCAGGTGTTCACGAATCTCCTCAACAACGCGGCAAAGTTCACCCGTCCCGGTGGCCGAATCACCCTCACGGCATGCGGGCATGAACACTCGGTGGACGTGATGGTCGATGACGACGGTATAGGCATCGCCCCCGCCGATCGCCAGCGGCTATTCGAGATGTTCGAGCAGGGCGCGACCACCAACGGCGATGGCACGCCGGGCTTGGGGATCGGTTTGACCATTGCGCGTCGCCTGGTCGAGATGCACGGAGGCGGGATCACCGTGCAGGCTGGCAGCGGTGATTCGGGCACAACATTCACGGTGCGGCTTCCGGTGGTGGGTGCGCCGGTGGGAGTGAGCGCGCCCGACGACGGTGCCACCGAACTTGGCGTGGCCGGTGGCGGATTGCGGGTGCTCGTGGCCGACGACAATCACGATGCGACCAACACGCTCACCACGCTGTTGCGTCTCTGGGGGCACGAGGTCGAATCAGCGTTTGATGGCCGTGCGGCCGTGGAACGCGCCGGTCAGTTCCGGCCGCAGGTGGCACTCCTCGACATCGGGATGCCGGAGCTCAGCGGGTACGACGTGGCGCGCCAGCTGCGGGCAGACGGCCGGCACGACGGCCTACGTTTGGTGGCGATCACGGGCTGGGGTCA
>JBDSMU010000002.1:0-10061 GCA_039915685.1 Gemmatimonadales bacterium | reverse complement strand
TTCGTCTCACGAATGCGGCCAGGCGACCGTTTTCTGTTTGCCGGTCGACCGCTCGAATTCGTGCGAGCGCGTGACATGGTGGTGTACGTGCGTCGGTCAAAAAACAAAACCGGATCGGTGGCCCGCTGGATGGGCGCCCGGATGCCGCTGTCGACAGCACTCGCCGCTGCGGTGCGGCGGCGTCTCGCCGAGGCCCGTCGTGGTGTGTTCGACACGCCGGAAATGGAGGCAGTGCGCGAAATGCTTGACCTGCAGGCCGAACGGTCGGAAATACCCGACGTGGACATGCTGCTGATTGAGCGATGCCGCACCCGTGAGGGTCACCACCTTTTTGTTTACCCATTCGCCGGCCGCCTGGTGCACGAGGGACTGGCCGCCCTGGTGGCGTGGCGCCTCGCCCGACACCTGCCGATCTCCTTCTCGATCGCGATCAACGACTACGGATTCGAGTTGCTCGCAGACAGACCGACGCCCCTTGAAGAAGCGATTGATGCTGGGCTCTTCGCCACCGACAACCTCGGTGCCGACATTATTGCATCCCTCAACGCCACCGAGATGGCGCGGCGTCAGTTTCGCGAGATCGCCCGGGTGGCAGGGCTGGTATTCCAGGGATACCCGGGCAGTGGGAAATCTGTTCGACAAGTGCAGGCCTCGAGTGGATTGTTGTACGACGTCTTTGCGAGATACGATCCCGACAACCTCCTGATTGCGCAAGCGGAGCAGGAAGTGCTCGAACGACAACTGGAGCGATCGCGCCTAGTCGCAACGCTTGACGGCATCAATGCCGGACATACCGTGGTGCGGGACGTGGACCGACCCACACCCCTCGGGTTTCCCCTCATGGTCGACCGTTTCCGGCAACGCCTCTCTTCCGAATCACTCGCAGAGCGGGTGCGGCGCATGACCGTTGCGCTTGAGCGCGACGGATGACCGACGTTCCCGGCGCATGCGCGGTTGAACTCGGCGACACTCCATTGTTGCTCCTCCCGGGACGAGTCGCGTTCAGGGAGGGCGACCGCACGCTTTTCGTGGCAGACCTGCATGTTGGCAAGGCAGCAACGTTCAGGAGCCACGGTGTGTCGGTGCCGCCGGGAACGACAGGCGAGACCCTCGATCGACTCGCTGACCTTGTCGCCGCGACTGGGAGCCGTCGAGTGGTCATCCTCGGCGATTTGCTGCACGCGGCGGAGGGGCGCCATCCACGCACCGAAGCGCGCCTGGCAGCGTGGCGCGCAGTGCACGTCGACCTCCGTGTTGATCTCATCAGAGGTAACCACGATCATACAGCAGGTGATCCCGATGTTACCCTCGGCATCGACGTCCACGACGCTCCGCATCTCGACGGCGACCTCACGCTTTTTCATCAGCCGCCTTCCGCGCATGCCCACCCGTGGCTTGCCGGCCATGTCCACCCAGCAGTCCGCCTCGCCGGAGCCGGGCGACAGCGCCTGACTATCCCCTGCTTCCATCTCACTGCTGGCGGGATGGTGCTGCCCGCGTTCGGCGCGTTTACCGGTCTGGCCACGGTTCGCATTGCTCCTGGCGACCGCGTGTTTGCAATCGCCGGAGAGGCCGTCGTCGAGGCCGCCGTCGGACTCAGGACCTCCGCTGAAGATCCAGAATCAGGACGTTGATCCGGCGCTCGAGGTCTGCCGCGACTTCCCGAAACGCATCAATTCCGGCGCCGGCCGGGTCGGGTAGACCCCAATGCAGCATGCGGGACCCGGGGACCATGGGACATGCCTCCCGGGCATTGTCGCACACGGTGATCACAAGGTCCCACGGGCGGTCCATCATCGCATCGATGCTCTTCGACGTACGGGCGTGCCACCCGATCCCCCGCTCCGCCAGCACCGCGACCGCTAACGGATGCGGGCCCGGCCCGGGCACGGAGCCTGCACTCGCCACCTCGAACTCGGGACCGCCGATGCTCGTGAGCAGCGCCTCCGCGATCTGGCTTCGCGCCGAGTTGGCAGTGCACAGAAACAGTACGCTCGTCACGGCATCAGCCATCACAACAATCCGGTTCGCAGCAGCCGAGCGACGCCGGCAACGCGTCGGCTGGGATATCCAACGCCTCGGCGTCAGTGCAACGGTTGCTGGTCATATCATCCTCTGTGTCAATCGAGCTCGGTTGATATGTATGGGTAAAACAATCAGCAGCATTTCCCGCGCGCACCGCGTGCGGGTTCCAGGAGGCGCTCGACATGGTCGCGGAACGAGCAGGATCGTGAGTGCGACTGTCGATCAACGAACCCCAAGCTGGGGAGCAACCGCAGCGGATCGAGCGGCAACAAGTCGGGCCGTGGTCGCGAGGACCGATCGGCTGTGACGATGTTTGTGGATCTGCCAAGCCAGCCAACGGGAGCTCTCGCCCCCGTTCTGCGTACGGTCAGGCGACTCGTTCCATCATCCGCTTGATCGGCTTGATCAACAGTCCCAGCACCGCCGCGGAAATGAACAGCAGTATCGTGGTGGTGGTGAAGAGCTGCGGCATCTGGTCGAGCTTCTCCGGATCGACGTGCCCGCCCACGAGCCCGCCGATCAAGTTGCCGATGGCGCTGGCAAGGAACCAGATCCCCATCATCTGTCCCAGATACTTGCGCGGCGAAAGCTTGGTCATCGACGACAGCCCGACGGGACTGAGCGACAGCTCGCCGATGGTCTGGAAGAAGTAGCTGCCGACCAGCCACCACGGTGCGACCAGGATCAAACCATTGCCCGCCACAACTTTGTTGGCGGCGAGGATCATCAGCGCAAACCCGACGCCGGCGAACGCGAGACCGAGCGCGAACTTCGCGGGACTCGACAGGTCGCCGCCTGGGCGTTTCGAAAGCTTGATCCACACCGCAGCCGCCACCGGGGCGAACAAGATGATGAAGAACGAGTTCACCGACTGGAACCATGTGGCCGGGATCTCGAATGAGCCAACCGTCCGGTCGGTGAAATCGCGTGCGAACAGATTGAGCGACGTAGGGGCCTGCTCGAAGGCGCTCCAGAAGATCGCCGCAAACACAAAGAGCACCAGGATCACGACGACCTGCTTTCGTTCGGTCGCGGAGATGGTCCCATCGGCGAAGACGAAGGCAAAAAACGCGATCGCCAGACCCAGGAGCACGTACGTGAAGTAGCGGCCGACTATCTGCGGATCGATCGTGATGATGCCGGCGCCGGCGAGCACAAACGTGCCCAGAATCACCGCGAGCAGCAAGAAGACAAGCATCTTCACCGTCCCCTCACGCTTCGTCTGCACCGCCGGATCAGGATCCCGGACAATGTCTGTGCCGAGGTCACCAAGCGTGCTCTGGGCATACATCCGGAAGGTGATCAGGCCGAACAGCATCCCGATGCCGGCAGCGCCGAATCCATAGTGCCACCCAACCTGCTCCCCCAAAATGCCGGTCACGAGCTGGCCAAGGAATGCGCCGATGTTGATGCCCATGTAGTAGATCGAGAAGCCCGCGTCACGACGGGCTCCTCCCTCGGGGTAGAGATCGCCCACGATCGCCGAAATGTTCGGCTTGAGCAATCCGGTACCGAGGACAATGAGGAGCAGTCCGGCGAAGAAGCAGATCTTGCCGGCCGTTCCCTGCCCGGCGAGACCCGACAACCCAATCGACAGGTGGCCCAGGGTGATCAGGATCGCGCCGTACCAGATCGCTCGCCGCAACCCAAGCAAACGGTCGGCGATCCATCCACCGGGGAGCGACGAGAGGTAAACCAGTGCACCATAGATGCCGACGATCGCCGACGCTTGTCCGCGGTCGAAGCCGAAGCCACCGTCGATCAGTGCCGCCGACATGAAGAGGACCAGGAGCGGGCGCAGACCGTAGTAGCTGAAACGTTCCCACATCTCGGTGAGGAAGAGGGTGCGCAAGCCGACTGGGTGGCCGAAGAAGCCCGTCTGGGGAGCCTGGTTCACGGCGTTGTCCGCGTCAGAGGTGGAGGTCATCACGATCGGGGCCTGAGTTTCTGCTTGAGCATGTCCAGCTGGGCATCAACTGCGGCCTCGCGGGCACGCTGGTCGAGCTGGAACTGGTCGGACGGTGCCATCACGTCGTCATCGAGCGAACCCAGACCCGGTTCGGAAGGCGGGTTCACGCCGAGTCGTGCGGCTTGGAATCGTTCTCTCGTCGCCGCATAATCGCGCTCGGCCAGGAAGAGTTCGTCCCGCTGGATCACAACTTTGCGCTCGAGCAGGTCGACGCGTTCCCGCGACTTCGTCAAGAACTCTTCGGCCACCGCGCGGGTCTCGTCGTCACCGATATCCGCCGCCATGATCCCGCGCCTGGTGTACACGGTCACTTCGTCGCGGGCCCTCTCCAGATCGCTTTCGGTACGTCGCAGGCCCTCCTGGAGCTGGCCGATACCCACCTTGAACTCGAGCAGCGCCTCCCGCAGCATCGCCGCCTGTTCTCGCGTCGACCCTGGTCGGGTTGCAAAGATTCGGTCCAGATGGGCCTTGATATCGTCGAGATTCATCACGGATGCGGGTGAGGGGAGCGGGGCGAAGTCTATCCGCCGCAGCGCGCAGCGGTCAAGCAACTGCCGGGCGTGTAGATTGGCAGGACTGCCTTCCGGGGGACCGATGCGATCGTCGAGTGGCCGTGCCATCCTGTGCTGCAGCCTGCTGGTCGCGGCGTGCGGACCGCCCCGTGGGCCCTCGGTTTCCTGTGGAATCGCGACCCTCACCGGACCGCTCGTCGTGCTAGAATCGTTCGCCAAGGGGAACGCGCTGGCAAGTCCCCCATCAATCGTGCCCACGAGCCTCCCTGTTCGGCTGGTGGGCGGTCCCGTGCTACGAGGCATCGTCGGCCAGCCCGATTCGACCAGCTGGCTGGTCGGCGCGGAGGGGCAGGTGCCTCCGGGTGCCCGCCCCGGTTACGGCGTTCTCATCGTGCACGGTGGTGTTGCCCAGGGAGTGCTGGTATTCGATGGCCAGGTGATACCCGGTGCCGCCGTGATCGGATCCTTGGCGCTGGGCACTGCTGCCCTGCCGTTGCTGGGAACGCGCGTTGACCCGCGTGCAATCGCCGACAGCGCTTGCCCCGCCTTTCCAGATTCCGCGCGATGAGCCTACCACGGATCGGGATCACTGGCGTGACAAGGTCGCGCGACGGTGGGGCCATCACGGGCGTGAACGTGAACTATGTCTGCGCGGTGATTGCCGCACGCGGACTGCCCGTTATCCTGACCCCGGAACTCGACCAGGCGTGCGCAGTAGAACTTTTTGGAGAATGCGACGCACTGTTGCTCACCGGCGGGGAGGACGTCGACCCCTCCCGGTACGGAGGGTCGGCGCTCCCCGAGCTCGGTATTGTTTCCGCTGCCCGAGACGCCAATGAGCTCGCTCTCTTTGCGGAAGCACGCGCCCGGGACCTTCCGATTCTCGGCATCTGTCGCGGAATCCAGGTAGTCAATGTCGCATGTGGCGGGACGCTCTTCCAGGACCTGCCCACGCAGCGCCCCGGTACCACGAACCACGATGCGGGAGGCGGCCGCGAGCGGATCTCGCACGACGTGACGCTTGAACCCCAATCCCGCCTGGCGCGCATCCACGGTGTCACGACGCTTCATGCGAACTCATACCATCATCAGGCCATCGACGGACTTGGTGGCGGGCTGGTCGCCACCGCGCACGCCGCCGACGGACTCGTCGAGGGTATCGAGTCCGCCGATCCGGCCGAATGGCTCGTCGCGGTGCAGTGGCATCCCGAGGAGCTGTGCGGCGAACCCGACGCCGAACATCTCAAGCTATTCGCCGCGCTCGTGGCTGCAGCTCGCCGCGCCCGGTAGCCATGCGGTGACAGATCGGGCGGGACTGATTCCCGTGGTACACGTCGCCAGTGGACGCGAGTGGCGCGGCGGAGAACGACAAGTCTTCCTTCTCGCACGTGGCATGCACGCCAGCGGGCGAGCTTCCGTGCAGGTCGTTACCCAAGCAGGCAGCCAACTCGCCACTCGCCTTGGCGACCACGGTGTCGCCGTGAGCGCGGTAACGTGGGACGCGGGGCTCGACCCCCGCGCAGCCATTCGGCTTGCAGCGATGGTGGGACCGGACACCATTGTGCATGCGCACGACGCCCATGCTCACGCCATCGTCGACATCACGACCCGCCTTCGCGGCGGTTCCGTCGTCGCCACCCGGCGCGTCGATGTCGCCATTGGCCACCCCGCACGTTGGCGGCGGGCCCGTGCGGCCATCGCGCTGTCGGTAGCCGTGGCTGAGCGTTTCCGCGTCGCCGGCGTGGAGCCGGCCCGGGTTCACATCATCCCGCCCGCAGTTGAACAACCGCCAAAGGAGCACGACGAGAGCATTGGCCCCGCCGACGACGAGATCCGGATTGTGTGCATCGCGGCGCTGACGCCCGAAAAGGGCGTCGATGTCCTGATCGATGCGGTCCCAGCTCTGCACGCCAAGTTTCCCGCGTTGCGGGTCATTGTCCTCGGTGACGGACCGGAGCGTGCGGCTCTCCAGCACCGAATAGATGCGGCAGGCTGCGGGCAGGCGGTGGTCCTGGCCGGGCACGTCGACCACCCGGAACAAATGTTGTCCCAAGCGACCCTGGCGGTGCAACCATCGCGCGCCGAGGGATTCGGATCTTCGGTGCTCGATGCCCTCGCTCGCGGCGTGCCGGTGGTGGCGTCCGACACCGGGGGCCTCCGCGATGCACTGCTCGGCGGAGGAGGTGTGTTGGTCCCACCCAACGACCCGGCGGCGCTGACCGGGGCGATCGCCGCCCTCATTGATGATCCTGCCCAACGAAGGCGTCTGGCGGAGGCCGGCCGCGCCGCCGCGCGCCAGTTCACGGTTGACCGATTGGTCAGCCAGACGCTCGATGTGTATCGTTCGCCATGATCTACTTCTGCGTTCCAAGCCGGAATGACGCCCCCACAGTGGGGCTGGTGCTCTGGAAGATCCGCCGCCTCCTCGAGGACACCCCTCGGGAGTACCAGCTTCTAGTGGGGGATGACGCCTCGGATGATGCCACGACAGAGGTGCTGGAGCCCTATCATAAAGTTCTCCCGCTTACGGTGCTCCGCTCGGCCACTCCGCTGGGGCATGCGGCAACAGTCGAGCGGTTGCTGAAGGAGGCATTGCGGCAGTCGGATCGGCACAAGCGCGACGTGGCGTTCGTCGTGCCTGCCGATTTCTCCGCCGACCTCGGCGCACTGCCGGAGTTCCTCAAGCGACTCGATAGCGGCGCCGACCTGGTCATCGGCGAGGCGACGCTCGAGGGTGAAACCGATCGCTGGCGCCGTCTCGTACGCCAGTGGGCAGGAAGAATCCTCGGTCGGTCGGTGGCCGTTGCGGGCGTCACCGACGTGGTGTCCGGCTACTCCGCCATGCGGCTGATTGCACTCCGAAACGCCTTCCGCGAGCGCACGGCGCGGTGGCTGCAGGCAGAGGATTGGGCTGCCAATGCCGAGTTGCACGCGTGGACCGCTTCGGGTGCGCGCCGCGTTGAGGTGGTGGCGGTGGTGGAACGGACCGACCGGCAGAAGCGTTCGGTGGATCATGACGCGTGGACCCGGGCAAAATCGCTCTGGGCGGCCCGCCAAGTGCTGGTAGCGCCACCACCCGCACTGCCTGCTGACCGGTCGCCTCGCGCGGCCACTGCCAAGGAAGCCGCTTGATGTTGATGCACGCTGCCCTGCTTGCCCTGCAAACCACGTTCGCCGCCTCTCCCCAGCCGGTCGCCGCGCCCTTTGGCGTCGGCGAGGCGTTCGAGTATTCGGCCCGCATGGGTTTTCTCCGTGGGGGCTCGGCGTGGCTCCGCGTGGAGGCGGTGGAATCGGTTCGTGGGGTGCCGAGTTGGCACTTTTCGTTCGACACAAAGGTGAATGTTGCCGGCGTGTACAAGAGCGAAAGCCGGTTCGATTCGTGGACGGGCGTCAGCGACTTCATCTCCAGGCGCTTCATCAAAGACATGGAGGAACACGGAGGCCGGCATGTGCAGGATTTCCGGATCCATCCCGATTCGGGCTTCTTTCGCCGCGGAGCCGACACGGGCACGAAGGCCACGTCCACTCGACCGCTCGACGATGTCGCGCTGTTCTACTACGTCCGGACCGTGCCGCTCGTGGTGGGCAAGACGTACACCTGGAACAATTACTGGCGGAAGGCACAGAATCCCGTCACTGTCAAGGTGCTAAAACGTGAGCAGATGAAGCTTCCCGACGGCCGCAAGGTTCAGGCATTCGTGCTTCACCCGATCGTCGACGAAAAGAACGGGATGTTCTCGCGGAAGTCGGATGCGCGCCTGTGGGTCACCGATGACGTCAACCGAATTCCGGTGCAGATCCAGACGACGTACGACTTCGGCACCGTCAAGCTCGTGCTGGTGGACATGAAACTCGGCTCGAAGGGATGAAGTGGCGGGAGGCGGACCTCGCCGCGCTGCGTACCGTCCCCATTGCCACCCGTCCCAGCAAAGTTGACCAGTCGCTACTCGCCACCCCTCCAGGTGGCGAGTTGTCTTTCGGCGCATTCCTCGATGCCCTGCCCGACGTCCTCGCCGCGCGCGACCTCCGCATCGTCATAGACCACGTCGCCAACGCGACCCGCACGCGTCGCGGCGTGGTGTTTCTCATCGGTGGTCACGTGGTAAAGACCGGCCTTGGCCCTCTGTTGGGCGCACTCATGCGTGCCGGCGTCATAACTCATGTCGCAATGAATGGCGCAGCGGCGATCCACGACTTCGAGCTCGCTGCCTACGGCGGTACCAGCGAGGATGTGGAGGCTGGGCTGGCCGATGGATCGTTCGGCATGGCCGAGGAGACGGGGCATGACATGAACTCGGCCATCACCGCTGCAGCCGCTGCTGGTGCAGGATTGGGCGAGGGGCTTGCAGATGCGCTGGCGAGTCGTGATCACCTCCCCGGCGCAGATGCGTCAATCCTGCTCGCGTGTCGTGAGCTCGGCGTACCCACGACCGTGCATCCTGCGATTGGCGCGGAGATCATCCACCAGCATCCTTCGGTCGATGGCGCGGCAATCGGTGCGACGTCGTTGCGAGACTTCCGGCGGCTGGCAGGCTCGCTTCCCGACATTCACGACGGCGGCGCCGTACTGAACCTCGGGAGCGCCGTGATGATGCCTGAGGTGTTCCTTAAGGCGCTCACGATCGCACGCAATCTCCACCGCGGAGTGCCAGCCCGGTTCCTCGCCGCGGATTTTGACATGATCAGGCACTACCGCCCGCGCATGAACGTGGTGCAGCGGCCGACCCAGGGCGGTGGCACCGGTATCTCGATCACCGGGCACCACGAGATCATGATCCCGATGCTTGTCTGGGGGATTCTCGGCAAACTGGAAAGCGCCTCGCGCAGATCAGCCGCCGACGCGTGAAGGCCTACGATTCTCCGTTGGCCTTCCGCGTGTCGATCGTCGATCAGGGAGCCGAGTGATCGTTGCGAATGGTGTTGCGCACCCGGTCGGCCGTCCGGGGCGAAAAGATCCTCAGCAGCGTGTAGATCACGAAGCCGAGGAACGCCCACCAGAGTAGCGTGGCAATGATCCCAAGCGCACTGCCCAGTACGGCAGTCAGCAGCTTGAAGGCGAGAACAGCCAGACCGGCGAAGACTGCGAATCCCGTGATGTTCCGGACCATGTTAGACTCCCGCGAAGATCGACCGCGCCCGATGCGCGGCCATGTGCCTCCTACGAATCACCATCCCCCAAGGTTTCAGATCGCATCGTATGAGTGTCAACCCTGATGTGATCGTGATCGGCGGCGGCGCTGTGGGCAGTGCCTGCGCCCGCGCGCTCGCCAGCCGTGGGACCCGGGTCGTCCTCATCGACCGGGAGGGGACACCCGGCGAGGGATGGCGTGCCTCGGCCGGAATGCTGGCCGCACAGGTCGAGGCCGACCCCGAGGATCCGCTCCTCGGCCTCGCGGTCGCCGGCCGGACCTTCTACCGCGACCAAGCCGGACCTCTGCGGGAACGAACCGGCATCGACATCGGTCTGGTCGAGTGCGGCGTCCTGCAGGTTGCGCTCACCGAAGCGGCCGCGCTCGCGGGCAAGGAGAAGGTTGCCTGGCAGCGTCAGCAATCCC
>JBDSMU010000205.1:0-4768 GCA_039915685.1 Gemmatimonadales bacterium | reverse complement strand
GCGACCGCGACTACTCGTTCATGAACGCCAACGGCTTCATCGTGCACGTCGCGCGTGGGTCGTTGCCGAAGGTGCAGGCGTTCAAGACCACGATGCCCAAGGTGAGCTCGCTCACGTTCATGACCCGTGATTTCGATCGCTCGGTGTTCGCCGGACTGCCCTGGAGCACATGGGATTCCGTCGTCACCGCGATCACCACCAGGCTCGACGATGCCACCATTCGCGAAGCGGTGAGCCGCACGCCGCCGGGGCATTTCAAGGTCAATGGCGAGCAGGTGATCGAGACACTCAAGGCGCGTCGTGCTGGGCTCCGCGCCCATGCGCAGGAGTTCTACAAGATGGTGAGTGGTGAGGTCGACGTCTTCGCAAGCAAGGAAGACGACCTGGCGGTGATCGACCGTCACGCCGATGGCTCCGTGACGGTGCGCCTCTTCAGCGAGGACCAAGTCAAGAAGCCGGCCGACTCACGCCGGGCCGCGTTTGACCGCACTTTTATCCCCGCCGAGACCTCGGAGATCCGGGTCTACATGGACAAGGGTGACGACCAGGTGATCGTGCGTGGCAACGCAGCGAAGAGCATCAAGTTGCGCGTGATCGGTGGCGGTGGCGACGACATGCTGTTGGATTCTTCGCGGGTGGTGGGCGGCAAGGGGATCACGGTGTTTTACGATGCGCACGGGAAGAACCGGTTCGTGCGCGGCGCTGGGACCACCGTGAACGAGAAGGGGTACTACACCTACCAGCCGAAGAAGGAACGCGAGTCAAAGTTCGAGGATGAGGAGTGCCACACTGACAAGAAGGACGACGAGGTTTGCGAGGAGCGTCGTGGTCGATTCCAGGACCTGTTGAACACAGGCAAGGGATTTGTCGAAGAGAAGCTGCAGGGTGGTCACCGCTACTTTGGCCGCAAGGCGAGCCTTGGTCCCGCCGTCGGCTGGGTCGATGGCACCGGGGCGGTGCTCGGGTTGACGCGCGAAGTGATCGACTACGGGTTCCGTCACGACCCGTACAACACCAAGTACAACCTGACCGCGCTATATGGTCCGGGCAACAACCGGTATGGCGCGTACTTCAACGCTGAGGTGCGTCCCGAAAACTCGGTCATCACCTACGCCGCTGAGGCGCGCGGGACACGGCTTGCCTCCGACCGCTTTGCGGGCTTCGGCAATGACACGCCACTACTCGACGCCGAGACGATGCTGGTTCGTCGCGACGAATACTTCGTACACCCCACGCTTCGGGTGAACCTGGGGTCCGCAAAATGGTTCGCGCTGGGCCCAGTGGTGCGATACATCAAGGCCGACCCACAGCCGGGGAGCCCGGCGGCGTTGCTGCTCCCCGATGCGCAGCAACCCTACGGGCAGGTGGGCGGACAGTTCGACCTGAACTTCGATGGTCGCGACGACCATACCTATCCGACCAGGGGCTATACCCTCCGCGGTGGGGCGTCGTTCTTCCCGGCGACTTGGGACGTCCCGACCGCGTACTCGTCGACGCACCTGCAGGCGACCGCGTACTTGCCGCTGGGCGGCCCGGTCGTGGCGCTGCGTGCTGGTGGCGCCAAGGTGTTCGGCGATGCCTTCCCGCTTCATGACGCGGCTAGCCTCGGCGGGAGCCAGTCGGTGCGTGGCTATCGTGGCGAGCGATTCGTCGGCGACGCCGAGGCGCATGGGTCGGTGGAACTCAGGATACCGCTGGGACGGATCACGCTGCTCACCCGTGGCACGATTGGCGTCTTCGGTCTCGCCGATGCGGGTCGGGTCTGGTACCAGGATGATTCGTCCGGTGGGTGGCACACCGGATTCGGCGGGGGGCTCTCCTTTTACACCCTTGGCACCGCCCTCAGCGTCGCGTATGCTCGCGGTGAACAGGGACGCTTCTACGTCAAGCTGGGGATGCCATACTGAGGAGTGATCGCGTGTCGATGATCTCGTCGAACTCGCTGCGCCGGTTTCGCCAGTGAAGGATTCGCCGCTCGACGAGATCGTCGAATACCTCGACGCCTACCTGAGCGTCGCGGCGATGTCCGACGAGCCGGGTGCGCTCAACGGCCTGCAGGTCGAGAACAGTGGGCAGGTGACCTCGATCGTCGCGGCCGTCGATGCGTCCCAACGGACGATCGACCGCGTCGTCGCCGACTGTGAGCCCGGCGCACTCCTGCTTGTGCATCACGGATTGTTCTGGGATGGCAACCAGGCGCTCGCCGGCCGGCGCTACCGCCGGGTGAAGGCACTCCTCGATCACGATATTGCCCTCTACAGCGCACACATTCCGCTTGACGCCCATCCCGAGGTGGGCAACAACGCGGTACTCGCTCGCATGCTCGGCATCCTCGATCCGGTGCCTTTCGACGATTACCGCGGGACGCCATTCGGTGCGTCTGGTCACCTCATCATGTCACGCGATCGCCTCGTCCAGCTCGTCACGGATTTGTTGGGTGCACCGGTTCACCTGATCGCGGGTGGTCCGGAAACGACCACTCGCGTCGGCGTGATCACCGGTGGCGCGGGCAGTCGGATCGCCGCAGCGTCGCGCGCTGGGCTCGACACCTTCATCACCGGCGAAGGCGCCCACCACACCACGTTTGACGCGCTGGAATCAGGCATCAATGTCCTCTATGCCGGTCATTACGCGACCGAAACTGTTGGTGTGAAGGCGCTCGCCGAGCACCTGGGGCATCGCTTCGGGATGCGATGGATCTTCCACGATCATCCCACCGGCCTCTGAACCACTCGCCGCGCAGGCAACGTTGCCCCCTCGCGCAATCGGTGTACTCTGCCGTATTGTTCTGGCGCGGTGCGCGTGACGTGTTGCGAGTCGTGCCATCGGCTTCGTGACGTGGCGGCAGCGGTGGGCGATCGCGGTGGCTCTCCCTGGGAGGCTCCAGTCATCGTGATCGTTCCTGCTGACGAGCAGTGCGTCGCCCGGCATCGCAACACGTCCCCGTCGGTATCCTCACCAACCGCCGAGTGTACCATGCGCCGCATCGCCGCGATTCTCCTGCTGGCCCTCGGAGCCGCTTGCAACGCCGAGGTGCGCGAGGTCGCCCCAATCCGCCTGGACCCGATCGGCACACTGGGCAGCGACGCCGACTCCGCGGCGAACTCCACCTGGTCACGGGTGAGCCCGCTGCATCCGCAAGGCTACCGGATCCTCGTCCCGCAGCCGGGTGGCGTGCCCGCACTGCCCGCTGTGTACGGCGAGGACGGCAAGTATCTGGGCGTGCTGGGGACTTCGGGCGACGGGCCGGGCGAGTTCCGTGAGCCGCTCTTCGTGCGCTTCGGTCCGGGCGATTCCCTCTACGTGTTTGACGGTGCACAGCGGGTGCTGGTATTCTCGCCGTCCCGCGAGTACGCCCGCACCATCATGTTGCCGGTCGCGCCGTGGGATGCGGCGGTGTTCGCCGACGGCCGGATGGTCGTCGCCTCGGCAACCCATGACCACGGGCTGCCGCTGTTGGTGATTGGTGCGGACGGCACAGTCGTCCAGGAAATCGGCGGGTCCGACAGCGCGTCCATGGCGACGGTATCACCGCGCCGCATCGTGACGGCGCCTGATGGGACGATCTGGACGATGCCGATGACCGGCAGCTGGCGGGTTGAGCACTGGGACCTGTCGGGGAAGCTGCTCACCGCACACGACCGCGCGCCGGCATGGTATCCGATCATTGACGCTGCCGCGGTGTCTGATATGCCCCGCCCGTCGGTGCAGGATGCGTGGTTCGATTCCGCGGGGCGGTTCTGGGTGCTGGGCAAGGCGCTCGACGAGCACTGGAAAAAGGGCGTCGATCGTGACGTGGATAGCGCGACGGACACGACGACCACGATCGATGATCCCGACAAGGCTCACGACACGATCGTCGAGGTGTTCGATGTGGCCTCGTGGAAGATTCTGGCGGAAGCGCGTTTTGATCCCTCGTATCCATTTGCCGTTGAGCGAGGCATTGTGATGCGGGTGCGGGTCGAGAACGGGGGCCGACGACGCGCCGAGCTGGCGCGACTGGTGCTCGACACAACGCGTATTGGTGCGACGGAACCTTGAGGTCATCCCGCGTTGGGACGTGAGGTGAGCTCGGAACGGGGCGGGGTCGAACACCTGCGTCGAATCGCCCGGGTGTGGGACGATCTCGTCCCGCTGCCGGTGATCGGTCGACGCGTCGGCCTCGACGCGATCATCGGGTTGATCCCCGGTGTTGGTGACATCGCGGGTGGCGCGCTGGGCATCTACGGGATGCTGGTCGCCGCGCGGCTCCGGGTGTCTCCAGTTGTGCTATTGCGGATGCTGCTCAACATTGCGGTCGACACGATTGTCGGCATCATTCCGTTGCTGGGCGACCTCTTCGACATTGGGTGGAAGTCCAACACGCGGAACCTTGCGCTGGTGGAGCAATGGGTCGACAATCCGGCGCGGGTGCGACGTTCGAGTGTCGGGGTGTTGGCCGTGACCGGGGCGGGTATGTTGGCACTGGCGGGGTTGGTGATATGGGCGGCAGTGCGTGTGATCGCATGGATGCTGTCGAGTGTGCCAGCCACATGGTTGTGAGGATCGGGACGACTTGTTCGTCCACGCCAGCAATGTCGGGAGGGGAGCGAGCGGCCTTCCCTCGTTCCCGGCGGATCGACCGGAGCTGATCCGGTGTCAGGCGCAGGTGCAGGGCCCGGCTCGGCCGGGTACAGTTGCGGGATCACACTTTTGGACAGGAGCGTACCGTGGGCATCATCTGGACCATTCTCATCGGTTTCGTCATCGGCATCGTGGCCAAGTTCCT
>JBDSMU010000153.1:0-20339 GCA_039915685.1 Gemmatimonadales bacterium | reverse complement strand
CTGCGACGCTCATCACCAGCAGGAAGGTGATGGTGAGCAGGATCCCGACGATCCCCGGGACGATGAACGTGCTGCTGCGGAGCGCCGGGTTGTACCACGGCCGTACGCGCAGGTCGACCAGTGGCAACCCGGTGCCAGCGGTTGGTACGAGTTTGCCCGGCAGCACTGCGTTGACGACCGCGGCGCCGCTTACCGCCGCACCGGATGTGAGCGGATCAGCCGCATCGATGATGAGTTGCGCCGTGGCACCACTACCGCGCTTGACCCGACGCGCAAAATCGGGCGGTACCACGAGTGCTACTCCAGCTTCACCGTTTTCGATGGCCGTGGTCATCGCACGGCGATCCGCAACGTGCGCGCGGATCGTGAAGTTGCCTGTCTGCACAAGCGTCTCGATCAGCTGGCGGCTCTCGGGACTCCGTGATTCATCGAGAATGACGGTCGGGATGTGCCGAACATCGGTCCGCACGGCAAAGCCGAAGAGCAGCAGCTGCACTACTGGGATGCCCAGCAGCATCGCGAGCGTGAAGGGATCGCGGCGCATCTGGATGAACTCCTTGCGGACCATCGGCCAGAGGAGCGAATGGCGAATGCGGGTGAGGAGGTTCACGCGATCGCGCCCTCGTCACGACGCTGCAGCTCGATGAACACATCTTCGATGGTGGGCATCCCGAAATGAGCGGTGACCTCATCGGGGGTGCCGACGGCGAAGAGGTGACCACGCGAGAGGAACGCGACGCGCTGGCAGCGGGCGGCCTCGTCCATGTAGTGCGTGGTCACCACGACCGTGGTGCCGAGCGCGGCGAGTTCGTAGATCATGCGCCAGAAGGCTCGGCGTGCCGCCGGGTCGACGCCGGCGGTCGGCTCGTCGAGGAAGAGCAACGGAGGCTGGTGTGCCGTGGCGCATGCCAGAGCCACGCGCTGCTTCCAGCCACCGCTCAGCGTGCTGACCCGTTGGTTGCGTCGATCGTCGAGGCCCAGGCTGGTCAGGAGTTGGTCGAGCCGGGCCTCGCGCTCCGCGCCGCGCAGTCCGTAGAGCGACGCATAGAAGCGGCAGTTCTCAACGGTGGTGAGGTCGCCGTAGAGGCCGAACTTCTGCGACATGTAACCGATGCGGGTGCGGAGCCGTTCCGGTTCGGTGCGAATGTCGCAGCCGACCACCGTGGCCGTTCCCGCGGTGGGCTCGACCAGCCCACACAGCATCCGGATGGTGGTGGTCTTTCCGGATCCGTTCGGACCGAGCAGGCCGAACACCTCGCCCACACCGACTTCGAGATCGAGGTCATCGACGGCGACGAGATCGCCGAATGCCTTGCGCAGTGCCGTGGTTTCAACCGCCAGCGGACCGGCAGTGAACCGCGACAGCACGACCGGCTTCATGGTGGGGGCGATTCAAGATCGAAGTGCACGGTGACCGGCAGGCCGGCCTTGGCCCGATGGGTCGAATCGTCGAGTTCGAGCTTGACCCAGAACATGAGGTCGGCGCGTTCGTCCTCCGTGAGTGCCACGCGCGGCGTGAACTCGGCGCGGTCGCTCATGGCGACCACGCGCGCCCCGATCGGCGGTCCGTCGACGTCGAGCGTCGCCGTGGCGTACATGCCGGTGGTGATGCGGGCGAAGATCTCCTGTCCGACGTACACCCGCACCCACGGCTTTGTCTCGTTGGCCAGGGTAACAATCGGCCGCCCTGCGGGAACGAGCTCACCCAACTCGAACCACGCGTTGCGCACCCGACCAGCGCTGGGCGCGACCAACACGAGGTCGCGTTCCCTCGCTTCGGTTGACGCCACCGCCGCGGCGGCCTGGTCGACGCGGGCACCCGCAGCACGGATTGCGTCGGGCCGGTTGCCGGCCTCGAGCAGCCGCAATGATTCCCGTGCTGCCGCAACGCGTGCCGCGGCCTGGGCGGCTACGGCGCGCACCTCATCGCCCTGTTGCGCCGGCACGTCGCCGTTCTTGGCGAGTGGTTCGATCCGGCGTCGGGTTGATTCTGCCAGCGCCTGTTCCGCCTCGGTGCGCCGCAGGTCGGCCGCGGCGCGTGCGATTTCCGCCGGGCGCGCCCCCGCGCGGACGTCGCGGTACTGTGCCTGGGCGTCGGCGAGTGCGGCCTGCTGGCGGGCAAGGTCTGCAGGGAGGGTGACTGTCGTGAGGACGGCGATTGTGTCACCGGCGGCCACCATCTCCCCCTCATGCACCCGGATGGAGACGAGCCGCGCGATGCCGTCGATAGCGAGATCGGCTTGAGTCGATTCGATCGTGCCTGTGGCGGTGTCTCCCGCGTTGCGCGTGCAGCTCAGCACCAGCGCGAGCAGCACAACGCGACGGATTACCACCCGAGGACGATCGCGAAGATGAGTGGTGCCACGATTGATGCGTCGCTCTCGATGATGAACTTCGGAGTATCGGCGCGCAGCTTGCCCCACGTGATCTTCTCGTTTGGTACCGCGCCGGAATACGAACCGTATGAGGTCGTCGAATCCGAAATCTGGCAGAAGTACGACCACACCGGGATATCGGGACGCTGCAGGTCCTGGTGCAACATCGGTACGACGCAGATCGGGAAGTCGCCCGCGATGCCCCCGCCCACCTGGAAGAAGCCGATGCCGTGACCACCCGAGTTCTCGGTGTACCACGCGGCGAGCGTGGTCATGTACTCGATGCCGGTGCGCACCGTATGCACATTCGCGATGTCGCCCGATATGCAGTGACCCGCATACATGTTGCCGAGCGTCGAATCTTCCCAGCCCGGCACAAAGATCGGCAGGTCGGCCTCGCAGGCCGCAAGCATCCACGAATTCTTCGGGTCGATCTGATAGTGCGGCACCAGCTTGCCGCTCCGGATCACGCGATAGAAGAACTCGTGCGGGAAGTAACGCTCGCCAGCGCGATCTGCAGCGGTCCATTCATCGAGAACCACGGTCTCGAGGCGTCGCATTGCCTCCATCTCGGGGATGCAGGTGTCGGTGACGCGGTTCATGTGGCGCGCGAGAAGTGCTTCCTCGTCGGCCGGGGTCAGATCCCGGTAGTGCGGCACGCGCTCGTAGAAGTCGTGCGCCACGAGGTTGAAGATGTCCTCCTCGAGGTTGGCACCGGTGCACGTGATCGCCGCCACCTTCCCCGGTCGGATCATCTCGGCGAGGGAGAGCCCGAGCTCGGCGGTGCTCATCGCGCCGGCGAGGGTCACCATCATCTTCCCGCCCTCGTCGAGGTGATGGCGCCATCCCTGTGCCGCATCAATCAGGGCGGCAGCGTTGAAGTGCCGGTAGTGGTGGGTCAGGAACGCGGTGATTGGATGGGGCACTGGGGCGTACTCCTGGAGTGCGGCGCGGGTCGTCGGGACGATCGGCGGTCAAAGCTATCCGGTGGCTCGGCCCCTCGCCATTAACGTTACGCCGTGACCACTGCGCTGTTGCTCCCGTGCTGGGCCGTCACGGCGCCTGGCCTCGAACCCTTGGCCGTGGCCGAGCTGTCGGTGCTCGGGATCGCACCGGGCGCGGTTGAGCCGGGCGGGGTGGCCTTTTCGGTGCAGCCTGCCGCGCTTGCGATGGTGCTGATGCAGGTGCGCACCGTCAGTCGCGTGACCGTCCGGCTCGCAGAGTTCCACGCGAGAACGTTCCCGGAGCTGGAAAAGCACGCTGCCACCGTGGCGTGGGCCAACGTCATCCCGCCGGGAGCGGCGGTGCATTTCCGCGTGACCTCAAAGAAATCCCGGCTGTATCATCAGGATGCAATCGCCGAACGGCTCGAACGGGCCGCAATCGCGTCGGTTGCAAACCTCACGGCGGTTCGCGCCCCGTCGGAGGCGGAAGAAATCGAGGACGACCTCCAATGCATCCCCGCGGTGCAACGGATCGTGGTGCGGGTTTTTCGCGACAGCGTGACGTTGTCGGCCGATGCGTCAGGGGCGCTGTTGCATCGCCGCGGATGGCGCCAGGCCGTGGCACGCGCGCCGATGCGGGAGACCCTCGCGGCTGCACTGCTGTACGCGAGTGGCTGGGCGACGCCTGAGGGGGTGCAAGCCGCGCCGTTGCTTGACCCCTTTTGTGGCTCGGGTACGATCGCGATCGAGGCGGCGCTGATGGCGCGTCGGATGGCGCCGGGGCGGTTGCGGCGTTTTGCGGCCGAGGGATGGCCGATGATGGCGAAGGGAAATTTCGATCAAGCGCGTACCGTGGCCAGCGACGCAGAACTACCTGCGGCCGGTGTGAAGATATCTGCATTCGACCGTGATCACGGGGCGATCACGGCGGCGCAGTCGAACGCCGAGCGGGCGGGCGTGGCGGGCGACATCACATTCTCGCGCGCCACGATATCCGAGATGGAACCGGACGGAAGGGGCGGATGCATCGTCACAAATCCGCCGTACGGTGCCCGGATCGGGGACCGTACGGCGCTTCGCGACCTCTACGCCACCATCGGGCGCGTATTCCAGGAGCGCCGCCCGGCGTGGCAACTCACGATGCTTACTGCCGACAGAATGCTGGAAGGACAACTGCGGTTGCCGCTGCGTGAGGTCCTGCGCACCACCAACGGGGGGATCCCGGTCCATGTCGTGACGGCAGAGCCGCCGGGACGATGAATGCCGGGAGCCCGCCGACGATCAGGGGGCAACACCTGCTGGCGGATTCATGATCTTGCGCGCCAGACACGGCTCGTCGGAGTAGACCACCGGAATGCGCCACCGCTTCCCATCCCAGCGAATCAGCCCACTCGACGTGACCACTTCATCGATGCCATCGGCCTCGATGTCGACCGTCCCATAGATGTCGACATTGCCGGGCGCCATCGCCACCGGATAGCCCCAGGCGTTCACGATCCAGGTACCGGTGGTGTTGATCCCCCGCCCGTACGGGTAGTCATCGCGCATCCAGACCGACACCACGCCGTACTCATATCCGCCGGGCCCCCGAACGCCGATCATCGGCTTGCGAGTCCAACCGGCGTCGCCCGTCGTCTGGTAGAAGTCGTTGCGCAGGTATTCGGCGGACCGCTCGGTTTTCGGTGCAACGACCGCAGCATACGCCTGGTACACGCTGTCGGCGAATGGGAGGAAGTACGTCAGTGCTGCGGTTTGTGCGAAAGGCGGTGCAGGACGCCGGATCGGCATCGATGCTCGACCCGGTACCACGACGGCGAAGGCCGACGTGGCAGGCGCGTCGAGGTCGAACATCCATCCCGGGTGGGCCACATCATCGCAGGCCGCTCGCCATGATACCGGTGGATCGAACCGGCGCCGTGCTCGGATCGTGGCGTAGCGCATGACGCTCAGGTTGGCGCCGTCGGGGAAAAGAAACAGCGTCACGGTGTCGCCCACCACGCCCATCGGCGTAAGACCCACGGTGTCGAACTGCGACACAATCGGGCTCCGCGGAGATCGGGACGGGCGCTGCTTGACCTGACCGCCGGCAATGAGCCATTCGATCGTGCGGTCAGGATTCGGGTCGGCGCGATAACGCACTTGCGCTGGCAGCAATGACGGGAAGAGGAATACGGCGGCGAGCAGTGAAAAACGGTGCATCTCTAACCCTCTGCTGAAGTGAGTCGGTCGCTCCACACCCGGGACAGTCGCCAGGTGACTCCTGACCTCTCAAACGTGAACACCCCTGCCTCGCGTTCCGGATCGACACTCGACCGGACGTGAACATCAACGCGGGAGAGGGATCGGTAACGGAAGGACACAATCGTTTGCTGTGCAACATCGACGTTCCGGGTACCGAAGGACGTGATGAGTTGCTCCAGTCCGCTCGGCGACACAATCATGTCGACGAGCGGGTCGATCACGACCCCACCGAGCACTGGCGTGGCAGCGCGCGTGATACCGCCGTTGCGGGTTTCGAGCGATCTGCGCAAGTCGGACTTGAGGTGGATTCGGACCGACGAAAAATCGACGACCTGTTCGAGCGCTATACCGTCGCCAACTGCCACGGCCCGCAAGAAGCGATCCCATGTGCGCCGTGGCGCAACCCAGTACCACGCTGCAACGAGCACCAGCGCGAGCAGGACCAGCCACGGAAACCGCGAGGTGCGTCGTTTCATGCCGGGAATCTATCGAGTCTCCTCAGGCAGCAACGTGAAACGTGCCACGTTCGATGGATCGAAGACGATTCGTGCAGCCGCCCGCACCCCCGCAATGGTGAGAGCATCGAGTCGGTCCGACCATCCTGTGATCGCGGTGAGCGGTTCGGCAGCGTCCACCTGGGCAACGATGCTGCCCAGCCACCACTCATTCGTGCGCGCCGACACCTCGGTCTCGCGCCGCTCTTTCTCGATGTGCGTGGCCAGCTCGGCTGCGGTCGGGCCGTTCTCGCGGAGGTCGGCGATGATCTGGTTCGCGGCGCCCCAGAGGGAATCGGCCTGACCGGGTTCGGATGTGAAGTTGATCGAACCGATGCGCGCCTTGCGTGGCTTCGCATGGACGGCTGCCGAGACATTCACGCTGTATGTCGCACCCATCGCTTCGCGGAGCGTCTCGAGCAGGCGGGTCTCCAAGATCGAGCCTGCCGCCGCGGCCGCGGCCTGGGTGGCGTCGCTGACGTTGGGCGTGGGCCCGCCGAACAGCGCGATCTGCACGGCGACAGGCTCCTTGCCACGGCGAACGACCTTCGCGACCGGCGCATTGATGAATGGTGGTAACACGTCACGCCAGGTCTCCTTGCGTCCCGTGGTCGGTAGCGCACCGAGCCACCGCTCAACCAGTGGGCGCAGCGTGACGGTGTCGACGTTTCCGACAATTACGAAAGTGAAGGTGCCGTAGTCCCGGAAGCGGTCCTGCAGGATGGCGTAGGCGCGGAGTGGGTCCACCGCATTGAACCGGGCAAGATCCAGAGGCTGGGTGCGCGGATGGTTGCCAGATATGGTGAGCGTAATGGTATCGGAGAACGCCGAGAAGGGGATCCGATCGCGATTGACGAGCTGCGGGCGAACCCGGTTGAAGAACGCCAATACGGCACTGCTGTCATAGCGGGGCGCCGTGGCGACGAGCCACAACAACTCGAAGAACGTGCCGATGTCTTTCGGTGCCGTGTTGCCGATGAATCCCTGGGTGAGATCGTCGATTTGCGGGGTGATCGTCGCTATTGATCCCGCGAGCCTTCGGCGCAACGCCGAAGCATCAAAGGATCCGTAACCGCTCTCACGCGCGATAGCGGTCGCGAAGGCCGCGGCTGTCACGTCGGCGTCGGAAACCAGCGACATGCCCCCGGGCGACGTGGCAGCGACGAGGATCTGGTCGGCGCGGAACTCGGTGGGCTTGACCAGCACCCGGACGTTGTTGCTGAGGCGCCACTCGGTGATTCCCAGGTCGGGATGCAAGCGTGTCGAGGTCACCCGGCCAGGAGTGGGGGGCGCGGCGACGAGGGGCCCGTCCACGGTGATCTCGGTCCAGGGCGAGACGGTGAGCGTGTCGACCCGCGCCATCACGGCGAGCAGGGCGGAGCGGTCGGGCAGTACCACCCCGTCTTTGTCGGGCGCGCGCACCGCAATGAACCGATCGGTGCCGAGTGCCGCGTCACGCGCTGCGGCATTCACATCGACGAGCATGATGGTCGGAAGCAGGCGGGTTGCGAGGGCGAGGCGGGTTCGGGCTGACGGGGTCGCGTCACCGGTCAGGAATGCGTCGACATAACGATCGACGTGGGTTGATGAGAACGCCTTGTCCTGCTCGGCGGCCGACTGCTCGCGACTGCGAAGCAGGCTCGCCTTGGCGCGTTCAAGCTCGGCAGGGAGGACGCCGTGTACGCCGAGCCGGTGCTGTTCGATGAGGGTTGCCTCGAACGCATCGGCGGTCCGGCCTTCCTTTGCGTTCACGACGAGGGCGAACACCTCCACGTTGCGCACCAGCTCCGACTGCCCGAAGAATGCTGACACGAACGGGGCGTCGGGGCGCCGTTGGATGTCGCCGAGTCGCTGATTGCCGATGGTCGAAAGGAGGGCACCGACGAGCGCGCGGCGCTCATCGTCCTCGGTGCGGTATGGCGTGGCGGGACGACGGACGAGGAGCTGCACCGACTCGGTGCTCAGCTCGGGATCGGTGGTCACGGTGACCCTGGCGCCTGCCAACTCGGGTACCGCGGTCTCGGTACGTGGCCGCGTGGCTGCTGGCGCGGCGAGGTCGCCGAAGCGGGAACGAATCAGCGCCTCGAGCTGGTCCATCGGATAATCGCCGACCGCAATCACGGCCATGAGGTCCGGCCGGTACCAGTCGTGATAGAAACGTTTCAGGGGGGCAACCTGGGCGTGACCGATCACGGCGGTGTCGCCGATTGGCAGCCGGATGGCGTAGCGGGATCCCTGGAAGAGCACTGGGAACTCGCGGTCGCGCACCCGTGATCCGGCGCCCAGGCCACTCCGCCATTCTCCGAGCACGACGCCGCGCTCGTTCGCCACGTCCGTCGAATCGAATTGCACCCCGTGTGCCCAGTCCTGCAGGATGTCGAACGCCCGTTCGACCAAGCCGGACTTGTCAGTGGGAACCGGGAGATAGTAGGTCGTTTCATCGAAGCCGGTCGACGCATTCAGGTCGGCGCCGAAGCGCACGCCGATCGACTCGAGGTACTGAACCAGCTCGTTGCGGTGAAACCGTGTGGTCCCGTTGAACGCCATGTGCTCGACGAAATGCGCGAGACCGCGCTGGTCTTCGTCCTCGAGAATCGATCCGGCACGCACCACGAGGCGAAGCTCCAACCGCTTCGCCGGGATCTCGTTGGTCCGGATCCAGTAGCGCAACCCGTTGGGCAGCGTGCCGGTGCGCACCACCGAATCGTTGGCGATCGCCGGAGACTGAGCGCCGACAGGTATGGCCAGGAAGAGCGTCAGGATCGCGAGCCGGAAACGCATGGGAGTGCCTCGAAGGGAAATGCCGAAAGTTAGGACAGGGTGACGGAGTGCGACACCGGCGCGCCGTACCGTGCGGAATTTGTCAGCACCCGGAGGTTGGCAGCGACGATCACGTCGGCCGCGACGTGGGTGTGACCTGCCAGGACGGTGAACCGGTGCCCGGCGTGCCGGCGGGCTCGGTCGCGCAGTCTGGTACCGGTGGCGCCGCACGCCAAGATCGGCCACCAGTCGGGTGAGGAGCGTCGACCACGTTGTGGGAGCACCTCGATCACGGGCGGAACATGGGTCGCGATCACCACGTGCCGCGCCAAGCCAATGGCCTCTTCGAGGAGCGCATCGAGTCGCGCGGCGTCGGCGTCGGCCAGGACGCGGCGAGCGGCTAGCCGGTGCGCGTGGTCGGGTTGTGCGGCAATCTCGGCAATCAGCCGGTCGTCATTGAGCCGGAGCGGCGTTCCGAGTCCATCGCCATACCGACCATCGGCCCAGCCATCGACGCCGATCAGGACGATGTCCTCATCGATTCGCACCGCTCCCGCCGGGGGAAGCCAGGTGATCTCCGGTCGACGCGCGTTGAGCGCCCTCACGGTGTCGCGCACCCCGGCGACTGAACCGCCGTAGTGGTCATGGTTTCCGAGTACGAACGCGATGGGGCGCGCCACGGCGTCGGCGATTCGTTCGAGCGCGGGCACGAGGTGGCGCGAAGTCGTGATGTCGCCGCAGATCACGACGGGTTCGCCACGGTGCTTGCGCAATGCATCGAGGAACCGCGCCTCGGCTTCGGGGCGGGCAAGATTGAGATGAATGTCGGCGCACCAGGGCAGCGTGATCACTCGGGATGCTTATCGGAGAAAAGGGTGGTGGCAGATGGAACATCGGGATTGGGACTGGCGCGACACGGCCGGGTCTCGCACCTTTTTTGCTGCATTCCCGTTGATGCCTCGGTCGGATAGTAGTTCGGCCGCATCGATTTCGGACTCCCAGGTCCCCGGGGGTCCCGTTGCAAATGCGACCTTCGCGCCGCATCTTGCATCCATGCAGGGCCGGGAATCCTCCCGGTAATATCCACCTCTTGTTGGAGGCAACTGAATGCGGACTTCTCTTCGGACGCTGGTCGCTGGTGCGGCCCTTGTTGTGGCTGCGACCTTTACCGCCCCGGCTGCGAACGCGCAGATCGGATTTGTCGTGCAGGGTTCGTACGGGCTGGATTCCAAGGACTTTGGTGTGGGCGCTGGGCTCAACTTCGGGCTGGGTTCGATGACCGCCAACAGCGGCATCAGTGCCGAGGCCACCTTCGACTACTTCTTCGCGGAAGATCCCCTCAAGTACTGGGAAATCAACGGCAATGCGCTGTACGACATCCGCTCGATCCGCGGTCTCTACGTGGGCGCCGGCGTGAACTACGCGCACGCCAGCTACAGCGATGGTGACGCCAATTTCTGCGACATCGACGGTGTCAGCTGCAGCTCGAGCGATGTTGGCCTCAATGTCCTGAGCGGGTACAAGTTCAGCGGCGGCAAGGGTCCGTTCGTGCAGGCGCGCTTCGCCATCGGTGGGGCCGACCAGCTTTACCTGACCGGCGGGTTCCGCTTCTAGTACGCAGCGCTTCGGCGCAATGGGGCCGTCACCGCAAGGTGGCGGCCCCTTTTATTGTGGTGAGGGATGCGATGGCAGACTGGCTGGAGCGTACGTGAGCCCTGAGAGTGCGGCGGCCCTCCCGATCGATTCGGTGATCCCCGAGTTGCTCGACGCCCTGGGGGCATCCACGGCCGCTGTGCTGGAGGCTCCCCCCGGCGCCGGCAAGACCACCCGCGTGCCGCTGGCACTCCTCGCCGCGCCGTGGCTGGGCGACCGGCGGATCGTGATGCTTGAGCCGCGCCGACTCGCTGCGCGCGCGGCTGCTCGGCGCATGGCCACGACGCTGGGCGAGGACGTCGGCCAGCGAGTGGGCTATCGGGTTCGAGGCGACAGCCGGGTAAGCAGCGCAACACAGATCGAGGTGGTGACCGAGGGTGTGTTGACTCGAATGATTCAGCGTGATCCGGCGCTCGAGAGTGTTGGGATCGTGATCTTCGATGAATTCCACGAGCGATCGATCCACGCCGACGTCGGCTTGGCACTCTGCCTCGCCACCCAAGACCTGTTGCGACCTGACCTGCGGATCCTGGTGATGTCGGCAACGATCGATGGTGGCGCTGCGGCAAGGTTGCTGGGTGACGCGGTCGTGGTCCGGAGCGAGGGGCGTGCGTTCCCGGTGGAGACACAGTATCGCGCTCCTCCGTCTGGGGTTGGGACGGTTCCTCACGTCGTACGTGTAGTGCGCGACGCGCTGCTCGAAGACACTGGGTCTGTTCTCGTCTTCCTCAGTGGGGCGGGTGAGATCGGCCGAGTCGCCGGCCTGTTGGCACCACGCCTGCCCGCCGACGTGTCGCTGCACCAGTTGTTCGGCGCCATGTCGCCCGCTGCCCAGGATCGCGCCATCGTTCCCGCACCTACGGGGCAGCGGAAGGTGGTGCTCGCCACCAATGTCGCCGAGACGTCGCTGACCATCGAAGGGATCAGTGTGGTGGTCGATGGCGGGTGGATGCGGATTCCGCGTTTCTCGCCGCGCACCGGGATGACGCGGCTCGAGACGGTTCGTGTATCGCGGGCCTCCGCTGATCAGCGCCGTGGCCGGGCGGGCCGCACGATGTCGGGCACCTGTCACCGGTGCTGGAGCGCGGCCGAGGATTCCGGGCTGCTGCCATTTACCCGTGCGGAGATGGTCGACGCCGACCTCACTCCGCTGGTGCTCGATCTCGTGGCTGCGGGATTTCCCGACCCCGCCGCACTGCGGTGGCTCGACGTTCCCCCGGCTGCCGCCGTCGCGGAGGCGCGACAACTGCTCGCACAACTCGGTGCGCTTGATTCCGGCGGGCGGATCACGTCGCACGGGACGGCGATGGCGGGGCTGGGTACCCATCCTCGCCTCGCCCACATGTTGCTCACCGCGCGTAATGACTCGCCGGCCTCCGCAGCGCGAGCTGCAACCATCGCCGCGATCCTCGACGATCGTGACCCGATGCGCGGCGACGGTGGCCCCCCCGAGGTTGACCTCAGCCTTCGGGTAGAGGTCCTCGAGCGCCGCGATTTTGCAAGTTCCAGTTTTGGCGATGAGGGATTGCTTGCTCGGTTGCGCGACGCCGCCCGTGAATGGCGTCGTCGTCTCGGTGTTGGCAATCCGACCGTCGGTAGCGCAGCTGATATCGGCTCGCTGCTCGCCATGGCGTATCCCGACCGGGTGGCACAACAACGGGGTGGGCCGGGTCGATTCCTGCTGCGCAACGGTCGCGGCGCCTCAATTGACCCGCGCGATCCCATGGCGCGGCAGCCCTGGATTGTTGCCGCAGGGGTGGAAGACGCGGGCGTCGATGCGCGCATCACCCTCGCGGCTTCGCTCGATCCGGCATCGCTTGACGCCTGTATCCGGGCGCAGGGTGAGACCGTGACGACAACATCGTGGGATGCCGAACAGGGTGCAGTACGGACCCGTCGGCGCACAACGCTGGGGGCGTTGGTGCTGTCCGATGTGGTCGTTCCGAGCAGTGATCCGGCCGCGGTGCAATCGGCGCTCGTCGGTGCGATCAACGACCTTGGTGTAGCGACGTTGCCATGGGAAGGACCCGCCGGCCGGGTTCGTTCGCGTATCCGTTTCGTGGCCGTGCACTTTCCGGGTTGGCCCGACCTCTCCGACGAGGTGCTCGGCGTGACATTGGCGGATTGGCTCGCTCCGCGCCTGGAGGGCATCAATCGGCTCGATGCGATTGCTCCTGCCCGCCTCACCGCGGCGTTGTTGGAATTGTTGACGTGGGAGCAGCGCCGCTCCTTGGACGACCTCGCGCCCGACCGGGTAGCGGTTCCCTCGGGAAGCAAGCTGGAAGTGGATTACTCCGATCCCGCCGCGCCGTTCCTTGCGGTGCGTCTCCAGGAAGTGTTCGGGTGGACCGCGACGCCTCGGATTGCCAACGGTCGTTGTCCGCTGGTGCTGCACCTGCTGTCACCCGGATATCGGCCGGTGCAGGTCACCCGAGATCTTGCCAGTTTCTGGGCGAATGGCTATTTCGATGTTCGCAGGGACATGCGAGGACGATACCCGAAACATGCTTGGCCGGACGACCCGCTGACGGCAACGGCGGTATCGGGACGGCGACGACCTCAATCGTGAACGGATGCGGCCCGGTTGGTGAACGGCCGAGGGACGCGCCAGGTCATTGGCCGATCGCGGCGATAAGTTCATCGATCGTGAATGGCTTCGGCACGAACTGCACGCCAAGATCGGGTAGCACGCCACGCACCATGCCATCGCCGGCGAATCCTGACATCAACACCCGCCGCACGTCGGGGTAACGCACCTCCACATCGGCGAGCAACTGGCGACCGGTTCGTCCCGGCATCGCGTGATCGCTGAGGACCACCTCGATCGCATCGTCATCGGCCAGCACGCCAAGGGCTGTGGTGGCGTCGGACGCCTCGACGACAACGAATCCCCGCCGTTGTAGTAGTCGACGTGTGGCCGTCCGGACCACGTCGTCGTCGTCGACCACCAGGATCCGTCGGGTACCCTCGCGTGGCGTTGGCGAGGCAGGTGTCGGCTTGCTGGGGGGAGCGGTGCTGACGACGGCGATGGGGAAATACAATGTGAAGGTCGAGCCACGTCCCGGGATGCTGCGGACACCGACGGCGCCGCCGATTCGCTCCACAAAGCCTGACACCGTGGGAAGACCGAGCCCGGTGCCCTTGCCGTGCGGCTTGGTGGTGAAAAACGGCTCGAAGAGCCGCGGCCGCGCTGCGGGATCGATACCGGCGCCGGTGTCGATCACTTCCAGCGCGACGTAGCTGCCCGGCTGGAGTGCGGGGATGGTGTCAGGAGGGTTCGACGCGTCGACGATGATGGTCGACGTCACCACCGCCACATCGCCGCCTCCCGGCATGGCATCTCGCGAATTCGCGACCAGGTTGATTACCGCCAGCTCAAGCTGGCCGGGGTCAAGTCGAACGTGAACGCCCCCAGCTCCCCGCCGAAACTCGAGGTTCTGGTTGGGACCCATGACGCGGTGCAACAGCGGCCGGATATCGTCGATGACCGTGTCGATCGCGATGACCTGGCTGCGCTCGACTTCCTGCCTGGAGAACGAGAGCAGTTGTCGGGTCAGGGTCTTCGCACGGTCGCACGCCATGGCGATGTTGTGGAGGTCATCGCGCCGTGACTCCACGGACCCCTGATCATCAAGCAGCAGTTCGGTGGTCGCGCTGATGACTGCGATCAAGTTGTTGAAGTCGTGTGCCACGCCACCGGCGAGCTGTCCGATCGCCTCCATCTTCTGGGACTGCCGGTGTTGCTCTTCGAGGTGTCGCTGCTCGCTCACGTCCGTGTGGGTACCGGCCATCCGAAGCGCCTTGCCCGCGGCGTCTCGCGATACAACGCGCCCTCGCGAGCGGATCCACGCCCAGGTTCCGTCGGCCCGACGCATCCGAAAGGTCTGGTCGTACGTCCCATTGTCGCGGCCGAGGCGGTGTGCCTCGTTGGCCTGCCAGACGGGGCCGGCGTCATCGGGGTGCACCAGCTTGCGGAACACCTCTGCATCACCTTCGCATTCCACCGCCGGATAGCCGAGCATGCCGATCCATTGGGGGCCGTAATAGGTATCGCCGGTTTGGCAATTCCAATCCCAGATGCCGTCGTCGGTGGCGTCGAGCACCAGTTCGAGTCGCTCCTCCATCTCCTGGCGTTCTGTCGTGAGGCGGTGGCGCTCGGAGATGTCTTCGATCTGGGCGAGGAGGTACTGCGGTTGCCCGGCGTCGTCGAGGACGGGCGAGACGGTCACGTGGACCCAGACCGTTGATCCGTCGCGTTTGACGTACCGTCGTTCGGCGCGGGACGACGACGTTTCACCGCGGGCCACCCGCCCGAGGCTCTCACCGGCGTCGGCACGATCGTCGGGGTGGAGGATCTCGTGCCATTGCAGCGTTCGCGCCCGCTCGAAGTCCTGTTCGAGGATGTCTGCGAGCGCCTGATTGATTCGCAACGTTTCGGCCTTGGGGGATAGCAGCGCCATGCCGACGGCAGATTGCTCGAACGCGCTCCGAAAACGCTGCTCGCTGTCCCGCAATGCGACGGCGAGCCGCCGGCGCTCGGAGATGTCCTCCACCTGAGCCAGGAAATACAACGGTTTGCCGGCGTGGTCACGGACCATCGAGAGGATCACATGGACCCAGATCTCGTGCCCATCGCGATGGTAGTAGCGTTTCTCGCTGCGCAGCGAGGACGTGACACCCCGGTCGAAGGCATCCCACACGCTCAACGAGTGGCCGAGGTCATCGGGATGCACAAGGTCCTTCCATGTGAGCTGGAGCAGTTCCGGCTCCGTGTACCCCATGAGCTCGCACATGGCACGATTGACCCGCAGGTTTCGCCCGTCCCGCATCACGATTGCCATCCCGGCGCCGGCCTCCTCGAACGCCGCGCGGAATCGCTCCTCACTTTCCTCTAGCGCCGTGAGGTCGCGGACGATGAGCTGGTGGTAGCCGTGCGGTAGCGACGCAGTGGTGATCTCGACAGCGTGTACCACGCCGGTGGACGAGCGAACCTGCGTTCGGGACGTGCCGGGGATGGGTTGGTGCGGGAGCCCGGCCACCTCGTCGAGGGTGCGACCGTAGAGGTCGGCGGGCAGGAGGCCGGTGAGCGTGGCGAAGGCCGGGTTCGCGTCGACGACGCGGCCATCGGGGCCATGGATGACGATACCGATCGGTAGGAGGTCGAACAGCAGTTCTCGTTGTGAGGCGGCCGCCGCGCGGCGGACATCATGCAGCTTGTCTGCCGTAAGGTCGGTGACCTCGATGCGCAGCTGTTCACCATGGGGTTCGATGCGCAGACCGAGCCAAGACGCCGGGAGAATCCCACTGCGGACCGGCACGTCGCGCTCGAGACCCATTCCGGTGTCGAGCGACATCGCGAACTCTGCGAGCATTGCCTCGACGCGATGAGCGGGAAAGATGGATCGAAGCGATACGCCGCCGAGTAATGGATTGTCCGGTCCGAGCACGCGTTCCACGTCGCCCTCGGCACCAGCAATGGTGAAATCGGGCGGCTCACCCGGACCGCTAGCTCGGCTCAGGTAGAAGACGGCGTCCGGGGGTCGACGATCAGGCGACGGGGTCATGGTACTCTCCGGGAGCAACCGGCATGCCGCGGCGGGGTCCCGATGCAATGACGCCCCGGCCGAGGCAGCCGGGGCGTCGATACTCGTCGTTCAGGTGGCGTGCTAGAAGCGGACGCCGACCGTGATCGGAACGATGGTGAGCGACGGATCGCTGAACTTGTGCATGACTCGACCCTCGATGAACAGCAGCTTGCCGAGCACCAGGCCCAGGCCGCCCGTTGCCGCAATGCCAGCGTCGGTGTTCGTGAAGATCAGGTTCGAGCCCTCGACCGGGAATTCACGCCGGAGTACGCCGACGCCGCCGAGGAAGTAGAGGTTCGGCGAGAGGTCGTAGTTGAAGCGGGCGAACACAGTGAGAATGTTGCTGTGACCGATGCTGGAGGCGATGTCGGTCGAGTCGAGCCCGACCAGATACTTGTTCTCGGCGCGATGGAACCCGGCGTCGATCATGTACGACAGGCGTGAACCCGACGGGCGATACCCGATGGTCGCATTGCCGTGGTATCCGGTCTTGAAGATGTCGGATGCGTCACCCACGGGCAGCGTGACACCGCCGCCGAGTGAGACGATCCACGATCCGTCCATCTTGTAGTCGGCGTCCTGGGCCGCGAGCGGGGCGGCGACGGCGAGGGCAGCAATGATTCCGACGAATAGAGCTTTGCGCATACCGGGTTTCTCCTCAAGTGGGTTCGGCGATGGCGATCGCAGCGTCCCGCAGGACGTAGTGGGCGACCCTGGCCCTCGCGCCGGAGCGCCCGAAGGCGGCTCCATATCTGAATACGTTAACACGCTACTGACTTGCACACCAATCACTTACGGCGTGTACTTCACCGCTTCGGCAGGCGCGGTCCAAGGCGTCCCCGGCTCGAAACGCTTCCAGAGCAGCGCCGACACGCGCCGGATAAGGGTATACGCCTGATTCGTCGCTGCATAGGAGGTGTCCCGCTGGTTGCGGGTGATCACCGCGAACACATAGTCGCCCGACCGCCCGTTCACGAGCGCCACCTCCGACCGAGAGCGCTCCACCTCCCCCTGCTTTGATGCGACCTGCACCCACGGCGGGATGGCAGAAAGGGCCTCGCCGTTCCAGTAGATACGGGTCAGGTGCCTGTACATCTGCAAACTTGCGGCCGGACTCACAGCCCGGCCCTCCCGGACCCGCACCAGGAGTTCCGAGATCTCCCGTGGAGTGGTCTGCCCCCACCCGTGCACTTCCCAGTTCGGCCGCCGCCCGGGCGTTCGGGAGTTGACCCGAGTCGAGTCGAAGCCGTTGGCGTGGAGCCACTCGTTGACCGCCGCCCCCCCGCCCACCAATGCCTGCAACCAGAGCGCCGCAGCGTTGTCGCTGGTGGTGATCATCATCAGCGATACCTGACTCAACGGGACTGGGGTGCCAGGCTTCAGGTTGTTGACCAGACCATCGTCGTCGCCGTAACGCAGCGAGTCATCCCACACGAGCACCGAGTCGAACGAGAGTGCGCCGTCGTGGATGCGTTGGAAGGTGGTGGCGAGGATTGGCAGCTTGATCATCGATGCGGTCGGGAAGAGCTCGTCGGCGCGAATCGACGCCCCGCGGCCGGTCTTCAGGTGCCGGACGTAGATCCCCACGTCTCCCTCGACCTCGTTCGCGAGACGCCTAAGCTCGGCCTCGAGGCCCCGATCGCGGCGAAATGGAGCTTGAGACGGGGCGACCGTGGGGGCAGCAAGGAGGGCCAGCAGCAATAGCGAGGCGATGCGCATGGTGAAATTCTAACATTGCGGCCTACGATCTCGCGAAACCACCGATCGGGGGAACGCGTACCGTGTCGCGATCTCCACCCTTACAGGCGCGACGTGACGATGACGCTCCCGGTACTCCTCCTGGCGATGACGCTGGGCGTGGACACGCTGCCGCAAAGTGATCCCATTTTCTATCACGGCCGGTCAGGGCCGCTGCTGGTGCGGACGCCGCGCCTCACGGGAGAGGTGACGATCGACGGGCAGCTCACGGAGCCGATGTGGCGAGCGGCCGCTGTCCTGACAGGTTTTTCGCAGTACACCCCGGTCGATGGCGAGCCAGCCGCGGACTCGACCGAGGTGTACATCTGGTACTCGACCACCGCCCTGCACGTCGGGATTCGCGCGTTCGCTCCGCCGGGGACCGTGAACTCAACGCTTTCTGACCGGGACCGGGTGGGCGCAGACGACAACGTCCAGATTTTTCTGTCGACGTTCGACGACGGTCGGCAGGCAACGTGGTTTGCGGTGAATCCACTTGGCGTGCAGGCTGACGGCGCGCTCAACGAGAGCGGGCGCGCCGGGGTCTGCGGCGGGTTCAACTGTGCCGACGCGACCCGGCAGCCACCCGACCAATCACAGGATTTCGTGTGGGAATCGAAGGGACGGCTCACCGCGGAGGGATTCGAGGTCGAGATCCGGATTCCGTTCAAGAGCATCCGGTTCCAGCGTGCGAAGACGCAGACATGGGGCATCAACATCCTGCGGGTCGTGCAGCACTCCGCGCAGGAGCAGACGTGGACGCCAGCCCGCCGCGGCGCCGCTTCGTTCCTGGCGCAATCGGGAAAGCTCGCCGGGCTCGACGACCTGGATGCAGGGCTGGTACTCGATGTTGTGCCGACGCTCACGTCGCGCGTTGACGGCACACCCAGAGCGTCTGACGGTCGGTGGGTTTACGTCGGCGGACGTCCCGACGTCGGAGGCAATATCCGATTCGGTATTACGCCGAACCTTACGCTGAACGCGACGGCCAACCCCGACTTTTCGCAGGTCGAGAGTGACGCGGGGCAATTCGCGTTCGATCCGCGACAGGCGCTGCGGTTCGCCGAGCGCCGGCCGTTCTTTCTCGACGGCATCGAGCAGTTCGATGCGCCGGGCGGCCTGATCTACACCCGGCGCATTGTGCAGCCGGTGTTTGCCGGCAAGCTGACGGGCAAGGTTGGAGGCACGCAGCTTGGAATCCTGGCAGCCGTTGATGACGCCGTGGCGTCGCGGCACGGGGAGAATCCACGGTTTGCTGTGGTGCGCCTCTCCCGCGACCTGGCAGCCGGGTCTCGACTGGGAGTGCTCTGGACTGAGCAGCAGGATGGTCCCGATCACAACCGGGTGCTTGATGTGGATGGCGCGGTGATCCTGGGGAAGATCCATTCGTTCACCGTCCAAGGCGCGTGGGCTCGGGACGAACGCGCCGGCGTCGTGACGTCGGCGCCGATGTGGAACGCGGGTTACCGGCGCAACGGGCGCGCGTTCCGGGCCCGCTACGCGATCAATGCCGTCGACGGCAAATTCATCACCCGCACCGGGTTGCTGAACCGAACCGGGTTGGTGGTCGTCAACGCCGCCCACAGCTATAGCTGGCTCCGTCCGGCCCGCACCCTCGAGTCGATCACTGGCGAGGTTGTGCTCGACGGGTCGTGGCGCTACGACGACTTTGTCGGCGGGCGCGAAGTTCAGGATCGCAAGCTGCACGTCAATCTGAACAGCCGCTGGAAGGGTGGCTGGAACGCCGGGGCGTCCATACTCGACGAAAACTTCGGCTACGAGCCATCGATCTACACCAAGTACCGTCTGCAGTCAGCCGACGGAACGCTGCGGCCGTTCACCGGTAGTCCGCGAATTCCCAATCGCGACTACCTCTTGTCGGGCAGCACTCCGGGGTTTCAGAACGGCTCGGCAAATTTCTTCGTGGTCTGGGGAAAGGACGAGAACTTCTTCGAATGGGCATCGGGCGACATCATCTTCCTCCAGGGCTCGGTCAACCTCCGCCCCACCGACCAGCTCCGCGTGAACCTGTCATACAACCATCAACAGGTGAATCGGCCGAGCGACGGATCACGCGTCTCCCTGCAGATCGTGCCGCGCGCGCGCGTCGAGTATCAGCTCACCCGCGCACTGCGATTCCGCCTCGTGTCGCAGTACACGATCGAGACGCGTGATTCCCTTCGTGACAACTCGCGCACTGAGTTGCCAATCGTCTTTGTTGGCTCCGGTGGATCGGTGTCGCGGGCTGCGGCGTTCCGCGACGGACGCCTGAGCAACGACGTCCTGCTCTCGTATTTCCCGAACCCCGGTACGGTAGTGTACCTCGGCTACGGCTCCTCACACATCGAGCGCGCAGACGCGTTCGACCCGCGTGAGCGGCGGCTTGAACGCACCACTGATGGAGTATTTGTGAAGTTGTCGTATTTGTGGAGAGTGAGAGGTTGAGAGGTTGAGAGGTTGAGAGGTTGAGAGGTTGAGAGGTTGAGAGGTTGAGAGGTTGAGAGGTTGAGAGGTTGAGAGGTTGAGAGGTTGAGAGGTTGAGAGGTTGAG